>JAJEHI010000162.1 GCA_022823775.1 Defluviicoccus sp. | reverse complement strand
ATCGCTTTCCGCGCCAGCGCCGTGGCCTCTTCCAGCAAGGCCTCCGCCTCATCGTCGGGCGCAAAGTAATATCCGTGGATCGCCAGCGATCCCGCGGCCAGCGCATAGCCTTCGGAAGTGCCGAGGGCCGCGCCGATCCGGACCGCATCGGCGAACCTCCCTTCCGCATAGGCCGACCGCGTCGCCTCGATCGACTGCGCCCCGGCGGCGGTGCCCAGCGACGCGACAGCCAGACAGGAAAGGAACAGGAACCGGACAACAGGGTTGGAGCGAACCATGGCATATCGATCCGTTGGGGAAATCGGATCCTCGCGGGCAAGGCTCGGGCAAGCCTAGCATCGGCACGCGGCGACCGGGAGTCGCTGCCGGGCACTCGCCGACCCGCCTTGACGGCCCGCGGCGGCGCGGGGGAAGCTTGGCGGCGTTCCGGGGACGACGGCAGGGGGTAAGACGTGGCGGATCGAGATCCCGACACTCAGGGCGAGGCCACGCGAAGAGTCCGTATCTGGGACCGTCCGACACGGGTTTTTCACTGGGTGCTGGCGATCCTGTTCGTGGTCTGTTTCGTGAGCGGCAGCCGCGGGCAGTTCGACATCCACATTCCGGCGGGTCAGGCGCTCCTCGTGCTGGTCGTGGCGCGCGTCTTTTGGGGTGTCGTGGGAAGCGAAACGTCGCGGCTCGTCAAACTCGTCCGCTCCCCGGCGACGATTTTTTCCTACATCCGGACAGTCCCGCGCCGCGTGCCCGACCTTTATGGCGGCCACAACCCGCTCGGGGGGCTTTCCGTTCTCGCCATGCTGGCTCTGCTGCTGCTGCAGACCGGTCTCGGCCTGTTCGCGGCGGACGTCGACGGGCTCCACGAGGGGCCGCTATCGTTCCTCGTAAGCTACGATCTGGCGCGCGAGGCGTCCGAACTCCATGCGCTCGTCGTCGACATTCTTCTGGTCCTGGTGGGATTGCACCTCGCGGCAATCCTGTTTCACCTGATCTACAAGCGCGAGAACCTCACCGGCGCCATGGTGACCGGGCGAGGTCCGGTGCCGGCCGCGTTCAAGGAACCGCGCATCGCGGGCGACGGACGGGCGATCGTCGTTTTGGCGGTTTCGGCCGCGATCGTGCTCGGCGGGATCGAACTGGCCCGGATAGCGTTCTGAGCCTGTCCGACCTGCGCTTTCAGCGTTTCTGACGGAACACCCGGTGGCATCCGCCGCAGCCGACCTGGCCCAGATCGCCGAACGCCGCGCCGATCTTGCCCTTGTCGCCGGTATCGACGGCGGCCGCGAGCACAGCGGCCTTGTCGCCGAGCGTCTTGGCGGCGGCGGTGAATTCGTCCCACTTCGCCCAGATTTCCGGCTTGGCTTCGGACTTGGGTAGGGCCTCCATGCCGGTCCCCTTGGGAAAAAGCGACGCGATCTTCGGCGCCGTCGATGCGATCACGGCTACGGCCTTGACGACATCGTCCTTCGAGCCCCGGCCGCCGACGAAACCCTTGATCGTCCGCATCGAGCCGCCCATCGCCTTCATGGCCATGCTGCGTTTCTCGGCGACCTGATTCACGTCTTCGGCGCCCACCGCCTGACCCGGCGCCAGGGCAACCAGACCCACGAAAGCGGCGAGAGCGATCCCTGCCGCGGCGTTTGACAATTTGACGGCTACCATTATTTCCCCCGTTTGCTTTATCGACCGCCGGGACGGCGTACCCGGCGGGCCCCACTGCGTAAACCGAACCCTATATTAGCCCCTCGCGGACGGCGTGCTACCGCTTGTCGGCGAATTTTGGGTAGAGATTGCGGTAGCCCAGCTTTTTTCGGCTTTCGGCATTCGCCCGCGCCTTCTCGGGACTCATCGGGGTGAAGCCGTAACCCTGGACCAGCCGGCACATGAAGTTCATCCGCGCGGTCACCGCGATGGCATCGTGCAGCGCCTTCTCGTCCCAACCGGCGGCGAACGCCGCGTCGGCGTCCTCCTGGCCGACTTCGGTCGGGGTCAGGGTGAGTTTCCTCGCGTAGGCAAATAGCGGCTTGAGGCGTTCGTCGACCGGGGCGGATTCGAGGTCTTCGACGGCCTTTTCGATGGCGTCTCCGTCCATCCCCCAGGCGACCGCGGCGGCGCGATGGGCCACCCATGCGTAGCGGCAGTTCGCGGTGCCGACGACGAAGGCCGCGATCGCCTCGCGCTCGCCGGGCGTGAGCGGCGACGGGCCGCGCATCAATGCCTGGCTGGTGTCCGCCCAGGGCAGGTAGATCTCGGGATAGGCCTCGAAGACATTGCCCGGACCGGCGTCTTCCGGCAGCGATTTGAAGAACGGCACGCTAGCACTCCTCCCGGTTTGCGAAGGCGGTCTGCATCTCGGCGGTAACCGCGCGCGCGACCGACACCGGATCGTCGGCGCGAACGATGGGCCGGCCCATCACGATGTAATCGGCTCCTGCCCCGATCGCCTGGGCGGGCGTGCCGCCGCGCTTGTGGTCGTCCTGTCCATGGCCGGCCGGACGCACGCCCGGCGTTCCCAGGAGGAGCCTGCCCGGGGGAGCGATCGTGCGGATCCTGGCCGCGTCCCGCGGCGCGGCGATCAGCCCGTCGCAACCGTATTCCATCGCTTTCCTGACCCGGGCTTCGACCAGCTCCTCGACGGGCCGGAGATAGCCCATCTCGCGCATGTCGTCGTCGTCGAGACTGGTGAGCACCGAGATCGCGAACACCTTGAGGCCGGAGCCCCGCTTGGCCTCGTTGGCGGCAAGCAGGATGTCGCGATTGCCGTGGACGGTCACCAGGCTGACCCCGCGCTCGGCGGCACGGGCCACGCCTTCGCGCACCGTCTCGCCGATGTCGTACATCTTGCAGTCGAGGAAGAGCTCCTTTCCGGACTCCAGCACGAGGTCGATAAGCCCCTCGATCCCCTTTGCGTAGAGGAGCCACGGCCCGATTTTGTAGTAAGCGGCGGACTCGCCGAGCGTAGCGATCAGGCCCCGCGCCTCGTCGACCGTTCTGACGTCGAGCGCGACGATCAGCCGCCGCTTCGCGTCGATCATCGGCCTTCGCCGGCAAGCTGCGCGCGCTTGGCGTCGACCCGCTCGGCCTGGCGCGCGAGGTCGACCACGAAGCGGACGTGGCGGCCCTTGCCCACCAGGTCCATTGGGTCCCGAACTTCCACATCCAGAGCGATACGCCGGCCCTCGATTTCCGCGATGGTGCCCGTGACCTCGACCCAGGAGCCCTCGAGGGAGGCGCCCAGATGATCGACCTCGACCCGCATGCCGACCGTCGCCTCGCCCTCGTCGAGATGTTCGGCGATCATCCCGAGACAGGCGACCTCGATGTCGCGCACCATGGCGGGCGTCGCGTAGACCCGGCGGTCCTCGCCCAGCACGTCGATCGTGCTTTCACGGGAAATGTCGAACCGTCGCGTTACGGTGAGCCCCGGCTTGAGCGTGTTCTTCATGCCGACTCCTGCTACGCCTTGTCTCCGCCATAGATGCGGCGAAGCTCCGTTTTGAGAATCTTGCCCATCGCGCTTTTGGGCATCTCGTCGACGAACGCCATGCGGCGGGGGATCTTGTAACCGCCGATCCGCTCCCGGCAATGGGCGATCATGCCCTCCACGTCGAGAGAGACGCCGGGCGCCGGGACGATGACCGCGAACAGGGCCTCGCCGTAGGTCTCGTCGGGCACCCCGACCACCGCCGCCTCGCTGACGCCGGGATGCTGATAGAGCGCCGCCTCGACCTCGGAGGAATAGACGTTCTCGCCGCCGGTGACGATCATGTCCTTCTTCCGGTCGAGGAGGTACATGAAGCCCTCTTCGTCCATCCGCCCGATGTCGCCGGTGTGGAACCATCCGCCGCGGAACGCCGACGCCGTTTCCTCCGGCCGGTTGAGGTAGCCGCTCGTGACGTTGGGACCGCGCACCGCCACCTCCCCCGCCTCGCCGAGCGGCACCTCGTCGCCGTTCCGGTCCACGATGCGCATGTCGACGCCGGTGACCGGCCGGCCGGCCGCCTTGAGCCGATCGTAGCGTCCGCTCTCCAGCGCCTCGCGGTGTTCCCCGGGGTCGAGCGTGGTCAGGATGGGCGACGTTTCGGTGAGCCCATAACCCTGCTGGATTTGGGCGCCTGGCAACGCCTCCATCGCGCGGCGGATCCACTCCACCGCCATCGGCGAGGAGCCATAGAAGACCAGGCGGAGCTTCCCGAGGTCGAAATTCTCGAAGGCGGGATCCTGGAGGATCATGATGATCATGGTGGGGGCGAGGAAGGCGACGGTCACCCCGTGCGTCTCCATCGCCCGCAGCACCGATTCGGGCGAGAACACGGGCAGGAACATGTGCGCCGCGCCCTGAAGGGTGTAAGCGGTCCCCAGCAGGTCGGCCGAATGGAACATCGGCGCGGCGTGGAGGAATACGTCGTCGGTCCTGGCGCCGAGCGCGATCGCGCATTGCTGGCCGTTGGCGAACACGTTGCGGTGGCTCAGCGGCACGCCCTTGGACCGCCCCGTGGTACCGCCGGTGTAGAGCAGGATCGCGGTGTCGTCCTCGACCGGCTCATGCGCGCCGGCCGGAGCCGCATCCGCCAACAGGGCCTCGTATTGCGGCCAGGGGGAATCCCGCGTCTCCGCGGCAACCAGAAGGGTGCGGTCGCGCCAGGGGGCAAGCTCGTCCGCCGTCGCGAGCTCCGTCAGCGCCTCGTCGACGACCAGCAGCTTGCAGCCCGCATCGTCGAGGATATGGCGGATTTCCGGGCCGGCGAGCCGGATGTTGATGGGCACGGGCACCCGGCCCGACCAGTACCCGGCATGCATCAGCTCGGCATTGCGGAAGGTGTTGCGCGAGAGAATCGCGTAGCGGTCGCCCCCGCCGACCCCGAGCCCGTCCAGCACCGAGGCCGCGCGGCGCGCGCGGTCGACGAATTCGTTCCAGGTGAAAGTCCCCTCGTCGTCGACCACCGCCGGCCGCGCTCCATAGAGCCGGCGGGCCCGATCCATCGCGGAGACCATGGTCAGCATTCTTAAACCCCGACGTCGTCACGGTCGGCGGAGGCCGACCATCCACGTTTTGTTTTGGGTTTTCCGACCTCCCAACGCAAACAAAAAACCACGTGGATGGGCGGCCCCCCCCGGCCATGACCGAGAAAAGGCAAGGGCGGGAGCCTTCCGTCGTCGAATCGCGCGGGCTCGGTTGCGACCCCGCCGAACGCTCCATAGGATGCCGCCGTCCGGGGAGGTTCGGTTTGAAGATCGAGGACAGCTTCACCGTCGATGCGCCGCTGGAGAGGGTCTGGTCGATGATCACCGACCCGGAGATAGTGGGGCCGTGCATCCCGGGTTGCCAGCAGATCGAAGTGACCGGCCCGGACACCTACAAGGCCGACATCAGGGTCGCGGTGGGCCCGATCAAGACGATTTTCACGGTCACGGTGGAGAAGACGGAGGAGCGTGCGCCGCATTTCGCATCTTCGACCACCAAGGGAGAGGAAGGCGGCCGCGCCAGCACGCTCAACGCGACGAGCACGCTCTCCCTTTCCGAGACGGAGGGCGGAACGGAGATCGCCTATGCGTCGGACGTCTCGGTGTTCGGCCGACTGGGCAAGTTCGGACTCGGGGTGATGAAGAAGAAGGCCCGCGACCTCGGTCATGCCTTCGCCGACAACTTCCGAGAGAAAGCGGAAGGGAACGAGTCATGACGGGCGGCGCGGCTCCCGAATATGCGCGGCTGTTCGTGGAGGGGCTGAAGGAGGCCGACGTCGAGGTCGTGACCGCGCTCCCCGAATCGTTGCTGGCGAGCGTCTATCGCCTGTGCGCGGCAGACAATGCGATCCGCTACATCCAGGTCTCGAACGAAGCCGACATGCCGGGGATCTGCGCCGGCACCTACCTCGCGGGCAAGCGGGCGATGATGATCATGGAGAATTCGGGCATCCGCCAGTGCTGCGAGCCGGTCGCCCGCCTCGCTTTCCAGCACGCCCTGCCGATGGTGATGGCGATGAGTTACCGGGGCGAATGGGGCGAGCAGAACTGGTGGGGCCACAACCACGCTCAGACCATGGCGCCCATCCTGGACGCGCTCCGCATCCCGCACCGCTTCGTCACCGAGCCCGACGAGATCAAGCCGGCGATAAAGCGCGCGTTCAAGCACGCCGACGGCAGCAACTGGCCGGTCGCGCTGGTGTTCTCGGGCAACTGCGTGGAGCTCCCGGCCTATGCAAAGGATTGACGCTTTCCGCGCGATCGCGCCGTCGATCGCGGCCGAGGACCTGGTAACGACCTCGATCGGAGCGACCTGGGACGATTGGTGGAATCTGAAGCCTGACGCCGACAACACCTTCTTCACCGGCGTCCTCGGCTCGGTCACGTCGACCGCGCTCGGGCTCGCGGTATCGCTGCCGCATCGTCGTATCGTCGCCTTCGAAAGCGACGGCTCGATGCTGATGAACACCGGGATCCTGTGCACGCTGGGCGCCGAGCGCCCGCCCAACCTGACGGTCCTCGTCTTCGACAACGGCATTTACGAAAACATCGGCGGACCGCCCACTCTGACCTCGAAGAACACCGATCTCGCGCGCATGGCCGAAGGAGCCGGCTGCCTCAACTGCGCGACGGTCGACCGCCCGGACGCGCTGGCCGAGCGTTTCTCGACGATGCTCGACGACGGGGAGATGGGCTACCTGGTCGCCAAAATCGAGCCGGGCAAGCATCCCTGGGAGTGGAAGGACCGCAAGCCGACCGACGGGATCGAGGACAAGTACCGCTTCCTGCGCTATGTCGAGCGGCTGGAGGGGGTCGTCATCCACCCCGGCGCGCCGCAGAACTGAACCGCCATGCCGGGCGGGATGGACGACCGTCGCTATCTCAACCTCACCGGCCCCTTCCGCTCGCTCTACCGCGCCGCCCGCGAGGCGGAGAACTCCCGGCCCGGCGATGCCGTCCCCGCAGGCGACACGGCCGAACCGCCGGATCCGATCCACTCTGCGATTCGCCGCCAGGTGGAGGAGTTGCTGGTCGACACCGAGATCTCGCCGGAGCGCCGCCGCGAGATTTTCGATTCGATCTCGTGCCCCTGCTGCGGGGGCACCGGCGCAAGCTTCGCGATCTCGATCAAACCGGCTTCGCAAGCCGGGTTTTAGGGCGGCTCAGCCCCCGGGCGTCTCGCCGGCAGCGGCAAGCGTGGCCTTGGCGGCCCGGATGTTCTCCGACGCCTCGACATCGACCGCCAGCGTATCCGCGTCGCACACCACGCCGTAGTCGCGAAACGCGGCCTCCGGTGTGACGTAACCCTGGCGGACATCGTGCGCGACGGCCTCGAGCGGGCGTTCCAGCGACGGGCCGAACCCGCCGCCGCCGCCGGAGCGCAGCGCGAACGCTTCGCCGGGGCCGAGCCTGGCGGTGAATACCTTTGCGTTGGGGAAATCCTCGCGCCAGGTACCGTCGCGGCGCAGAGCCACCGAATTTCCCGTCGCATCGCCGCCGCCGGCGAGACCCCAGGGGGCGCAATGCACGCGGTCGATCTGGGTGTTGACGGTGAGCGGCGCGCGGGCCTGGACCACGTTCTCGATTCCGAGCCCGCCCCGCTGTCTCCCGGCGCCGCAGGAATCCGGGCGCAGCGCGTGGGACTCGAACAGAAGCGGGTACTTGGCTTCGAGCTGCTCGACCGGGCTGTTGTGGGTATCCCCGTCGTTCATGCAGATGGTGGCGCTGTTCCCGTCTTCCGCCTGTTTCGCGCCCCAGCCTCCGCCCGTCGGACCGATGAAGGCGATATAGAATTCCGACGTGTCGGGATTGACGCCGTTCAGCATGCCGATGATGAGGTCGGCATGATGCCCGGCGACGATGCGGTCGGGAATCGCCGGCGCCAGCGCCTTGAACACCGTGTCGACGATGGTCATGGGAAAGGTCATCCACCAGCGCATCGGCGCGGGTTTCTCGGCGCTGACGATCCGCCCCATCGGCACGACCACGTCGAGGTTGCGGAAGCTGCCGTCGTTGATCGGATAGTCGGTCGGCGAGGTCAGGCACTTGAAAGCGACCTGGGAACAGGCGAACCCGGTGGTCACGCCCGAGTTGTAGAACCCTTTCACCTGCTCCGACACGTCGGAGAGATCGACCGTCATCCTCTCGCCTTCGACGATCACCTTGACGCGGATCGGGACCGGCTGCGCGATGTCGACGCCGTCATCGTCCATGAACGACTCGGCCTCGTAGACGCCGTCGGGTATCGCGAGCGTGCGTTCGCGGGCGGCAGCCTCGGACTGGTCCATGATCGCCGCGATGCTGTCGAGCACCGCCTCGCGGCCGTAGCGGCGTATCAATTCGAGAAAGCGCCGCTCTCCGCTCGAGATTGCGGTCAGCTGAGCACGGAGATCGCCCATCGCGCGCTCCGGCAGGCGGACGTTCATTCTCAGGATGTCGAGCAGGTCCTGGTTGACCTTGCCGGCCCTCCGGTACTTGAGGATCGGAATCTGCAGCCCTTCGGAATAGATGTCGGTCGTCATCCCGTCGAGGGTGCCGCCGATATCCGGCCAGTGCGCCATGCAGACCGCGAACCCGACCAGCGTGCCGTTGTCGAAAATCGGCATGCTGAAGGTCAGATGGTTGAGGTGGCTGCCAGTGATGTAGGCATCATTGGTCAGCAGGATGTCGCCCGGCACGATGTCGTCGCCGAAATGCGCGAGCTTCGCCTTCACCGTCTCCGCCATGCCGCGGATGAACATCGGCAGCCCGAGCCCGATCGATACGGTTTCGCCCCTCGCGGTGAACAGTCCCACGGTGAAGTCGAGGGCCTCGTAGATGATCATGTTGTAGGCGGTGCGGGTGAGGTTGGTCTTCATCTCCTCTGTGATGGCGATCACGCCGTTCCGAACCAGCTCGGTAACCACGGGATCGACGCGGGGGCGGTCGCCGTTCATAGCGCGCCCGATCCGACGCGGATCCGGAGATTTCCGAATTCGTCGACGCGGAGACGGTCGCCCGGCAGCAGCAGCGTCGTCGATGCCGCCTCCTCGATCACCGCCGGCCCGTCTAGCGTTGCACCGGCGCCGATGTCCGCCCTGGCATAGACTGGCGCGGCGACGAAATCGCCGGTCTCGGAGAAGTAGATGCGGCGGGTTTCGAACGGGGCCGGATCGGCCGAGCCGCCTTCGTCTCCCCGCACCGCGGGCGGCTTGGGCAGAAGGCCGGAAACCGTCGTCCGCAGGCTCACCAGCTCGGCCGGCTCGTCGGGCGCCGAGGTGCCGTAGCGAACCCCGTGCACCTCGTCGAAGCGCTGCTTGATCGCCGCCCGATCGCCGGCGGCGAACAGCTCGGCGGCGAGGTCGACCGTGACCGCGTGTTCCTGGCCGACATAGCGCATGTCGGCGGCGCGTCCGACGACGATCTCCGACACCTCCGCGCCCGTGGCGGCGACCGCGGCGCGCCCTTCCGCTTCCATCTCGCCATAAAGGCGCTCGACCTCGTCCAGCGGCGCTTCGGCCAGCCGCGCGAACCATGTCCGCACATAGTCGTAGCGGAGATCCGCGTGCAGCATTCCGATCGCCGAGAAATGGCCCGGCGCGGGCGGCACGACGATTTCCCGCATGCCGATCTCGCGCGCGACCGCGCTCGCATGCAGGGGCCCGGCACCGCCGCAGGCCACCAGCACGAATTCGCCGGCATCGAGTCCGCGCTCGGTGGAAACCCCCTTGACGGCAAACGACATCGCGGTCGCCGCGATCTGGAGGACTCCCGCCGCCGCTTCCACCACGTCCATTCCGAGCGGGTCGGCGATACCGGACTTCATCGCCTCGAACGCGGCGTCGGGATCGAGCGTCATGGTGCCGCCCAGGAACCTGTCGGGGGCGATCCGCCCGAGGATCAGGTTGGCGTCGGTCACGGTCGGCGTCGTCCCGCCGGTTCCATAGCAGGCCGGACCGGGGCTCGCGCCTGCGCTTTCGGGCCCGACGCGGAGCGCGCCCTGCGCATCGGTCCTCGCGATCGACCCGCCGCCGGTTCCGACCTCGAAGATGTCCATCATCGCGATCTGCACCGGCAGGCCCTGCTCGTAGCCGCCGATCTTGGCGCTCCCGGTGGTCAGCGCCTCGCCGCCGTAGATCACCCCGGACTTGGCCGTCGTGCCGCCCATGTCGAAGGTGATCGCGTTCTCGATCCCCACCGCGCGGGCCAGCGCGCGCCCGGCGATGACACCGGCCGCGGGGCCGGATTCGAGCATGTGGACGCAATCGTGGCGCGCCTGGGCAACGTCGTAGAGCCCGCCCGTCGACTGCACGACCAGGAACGCGCCGGGGAAGGATTGCGCTTCGAGATGGTCGCCGATCCCGTCCAGGTAGCTACGCACGCCCGGGCCGATATAAGCGTTCGCGGCAACCGTCGAGCAGCGCTCGAACTCGCGGTATTCCTGGGACAGTTCGTAAGACGCGGTGACGAACGCGCCCGGCAGGCACGATTCGAGGATTGCCTTGGTCCGCCTCTCGTGGTCGGGGTTGCGGTAGCTATGCAGCAGCAGGATCGCGACCGCCTCGACATCGAGCGCCGCGAGTTTCTCCCCGAGCGCGCGGACTTCGGTCTCATCGAGGGGCTTCAGCGGCTCGCCCTCGGCGAGCATCCGCTCGTCGAGCTCGAAGCACATCGCGCGTTCGATCAGCGGGCGGTGCTTCTTGAAGAACAGGTTGTAGGAATCGGGCCGGTTAACCCGGCCGATCTCATAGATGTCGCGAAACCCTTTCGTGATGACCAGCGCCGCCCGCGCCCCGGTCCGTTCCAGCATCGTGTTGATGGCGATCGTCGAGCCGTGCAGGAAGAGCGCCGCGTCGGAAAATGCGACGTCGGCCCGCTCCACCCCGGCGGCGATTCCGTCCACCAGATGCGAAGGCGTCGACAGCGCCTTGCCGAGCCTGAGCGCTCCGGTTGCCGGGTCGAAAGCCGCGATGTCGGTGAACGTTCCGCCGATGTCGGCGGCGAGCCTGAGACCGCCGGGAATTTCCGGTTCCGCCATGCCTGATCCGAGTGAGAGAAATCCGTGCGACCGCGACTATCGAAATGGCTCCGGGTCGAGTCAACCGGCGGCCGCGGGAAGCGGTATCGTTCAGCCGCCGCTTCGCAACATCCGGATGATGCCGGAGAAATCGGAGCCCCCTTCCCCGTCCGCGCAGTACTGCTCGTACAGGGAAGCGGCGTGGCTGCCGAGCGGCGCGTTGGCGCCGTTGGCCTGGGCGGCGCCCCGCGCGAGCCGGAGGTCCTTGAGCATCATCGCCGCGGTAAAGCCCGCCCGGTAGTCACGGTTCGCGGGCGAGGACGGCACCGGGCCCGGGACCGGGCAATAGCTGGTGAGCGACCAGCACTGGCCGGACGCGGTGGAGACGATGTCGAACAGGGTCTGCGCATCGAGCCCGACCCGCTCGGCCAGCGCGAAGGCCTCCGACACCGCGATCATGGAAACGCCCAACACCATGTTGTTGCACATCTTGGCGGCCTGGCCGTTGCCGGGCCCGCCGGCGTGGACGATGTTGCGGCCCATCGCCGCCATCAGCGGCTCGCCGCGCGCAACGGCTTCCTCGCCGCCGCCGACCATGAAGGTCAACGTGCCGGCCTCGGCCCCGCCGACCCCGCCGGACACCGGCGCGTCCAGCATCGCGAAGCCGCCGGCGGATGCCTCCTTGTGGACGGAGCGCGCGGTTTCGAGATCGATGGTGGAGGAATCGACGAGCAGCGTATCCGGATCGGCCGCCTCCAGCAGCCCGCCGGCGTCGCAATAGACCGCGCGCACGTCTTCTCCGGCCGGCAGCATGGTGAATACCGCCTCCGCGCCGTCCACGGCCGCTCCCAGATCCGCGGCCAGCGGGATCCCAACCGCCCCGGCAGCTTCGCGGGCGGGCGGCGCCACATCGAAGCCGCGCACGGCGTGGCCGGCCGCGATGAGTCGGGAGGCCATGGGCCGGCCCATATTGCCGAGCCCGATGAAACCGATCTCCGCCATGGTTCCTCCCCCGTCAGTCGAAGGCGAGTTCGCGCTCCACCGGCGCGAAATAGCGCTCGACATCCGCTTCTGTCACATCTTCCAGCCGCGCCGGCTTCCAGCGGGGCTTGCGATCCTTGTCGATCACCGCCGCCCGAATGCCCTCGAAGAAATCGTGCCCGGAGAGGAAGGCGCAGGCCATGCGGTACTCCCGGCGCATGACGGCTTCGAAGTCGAGCCCGTTTCCGCCACGGAGCTGGCGATGGGTCACCAGCATGCTGGTGGGCGACTTGGTGCGCAAAATATCGGCCGTCTCGATCGCGAAATACCCGTCCTCGGCTTCGAGAGCGTCGATGATGCCGGGAACGGTCGGCGCCGAGAAGCAGCGGTCGATTACACGCGCGTGCTCGCGAACCTGGACCGGCCCCGGGTCTTCGGCAAATGTCTCGACAATGGCATCGACCGACGCGACATCCCCGGTCAGGTCGGCATTCGATAGACATTCCAGAAAAGCGTCCAGCTTCGCGCTCGGCACATAGTGCGTGCCGATCCCGGCATGGATCGCGTCCGCCGCCTTCATTCGTGCTCCGGTAAGCGCGAGATACATGCCGAGTTCGCCGGGCGCGCGCGGCAGGAATTCGGTCCCCCCGACATCCGGGAACAGCCCGATTCCGCATTCCGGCATCGCGAATGTGGTGCGCTCGGTCATCACGCGGTGGGAGCCGTGGACCGAAATGCCGACTCCGCCGCCCATCGCGATCCCGTCGACCAGCGCAACATAGGGTTTGGGGAATTGATGGACGGCAAAATCGAGCCGGTATTCGTCCCAGAAAAACATGTTCGTCGTGTCGTCGCCGGCCCGATGGGAATCGTAGAGCGCGCGAATGTCGCCGCCCGCGCAGAACGCCCGGTCGCCCTCGCCGGACACCGCGACCGCACCGATCGCCGGGTCGTCCGCCCACTCCCGCAGCCTCCCGCGAAAGGCGATGCACATGTCGCGGGTCAACGCATTGAAAGTGGACGGGGAGTTGAGGTGGACGCGGCCCAGGGCTCCGGTCACGCTGAATTCGATGAGGTCCGACATCAGGCCTGCGCCAGGAGCCGACGGGCGATGATGACGCGCATGATTTCGTTGGTCCCTTCGAGAATCTGGTGGACGCGGAGGTCACGCAGATAGCGCTCCACCGCATGATCGCGAAGATAGCCGTAACCGCCGTGGAGCTGCAGGGCCTCGTTGCAGACCTCGAACCCCGCATCGGTCGCCACCCGCTTCGCCATCGCGCAGCGAAGCGTCGCATCCGCCTCGCCGGCATCGAGCGCCGCCGCGGCGCGCCAGACCATCAGCCGCGCCGATTCCAGTGCGGTGGCCATGTCCGCGAGCTTGAACTGGGTGATCTGGAAGTCCGCTATTGCGCGGCCGAATTGGCGGCGCTCGCCCACATACGTCCGAGCCGCCTCGTAGCACGCCCGCGCGCCGCCGATCGAGCATGCGCCGATATTGATCCGGCCGCCGTCGAGCCCCTGCATGGCGATCCGGAACCCCTCGCCTTCCGCGCCTATGCGGTTGACGGCGGGCACCCGGCAATCGTCGAAATAGACCATTGCCGTCGGCTGGGAGTGCCAACCGAGTTTTTTTTCCTGTTCGCCGAAGGAAAGCCCGGGAGTGCCGGCCTCGACGCCGATGCAGGAAATGCCGTCAGGCCCCTCGCCGCCCGTCCGCGCCATCGTCACGTAGAGATCGGCGCTCCCGGCGCCCGAAATGAACGCCTTGACGCCGTTCAGAACATACTCATCGCCGTCGCGGACCGCCTTAGTGACGAGAGAGGCGGCGTCCGATCCGGCGCCCGGCTCGGTCAGGCAATAGCTCGCGAACCACTCCATCGCGTTGAGCTTCGGCAGCCAGGCGCGACGCCGGTCTTCGTTCCCGAACGCGTCGATCATCCACGCCGCCATGTTGTGGATCGAGATATAGGCCGCCGTAGAGGTGCAGCCGGCCGCAAGCTCCTCGAGAACGATGGCCGCGTCGAGCCGCCGGCACGCGGTGCCGCCGACGTCCTCGCGCACATAGAGACCGGCGAAGCCTAGCGCCGCCGCCGCGCGAAGCGCCTCCGTCGGAAAGACCGAGTCCTCGTCCCACGCCGCCGCCCGCGGGGCGAGCTCGCCCTCGGCGAACGCCCGGGCGGCCTCGCGGAACTGCTCCTGTTCTTCGGAAAACTCGAAATCCATCGCCCCTCCGGCGGCGGACCGTAGAGCAATTCCGGTTTCGACGGAACCGGTGCCCCGTCGTCAGGGCAGGACGGTCCGGCCAGGGCATTTCGAGCCGAGTGCAGCAGCCGGGCGGAGACGCGGGATGGCCAGCCCGGCCCGCGCCTGCGCCTGCGGCGGCGGGCAGGCTTTCGGAGATTGCCGGGCGCGAGCAGGAGGAAGGCGTAGAGGGCCAGGTTGAGCGGGGGAACGGCCGCGACATAGGCGATTCCCTTGCCCAGTCCGACATCCCGCGCCCGTTGGACCACAGCCTCGAAGAAATGATACATGGCGTGGACGCAGACGCCGGCCACGAGCATCCACGGCCAGACGACCACGAAGAAGAAGAAGCGGCTCGTCGACAGCCATAACAGGGTCACCGCCACCAGGACCGACCAGGAGAACAGATACCCCGCCAGCCAGACGGCGAACTCCCCTCTGCCCATTTTGTAGTAGTAATCGTCTTCGAAGAAGATCGCGGCCGCGGGAAGCATGACCAGGCACTTGATCGCCCCGCCGATAGCTACAAGGACAGGGTCGGAAGGCGGTGCCATCGCCGCCACGCTGGCGTTGGGCTGCCGATCCTCCGCGACGGGCCCGTCAGGAGTCGGCGGTCGGGGCAGCGGCAGCGGAAGAGGCGCTTCTCACGATCATCAGAATGACGAAAACGATCAGGTTGGCGATCGGAATGACGCCGATATAAGGGATGCGCTTGCCCTTGCCGGCGTCCCGCGCACGGCGGACCACGCGCTGGTAGAAGAGATAGGTGACGATGCCCCCGATAACCGCGAGTACGACGTATACCGCGATATTCGGCAGGATTTCCGCCACGACGTTTGCGACCGTCGGCGCGACGATCAGGTACAGCAACACCCAGAGCGCAAATCGTCCCCTGCGCATCGTGAGATCGCTGTTCTCGCGGTATATCGCGACTATCGGCACCGCAATTACCAACACGAGAGCGGCGATCGCCGCACCGAACAAGATCCCCGAGCCTGTCTCCATCCCCGTTACCTCTCCTTGATTGGAATGCCCTTCGATATACCTTCTTTCAACGTAATACAACCATAAAGGGTATATCGGGTTCGCGGATCGCGCGGTCGGCGCCGTCGGGGCAACGGCGCTTCCCTTGCCCCCCGCGGGCCGGTATATGACTGCGCGGAACGGGTTGCCCGAGCACGACAATCGGCCTCATCGCGGGAAGAAGGAGCGAACCAGATGCGTTATGAAGCGCCGGGATCACTGGACGCGGCGACGCGGTTGCTCGCGGATGCGGAAGGCGCGGCGAGAGTGCTGGCCGGCGGAACGGACCTGCTGATCCAGATGCGCGGCGACATTGTCGAGCCCGAGCTCCTCGTCGATATCAAGAACATCGACGAGATGCGCGAAATCGCCGAAGAACAGGGCCGGTTCCGGATCGGCGCCGCGGTGACCGGCATGGAGATCATGGAACACGAGGCGTTCAATGCCGCGTGGCCGGGGATCGTCGACGGCGCCAAGCTGATCGGATCGATCCAGATACGCGGCCGGGCGACGCTGGGCGGCAACCTGTGCAACGCATCGCCCGCCGCCGACAGCGTGCCGGCGCTGATCGCGGCCGGCGCGGTCGCCTCGGTGATCGGTCCGGACGGGCGGCGTTCGGCGCCGGTGGAGGAGATCGCGACCGGCCCGGGCCAGACCTCGCTGAAAACGGGCGAGATCGTCGTCTCCTTCGATTTGCCGGAACGCCCGCCGCGCTCGGGCGACGCCTATCTGCGCTTTACGCCGAGGACGGAGATGGACATCGCGGTGGTTGGCGTTGGCGTAAACCTTACCCTCGACGGGTCGGGCGTTTGCTCGGCGGCGCGGGTCTCGCTGGGCGCGGTCGCGGAACGGCCGCTGTCGGTCGAGGAGGCCGCCGCCGCGCTGGTCGGCACGCGGGTGGACGACGACGCCCTCGCGAAGCTCTCGAAGGCGGCGTCCGAGGCCTGCCGGCCGATCGACGACAAGCGGGGCACGAAAGAATTCAGGATCGAGGTCGCCGGCGTTCTCGCCGAACGCGCGGCCCGGATCGCGCTCGAACGGGCGGAGCAAAGGTAATGGCGCGCTATCACATCACGACGACGATCAACGGCGACGAGGTCGATTTCCTCTGCGAAAGCGACCAGACGCTGCTCTCGGTTCTGCGCGACGAACTGGTGATGACCGGCACCAAGGAAGGCTGCGGCACGGGCGATTGCGGGGCCTGCTCGGTCACCGTGGACGGGCGCCTGATGTGCTCCTGCCTGGTGCTGGGCGTCGAGGTCGAGGGCAAGCGGGTCGAGACCATCGAGGGCATGGCGGAAGGCGAGGAGCTCCACCCGCTGCAGCGGAAGTTTCTCGAACACGCCGCGCTGCAGTGCGGCATCTGCACTCCGGGCCTGCTGATTGCCTCGCGCGCGCTCCTGGAACGCAACCCCGATCCGACCGAGACGGAAATCCGCTACTGGCTCGCCGGCAATCTCTGCCGCTGCACCGGTTATCACAAGATCGTCGAAGCGGTGGCCGACGCGGCCCGCGAGATGAGGGAGGTTTGACCATGGCGACGATGCTCAAATACGAGGACAAGGATCTCAAGGTCGTCGGCACGAGGCCGATCCGCCCCGACGGAGTCGACAAGGTCACCGGCCGCGCGCGCTACGGCGCCGACATCAACCTGCCGGGACAGCTCTACGGCCGCGTGGTCCGGAGCCCCCACGCCCATGCGAGGGTGCTCGCCATCCGCACCGACAAGGCCGAAGCACTCAAGGGCGTCAAGGCCGTGGTCACCCGCGACGACTTTCCCGAGATGCCGGTCGAATTCGCCGCCGCCGGCGAGCTGATCGTCAATTTCCGCGACGTGACCCGGAACATGATGGCGCGCGAGAAGGTGCTCTATGACGGCCACCCGGTCGCCGCCGTCGCCGCTACCTCGGACGCCGTCGCGAGGCGCGCGGCCAGACTGATCGAGGTCGATTACGAGGTGCTGCCGCATGTGATCGACCCCGTGCAGGCGATGGCCGAAGACGCGCCGCTGCTGCACGAGGAACAGATCACCGAGGGCGTCGACCCGGCGCCGGAGAAGCCGTCCAACCTCGCCAAGGTGTTCAATTTCGCCAAGGGCGACGTGGAGAAGGGCTTCGCGGAGGCGGACCTCGTCATCGAGCGCGAATTCAACACCAAGCCCGTGCACCAGGGCTATATCGAGCCCCAGGCCTCGCTCGCGAGCTACACCGAGGACGGCCAGGTGGAGGTCTACACCGCCACCCAGGGCCATTTCGTCATCCGCGCGCAGTGCGCGAAGCTTCTCCAGATGGACATTTCGAAGATCCGTGTGATCCCGACCGAGCTCGGCGGCGGATTCGGCGGCAAGAACAATGTCTATCTCGAGCCGCTCGCCATCGTTCTTTCCAGGAAGTCCAACCGGCCGGTCAAGATGACCATGAGCCGGGAGGACGTGTTCCGCTCGACCGGCCCGACCTCGGGCGCGCATACGCGGATCAAGATCGGATGCCGCAAGGACGGCCGCATCACCGCCGCCGAGGCGCAGCTCGACTTCCAGGCCGGAGCGTTCGCGGGCTCGTCGGTGCCGATGGCGTCGATGTGCACCTTCACCCGCTACGACCTGGAGAACGTCAAGGTCACCGGCAACGACATCACCGTGAACCGGCCCAAGGTCGCGGCGTACCGGGCGCCGGGCGCGCCGATTTCGATCTTCGGGGTGGAGAGCATCCTCGACGAGATGGCGATCGAGCTCGGCATCGATCCGATCGAGCTCCGCATGCGCAACGCCGCGAAGGAAGGCACGCAGACATATTACGGCCCGACCTTCGGGCCGATCGGCTACGAGGACACGCTGAAGAAGGCGCTGGAGCACCCGCATCTCAAGGAGCCGCTCGGTCCGGACCAGGGCCGCGGCATCGCGACCGGCTTCTGGTTCAACATCGGCAAGGAGACCACCACCACGCTCAACGTCAACGAGGACGGCACGGTCACCGTGATCCTCGGCACCATCGACGTCGCGGGCGGCTCGCGGGCGGCAATGGCGATGATGGTCGCCGAAGAGCTCGGCATCGACGTCGACCGGGTGCGTCCGCAGATCGGCGACACCCAGGCGCTCGGCTTCAACTTCGTGACCGCCGGCAGCCGCGGCACCTTCGCGAGCGGCATGGCGGTGACGGTCGCCGCGCGCAAGGCGATCGACACGATGCGCGAGCGCGCGGCCCGGACCTGGGACGTGCCGGTGGACGGCGTGGTCTGGGAAGACGGCCACGCGCGCCCGGCGAGTTCCAATGTCGGCGAGTTCGAGCCTCTCTCCATCGCCGAGATCGCGCGCAAGTCCGGAATGACCGGCGGCCCCATCGCGGGACATGCGGAAATCACCGCCGAGGGCGCGGGGCCGGGCTTCGGCACCCATATCGTCGACGTCGAGGTCGACCGGAAGACCGGGCTGGTCAAGATCCTTCGCTACACCGTGATTCAGGACACCGGCAAGGCGATTCACCCGGCCTATGTCGAGGGGCAGTTCCAGGGCGGTGCCGTGCAGGGGATCGGATGGGCGCTCAACGAGGAATATATTTACGACGAGAACGGAACCCTCCAGAACCCGGGCTTCCTCGACTATCGCGTTCCGGTCGCCTCCGACGTGCCGTTCATCGGCACCGAGATCGTGGAGGTGCCGAACCCCAACCATCCGTACGGCGTGCGCGGCATCGGCGAGGTGCCGATCATTCCGCCGATCGCCGCGATCTCGAACGCGATCCACGACGCCATCGGGATCCGGCTGCGCGAACAGCCGATGTCGCCGCCGAAGGTGCTCAAGGCGATCCGCGAAGCGGGGAACGGCGCCGCCGAATAGGCCGTCAGACCGCGAGCGGCACCAGCACCAGTCCGCGGTGGTCGTTGTCGGTGGTGCCGGTCTCGGGGAAGAAACGGTTCTGGCGGTAGCCGCCGGGGCGGTCGCTCCGCACCGTGATCGCGACCGAGCGTTCGGACGCGCCCCATTCCGAGTGCGGAACCCAGGGGCCGACGATATCGACGTGACCGGTCGGCGCATCGTGCCTGTCGATCAGTTCCAGCGTGGCCTTACCCGGAATCTTGCCGTCGTCGGTTCGCGCGTAAACATGGGTGATTTCGGCCCCGTCGAGCACACCGTAGACGGTCCAGGTATGGGCATGGTCGTGGATGAAGGCGCGGTGGTCGGGCTCGCGCACCAAGGCGCCGACGAAGAAGCCGTGATCGGTGTCGTGATGGAGGACGTATTCGCGCCCCTTCTTGGCGGTCCAGCCGCGCGAGGCTTCGCGCATCTTCTCATCGGCGACCAGCGTCGCGAGCAGGTCCCTGACACCCTGCCAGTGCTCATCTTCGGGCAGGCCCTTCCCGAAATGGGCGCGAAGGTCGTCGATGAAGCGCGCGAATGCGGGGACCGTATAGCCGGACATCGTGTTGCCTCCGGGTTCCTCGGGCAGCGACGGTTTCCGTGCAACGCTACAATGCGGACGCCGAGGGAGAAAGCATGAGCCGACCGGAAGACCGCATATGAAACTGGACGTTTTCAACCACATCCTGCCGCCCGCTTATTTCGACAGGCTGAAGGCGGTCATCCCGGACAAGCGGATGTTGGAGCGCTACCCGCTCCTGCCGACTCTGACCGATGTCGAGGCCCGGTTCCGCATGATGGACGCGTTCGAGGATTACCGGCAGGTGCTGTCGCTCGCCAACCCGCCGCTCGAAGCGCTGGGCACGCCGGCCGAGAGCGCGGAACTCGCGCGAATCGCCAACGACGGAATGGCCGAGCTTTGCGGGCGTTACCCCGACCGGTTTCCCGCCTTCACCGCCTCGGTCGCGCTGAACGACCCGGACGGCGCGGTCACCGAGGCACAACGCGCGATCGACGACCTCGGGGCGCGCGGCGTGCAGATCTTCACCAACGTGCTCGGCCGGCCGATCGGCGCGGCCCCTTTCCGGCCCCTCTTCGAGTGCCTCGCCGGTTACGACCTGCCGGTCTGGGTGCACCCGATCCGCGGGCCCAACCACCCCGACTACATGAGCGAGGAACTGTCGGAGCACGAGATCTGGTTCACCTTCGGCTGGCCATACGAGACCAGCGCCTGCATGGCGCGGCTGATCTTCTCGGGCCTGTTCGACGCGCTGCCGGATCTCAAGATCATCACCCACCATATGGGCGGCATGATCCCCTTCTTCGCCGAGAAGATCGCCATCGGCTTCGAGCAGCTCTTCGAAGGCGGGGTCGGCAACAACCCTCTCGCCGCGCGCGCCGGGCTCGAAAAGCAGCCGATCGACTATTACCGCATGCTGTATGGCGATACCGCCTTGAACGGATCCAGGCCCGCGACGGTCTGCGGGTACGAGTTCTTCGGCGCCGGGCAAAGCCTGTTCGCGACCGACGCGCCGTTCGACCCCGAAGGCGGCGCGCTGTTCATCCGGGGCACGATCGACGCGGTCGATTCGCTCGACATCGATGCGTCCGCGCGGGAGCGCATCTACGAGAAGAACGCTCGCGATTTGCTCAGGCTCGACACTCTCTGATCTACCGTGCGTCCGGTCGCCCTTCGATACGCGGCTTCGCCGCTACTCAGGGTGAGGAGATTGGTAGTGTTTCAAGTAAGAGCTCCTCATCCCGAGTAGGCGCGCAGCGCCGTATCGAGGGACGGGCCGTGCCGCTGCGGATCGAACCGCGACAGACATGCCTCACGGCCAGACCGGGCGGGTAATCCCGAGATTTTCCCTCAGCGTCGTACCTGCGTACTCGGTGCGGTAGAGCCCGCGCCGCTGGAGCTCGGGGATCACCAGTTCGATGAAGTCCTCCAGGCTCGACGGGAACACGGGCGGCATAATGTTGAACCCGTCGCAGCCGCGCTCGCGCACCCACTCCTCCATCATGTCGGCGATGCTCTCCGGAGTGCCAATGATCTCGTAGTGTCCGCGCGCGCCGGCGATGCGGCGGTAGAGGTCGCGGATGGTCAGGTTTTCCCGGCGCCCGATCTCGGCGAACAGCTGCGCCCGGGTGGAAACGACCTTGTTGGGTGGAAGCTCCGGCAACGGCCCGTCCACATCGTAGCCGGTGAGGTCGAAATCGACCCGCCTCGAGAGAAGCTGCATCCCGGCGAGCGGATCGATGAGGTCTTGCAGGACTTCGTACTTGTCTTCGGCCTCCGACTGGGTCCGGCCGACACAGACGGCGAGCCCGGGCAGGACCTTGAGCGAATCGGGATCGCGCCCGATGGCCTCCATCCGGCCCTTCACGTCGGCGTAGAACTCCCGCGCCCCTTCGAGGGTCTGCTGCGCGCCGAAGATCACCTCGGCGGTTTCGGCGGCGAGCTGACGCCCGTCGTCGGACGCGCCCGCCTGCACCATCACCGGCTCGCCCTGGGGCGAGGGGGGCACGTTGATCGGCCCGCGCACCCGGAAATGCTCGCCCCGATGCTCCATCACGTTGAGCTTGCTCTCGTCGAAATAGAGGCCGCTTTCCTTGTCGCGAACGAAAACGTCCTCGCCCCAGGAGTTCCACAGCCCGCGCACGACAAGGGCGAATTCGCGGGCGCGGCGGTAGCGCTCGGTTTTTTCCAGGTGCTCGTCGAGACCGAAACTGGCCGCTTCCAGCTTGTTGGCGGAGGTGATCAGGTTCCACCCGGCCCGGCCGCCGCTGGTAACGTCGAGCGAGGCGAACCGGCGGGCGAGCAGATAAGGCTGGTCGTAAGTCGTGGTGGACGTGCAAACGAGCCCGATATGGCGCGTGTGCTGGGCGACGGAGCACATCACGGTGAACGGCTCGATCCATGTCCCGAAGGAATCCCGGGTCATCGATTTGAGGTCGCCGCGCCAGAACGAGACCGAATCGGCCATGAAGAACAGGTCGAACAAGCCGCGTTCGGCGAGCTTCGCCAGCTCCACGATGTGGGCGATATTGCCGCCCGAATCGGCGACGCCGTCGGGATGCCGCCACGCCGCCATGTGGTGCCCGCAGGGCCAGTAGAACATTCCGAGATTCATGTCCGCCGCGTCTCCCGGCTATCCGCACGCGCCGCCCCGCCCGGTTGGTCCGCCGGCCGGCGCGGAATATCCTGAGACTACGGTAACAATCTCCAGGAGGCGACCATGACGGGCGCCGCATCCGAGAAACCGCACGTGCCGACCAACCGGGGGCTCGACCGGGATCTGCGCGGCTACTTGGAAACCAACGCCGATATCCTGACGACGATCGAAAAGCCGGTCTCGATCGACGACATCGGCGCGCTGTCGGCGCAGTCCGAGGGGCCGATCCTGTTCGAGAACATAACCGAGTACCCCGACTTCCGGCTCTGCGACATCCTGGTCAAGCACCGCTGGTCGCAGTGCCGCGCGCTCGGGGTTGCGCAGGACGAATACCTGCCGACGCTGGCGCGCCGCCTGCGCGAACCGCCGCGCGGCTTCGTCGACGTGCCCACCGGCCCGGTCAAGGAGGTCGTGCGGACAGGCGACGCGGTCGATTGGCTCAAACTGCCGGTGCCGATTCATTCGGCGGAGGAAGGCCAGCGTTACATCTCGGCGATGAACATCGTCCGCGATCCGGAGACCGGCTTCTACAACTCGTCACACGCCGGCACCACGCCGGTCGGTCCGCGCCACGGATGGATCAGCTTCGCGACCCCGCACACCCATATCGTCATGGACAAGTACCGCGCCATGGGGCTCAAGGAGATGCCGATCGCGCTCGTCTTCGGGGTCCATCCGGCATACGAGATCATGGCCAATTTTTCCGGGATGCACATGGATCTCTGGGGCGAGATCGAGATGGTGGGCACGGTCATGGACCGGGACGTCGAGATGGTGCCATGCGAGACCATCGACCTCCGCGTGCCGGCCCATGCGGAGATCGTGGTGGAGGGGACGGTCGACCTCTCCGGAACGCACGAAGTCGGCGGGGTGAACGCGCCCACCATGTACTTCCTTCCCAGGGAGCAGAAGATTCCGCGCATCGACATCACCGCGATCACGATGCGTAGCGGCAAGCCGATCTACCGCAACCACCAGACCGTGCCGGAGACCGACCACCAGCCGTTGCCCAGGCTCTGCCACGAGGCGGTGCTCTACAACCGGATCACGGAGATCGGCCTTACCGTGCACGATGTCCGGTTCCCGACATGGGGCGCGGCGGTCTCCTGCATCCTCCAGGTGAGCTACCCGCGCGAGGGCTTCGTGAACGACGCGCTGATGCAGGCCATGGGGGCGCCCTGGCTGAATACCAAGATGGTCGTCGCGATCGGCCCCGATACGGATATCGACAATCCCGGCGCCGTCTATCGCGCGATGGCGACCCGGGTGGACCCGGCGAGGGACATCGTCGTGGTGCCGGGAACGCGGGGCTCGCCCTACGATCCGTCCGCCGCGCCCGTCCCCGGGCACGAACCGTTCCGCTTGGTCGGCAAGATCGGCATCGACGCGACGCCCAAGCCGCATCGCGGGGACGACGATTACCGGGAAGCCTTCCCCCTCAACTGGGGCAAGGTGAAGCTGGAAGACTATCTGAGCTGAGGCGCGACATGACGGACGAAGCCGACCCTCCGATTCCCTACGCCGACCGCGACGGCCTTACCGGCGAGCTGGCGGCCGCCGTGGACGCCTATGAAAGACGCATGGGCTTCCTGCCCAACGCGCTCCGGCTCTACATGCACCGGCCGGAACTGCTGGAATGCCTGATCCGGCTCAATAACACGGTGATGCGCGATCCGGCCGGCCATCTCGACCGCGAACTCAAGCGCCGGATCGCCGCGTTCTGCAGCAGCCTCAACCGGTCCGCCTATTGTGTCGCGCACAACAGCAACACGCTCGCTTCGGCCGCCGGCGGGGAAAGCGAAGGCTGGGGTTACTCGGCGGAGGACATCGACCCCCTGCTCGACCCCGGCTACGAGCCGGAAGACCCCGTGGAAAGCGCCTGCTTCGCCTATGCGCGCGCGGCAACCCTGGATCCGGCGGACGTTCCGCAGGAAGTCCTCGACCGCCTCGCCGACACTTTGACTCCGCCGCAGGTAGTCGAGCTCGCGTGCCTTGTCGGCTTCTGGAAGATGTACAACGGCATCCACGAGAGCCTTGGCGTGCCGATCGAGGCCACGTTGCTGGACGAAGACCGGTCCGTCTAGACGAGCGGGTTGGTCGGTTCGACGCCCAGCGCGACCTGCCCGAAGGTCGGCCCGGCGATGTCCCAGGCCGTAATGTGGTGCGCGCCGACCGCGCGGATGTCGTGGAACATCCGCTTCATCGCGTTGCCGTCGAACAGCCCGCTCGCGCCCGTAACGGTGTAAATGCGGTCGGCCGCTCGGGTCAGCAGCACCGCGATATACGCCATGTCGCGCCGGTTGCGCGCGCGTTGTTCCAGCGAGAGCTTTCCGGCACTCCTCATCGCCGCCATCGTCTCCTGCGTCGCGCGGGATAGAAGAAGCCGCGCGCAATCCCGCTCGGCGGCCGCCTCGGCAAGCCGTAGCTGGACCGTGGTGAGTTCCGCGTGGCGTACCCCCCGCGTCGCCCGCGCGCTCGTCCTGTCCACGAACGCATCGATCATCGCGTCGGCGACGCCGAGTGCCGGCGCGACCAGCGAGAACGGCACCGTCGATATCCGCGGCAGCCGAAAGATCGGGGCCGGGTTCACGCGCGCCCCGGGGCCTTCGCCGGTGTTCAGCGGGGCGATGGGTTGCATCCGGTGCCGGGGGACGAACGCGTCCGCGACCAGAATGTCCTTGCTGCCGGTGCCGGCGAGGCCGGTGACGAACCAGGTATCTTCGATCTCCCAGTCGTTGCGCGGCAGCAGGAAATAGGCCGGTGTCGGCCCCTCCCCGTCCCCGGCGGGCGGAATCATGCTCTGGACGAATACCCAGTCCGCGTGATCGCAACCGCTTGAGAACTGCCAGCGCCCGCTGAGCCGAAAGCCGTCGGAGAGGCGTTCGACTTTCCCGGAAGGCGCCAGACCGGAGGAGATCACCGCTTCCGGATTCGCGCCCCAGACCTCGTCCTGCGCCTCCGGCTCGAACATGCCGACTGTGATCGCGTGATCGCAATAGATGCCATAGACCCAGGCGGAGGATCCGCAACCCCGGCCTAGCCGGACGACGATTTCGAGGACCTCGTCGAGGCCGAGCGCATACCCGCCGAAGCGTTCGGCGCGCGCCGCCTTCAGCAGATCGAGTTCGCGCAGGTCCCGGAAGGTCTCGTCCGGCATGCGCCTCAGCGCGGCGGTCTCCTCCGCCCGCGCCGCCAAGGTCGGCACGAATGCCTGAGCGCGCTCGATCAACTCCGCGCCCGTAACGATTTCCTTAGCCCTGGTGGCCATGCGCGCACTCCCGCAATGCGCGCGGATATTACGCGAACCGACCGAACGAGTCGTCCCGGCCTCGACCGGCCGGCGCGGCCGGTCGATTTCCTAGAACAGCCCGAATCTCCGATGGCCGCGCTTGGAGAAATATTGCTGGTGGTAGTCCTCGGCCATCCAGAAGGTCGGGGCAGGCTCGATCCGCGTCGCGATGTCGCGGCGGTGGCGCCCGCTCGCCTGTTCGTCGTCGAGGGAGCGCCGGGCGGCCTCGGCCTGGTCCTCGTCGTGGGCGAAGATCACGGTCCGGTACTGGGTGCCGATATCGGGACCCTGGCGGTTGACCTGGGTCGGATCGTGCACCTGCCAAAACAGCTTGAGCAGCGCTTCGTAACTTACCTTGCCGGGGTCGTACTCGACCTGGACCACCTCGGCATGTCCGGTCCGCCCGGAGCACACCATCTCGTAGCTCGGGTTGTCCACGGTCCCGCCGGCATAGCCGACCGCGGTGGCGGTGACGCCGTCGACCTGCCGATAGGCCTCCTCGACGCCCCAGAAACAGCCGGCTCCGAATGTCGCTTTCGCCATCGCCGTCCTCCGTTCCGGTTTCGTGGTTAATTTAGGGTGCGCCACCGCCTTTGACGAGGTCGGCGAGAGCGAAGACATGCTCGTCCTCCACGCCCATGTCGCGCAGCGCGTCGGCGAGTTGCAGCACGTATTCGGTGTTGGCGCCGCTGGGACCCTTGCTGCGCCGGACCTGGCGGGCGATGTCGGGAAGCGGCGCGGGACCGAGCCAGTTGGGGTTTTCCGGGTTGGCGAAATAGACGAAGCCCGCGACCGGCTTTGCCCGCGTCCCGGAAAAGTGGAGGTCGAGAGTAATACGGTCGTACCCGCCCTTTTCCCGGTAGGCGAGCCGGTCGAATATTTCGTCTCCATTCCCCGATTCGATGCGGTAGGCCCTGCCCCAGCACTCGGCCCCGTCCTCGCGAATCAACGTGACGACCCGCCCGGGATCGCCGGGCACGCCGCGGTGATCGGTGGAGCCCTGCCAGAATCGGCGCGACCAACCGCGGATTGCCGCCGTCCTTCGCTCGGCAAAGGGGAAATCGGGCCGCCAGATCAGCGACCCGTAACCGAAAATCCAGGCGCTCAAGCCGTCATGCGCTCCCGGAGCCTGTTCCCGGCGCGGATCGATTGTGGTTTCCTGCGCCGTCCCTGAACAACCGCCGGGAGCGGAACGTGATCGATCTCTACACCTCGGCCACGCCCAACGGTCAGAAGATCCACATCATGCTGGAAGAGACCGGGCTTGCCTATGACGAGCACTGGGTGGACCTCGAAAAGGGCGAGCAGTTCGACCCGAAATTCCTCGCGATCAGCCCGAACAACAAGATACCCGCGCTGGCCGACGACGACGGACCGGACGGAGAGCCCATCGCGGTCTTCGAATCTGGCGCGATCCTGCTCTATCTGGCGGAGAAGACCGGGCGGTTCATGCCCGACGAGCCGCGCGCCCGGCTCGAAGTCTTGCAATGGCTGATGTGGCAGATGGCAAGCTTCGGCCCGATGCTGGGCCAGGCGCATCATTTCCGCGCCTACGCGCCCGAGAAGATCGACTACGCCTATGACCGCTACACCAACGAGGCCCGCCGGCTCTATCAGGTGCTGGACCGACGGCTGGGCGAGGCGGAATACGTCGCGGGCGAGTATTCGATCGCCGACATGGCGATCTTCCCGTGGTGCCGGCTGCATGGGCGGCAGGGCCAGCGGCTGGAAGATCATCCCAACGTGCTCCGCTGGTTCGAGACGATCGCCGCACGCCCCGCCGTCGCCGGAGACATGGAACGGCTCACCGACACGGCCGACCAATGGGAATGGAACGAGGAGAACTGGTCCAACATGTTCGGCGCCGCGCAGTACGAGAAACGCTGAAACGGTGGCTCGCTTCACCGCCCGGCCGCTTCCCGCCGAACCGGACACCGTCGCGCCAGACGGATCCGAGGTAAGGGTGCTGCCGGCGCTCGACGGCGGCAGCGCGGCGCATTTCCGGCTCGCGCCCGGCGAGGTCTCGCGCGCCGGCCGCCACAGCACGGTGGAAGAGATCTGGTACATCCTTTCCGGGCGCGGCGAGATGTGGCGCGGCGACGGCAGGGAGGAAGAGGTGGTCGCGCTGGAATCCGATTTGTGCCTGACAATTCCAATGGGCACGTCTTTCCAGTTCCGCGCGACCGGGGAAGAAGCGTTATCGGCGTTCGGGGTCACGATGCCGCCATGGCCCGCCGAATCGGACGGCGAATGGATCGAGGTAGACCCCTACTGGCCGGTCAACCTGTCTGACGGCGAATAAACTCTACAGGGGCAGGACGATCATCGTGTCGATCCGCTCGCCGTCGCAAACGACGATCCGCTCGCTGAATTTCAGGCGGCCGTCGGCCTCGACGATCTTGTCGACATATTTCCCTGTGCAGAAGATTTCCGGCACGCCGGACTGCATGGTGCGGTAGACCGCGAAACCCGCGGTCGCCGAAATCGTGCCGCCCGACGCGCGGGTTACCACAGGCGGGTCGATCAGGTGCCGGTAATGATGGGGCTCGTAGACATTTGCGGTGCGAAGCGCGGACACGCGGTCTTCCATCATCGCGCGACCTTGGCACAGCATAAGGCCGGCTGGCATGGCGCGGTCGTGGTTCCAGCGCGTCGTAATCTTGTAGAGCGCATCCGGCAGGAAGAATTCCGGCCATTGCTCATATCGACCGTCGTCGATGGCATGGCCGTAGAGTCGGTTGAGCGCATCGAGTCGAGCGGAAAGCGCCGCAGCTTCGGTCACGCCGCGGGGTCCCGCATCAGCCCGTGCCAACCTTGCCAGAAGCCGCGCACGGAGAGTTCGTTGCAGCGGCTGTCGGAATCCCGCTCGACACCGCGCCCGCCCATGGCGAGAACGGAATTCCTGTCCTCCGCGCCGGCGACGCCCCGGCGCACCCACCCGACCACCGCACCGTCTTCCATCGCGATGTACCCTCCGGGACCGATCAGGTTCGCCTGGCGCAACCGCATGGTGCGTTGTTCGGCCGTGTCCTCAACCGCGCCCAGAATCCACCAAATGAGCACGCTCCTGTCCGGACCCTTCGGGAGGAGCAGCCGGACGGTGACGACGTTGGAAACCTGCTGGACGGAGAAGTTGGGGAAAATGCTCTGGATCGCGAGCGTCGTACCGCACGCGTATTCCGGCCAGGTGTCGAGGAGTTCCGGCGCATTGAGTGCGTAGCCATCCTTCACTGCGCGCAGGTCCCGGGCGTTGTATTGCGACTCCGGCCGGTCGGTCGCCCCAATGGAATAGGTCAGGTGGTGCAGCCCGCCTTCGCTCAGCTCGATCCCGCCCCTCATCGACAGGCGATTGAGCCCGAAGGTGGGGAAGAAGGAATGGAGGAGCGTCGCGTGATAGGTGTCTCGGACGTTCTCGATGTAGAGCTTCCAGTTGCCGTCGAGCCCGTGCTGGAACTTGCCGAGAATCTCCATCTCGCGGCCGAGGACCCGGTCGATATTGGCGCGCATCTCGGGGCCGAGATAATCCGCGAGCGGCGGCACCTCGTCGGAGAACGTGCCGAAGACCAGGCCGTTGCAGGTCTCGACCCGCAAGCGCTGCAAGCCGTGGCTCGACCGGTCGAAATCCGCCGCCATGCCGCCCTTGCCCTGGATACCGCGCTCGAAGGCGATGCTCGCCAGCTTGCCGCGCAGATCATATGTCCAGTTGTGGTAGACGCAGGTCAGCCGCTCGGTATTTCCCGCCTCGTCGATGCAAACGAGGTTGCCTCGGTGGGCGCAGCGATTGACCATCGCGTTGACCGTGCCGGCCTCGTCCCGGACCACGATGACCGGAATATCCCCGACGGCGGCGGTCTTGTAGTCTCCGGCGTCGGGAATTTCGCATTCCAGCGCCAGGAAATTCCATGCCTCGCCCTGAAAGACCTGCTTCAACTCGCGACGATAGATTTGCTCGTCGGAGTAGAAGGCATAGGGAATCTCGCTGAAGTCTTCGGGGTTCCAATCGAACAGCGTCATCGGTCTACCGGCCCTGGCCGGGAATCGGAGTGTTGCATTGGATCCCGATATTACTCCCGGGACCGACCGCATGCAGCCCGGTCAGGAGAACGGCCGCTACGCGCCCGCCTCCGTCATCGCGACCGCGGCATCCCGCACGTCTCCGAAGCTATCGACGATCCGGTGCGCGCCGGCGGTTCGCAATTCCCCGACCTCGTGCACGCCCCAGCTTACCCCCACCGCTCCCGCACCGGCTTCGACCGCCATCTCGATGTCGAAGGTGGTGTCGCCGATCATCACCGTGCTCTTCGCGCTCGCCCCCGCCTCCGCCATTGCGGCCCTGAGCAAATAGGGGTCCGGTTTGGCAGGCCCCATGTCGGCGGTCTTGCAGGCGAAGAAAAACTCGTCGATTCCGTGTTGGCTCAGCAACTCCGCCAGCCGGTCGCTGTTGCGGCTGGTCACGATGGCGAGCGCGAACCCTCGATCGTGCAGCTGTTCGAGCGTCCCCCGAGCGCCTTCGAACAACGCTTCGGACACCGGCGGCGCGGCGCGCCGGCCTTCGCGAACGTCTTCGTAAAACGCCCGGATCTTCGCGAACTCGTCCGGTCCCGCATCGGGCAAGAGGGTAAGCACGCTCTCCTGCCACGGCAGCCCGATGATGCGCCGGGCGAGGGCCGGATCCGGCGGCGGGAATCCGCACGCCTCCCAGCACGCAATCACGCGTTCGACGATGGAACCCGCGCTATCCAGCAGGGTCCCGTCCAGGTCGAACGCGGCCAGAAGGGCGCCGTTCTTCTTCACGGCTCGTCCGTTCCCGGGATCGCCTCGTCGAACCCCCAGAACGACCATTGCGCCCGCATATCCGTATCGAGGGGGGCCGTCACCGTAACGGAAGCTCCTTTCGGACCCGGCAGCACGAGCCTGCGGGCATGCAGCATGAGACGATTCACGGGCGGCGGGCCATCGATTGGCTCCGTGCCAGCACCGTATTTCCTGTCCCCCAGAATCGGTGCGCCGATTTCCCGGCAGTGCACGCGAATCTGGTGGGTCCTGCCGGTCTCGGGCGCCAGGGAAAGCCAGGACACGCGGCGCGCCTCCGCGAGGACGGCATAGGCGGTCCGGGCCTTCTTCGCGCCGGAGACGTCGGCCCGCACGATTTCCCCGTCGCCGCCCGGCGTCGCCGACTTGGCGAGCGCAAGGTCCACGATACCGCGCGGCGGCTCCGGCACTCCCGCGACAAGCGCCCAGTATTCTTTCTCCACCCGGCCTTCGCGAAAGGCGGCAACCAACGCTGCCGCGGCCCGCCTGGTTCTCGCGATGGCGAGCACGCCGCTGGTGTCCTTGTCGAGCCGATGGACCAGCCTCGGGCGTTCCTCGCCGTCGAAACGGAGCGCATCCAGCATGGCATCGACCGAAGCCTTCACTTTGGAACCGCCCTGGACGGCGAGCCCGGCGGGCTTGTCGATCGCGACCACGTCCTCGTCGCGGTAGAGAACGCGGCCGCGGATATAGGCGGCATCCGCCGGGGAGACGGGAGTCCGGCGATCCGGCCGGGCGAAATTTTCGGCGAGGCCCGGCGGTATCCTGACCGCGCACCCGGCGGCGACCCGGGTCGAGGCCCTGGCCCGCCCTCCGTCGACCCTGATCTGTCCGGTGCGCAGCAGCTTTTCCAGCCGGCCGTGGCCTAGATCGGGAAAATGCCGCTTGAACCAGCGATCGAGACGGATGTCGTGGTCGCCCGGTCCGACGGTAGCGATTCGGACGCGGCTCATCCCGCCACCGTTCGGACCAGCCTGAGCCCGGCATAGAGCCCGGCAATGGCAAGGATCACCGATCCGGCGATGTAAAACGCGGCAAGGTCGATGCGGCCGCGCTGCACCAGCAGCGCGACGTCGAGCGAAAACGTCGAGAAGGTCGTGAAGCTTCCGAGGAGGCCCACGATCAGGAATCCGCGCAAAGCGGCGCTCGCGTCGACGGCGAGCGCGAAGGTCTCGGCCAGTACGCCGAGCAGGAACGAGCCCACCACGTTTACCGTGAACGTGCCCCAGGGCAGGCCCGTGCCGAGCCAGTGCATCATCTGCTGGGAAACGAAGTGACGCGCCAGTGCGCCCGCCGCGCCCCCGATCGCGATGGAAACGAGCAGCTTCAACTCGTTCCGCCCTTCCTCTTCGCCCGAAAGGCGTCGATCCGGACGGCGATTTCGGCTTCCGCGCCCCGGTCGGTGGGCCGGTAGAACGTCTCGGGCTCCATGCCGTCCGGAAAGTAGTTCTGGCCCGAGACTCCGCCCTCGACGTCGTGGTCGTAGCGATAGCCGGCACCGTAGCCAAGATCCTTCATCAGCCGCGTGGGCGCATTCAGGATATGGCTCGGCGGCATCAGCGAGCCGGTCCGCTCCGCCGCCGCCCACGCGGCGTTGAAGCCCTTGTAGAGCGCGTTCGATTTCGCCGCGTTCGCCAGGTACACGACCGACTGTGCGATGGCGAGCTCGCCTTCGGGGGATCCCAGCCGCTCGTAGGCCTGCCAGGCGGCCACCGCCTGCACCAGCGCCTGCGGGTCCGCGAGCCCGACATCCTCGGCCGCGAGGCGGGTCAGCCGCCGCGCGACGTAGCGCGGGTCCTCGCCGCCCTGGAGCATGCGGGAGAGCCAGTAGAGCGCCGCGTCCGCGTCCGACCCCCGAATCGACTTGTGCAACGCGCTGATCAGGTTGTAGTGCCCGTCCCGTGACTTGTCGTAGAGCGGGGCGCGGCGCTGGACGGCCTGCGACAGGCCCGCGATATCCAGCGCCTCGCCATCGGGCAGCGTCGCGAGCTCCTCGGCGAGATTGAGCGCGTAGCGCCCGTCGCCGTCCGCCATGGCGAGAAGCGCCGCGCGGGCGGCCGCATCGAGAGGGAGGCGATGTCCGATTTCGGACTCCGCCCGCCGCAGCAGGGTTTCCATCGCCGCCTCGTCCAGCCGCCGAAGCACGAAGACCTGACAGCGGGAGAGCAGGGCCCCGTTGAGCTCGAAGGAGGGGTTCTCCGTGGTGGCGCCGATCAGGGTGACGGTCCCGTCTTCGACGACCGGCAGGAACCCGTCCTGCTGGGCGCGGTTGAAGCGGTGGATCTCGTCGACGAACAGGACGGTCCCCTGCCCGCCGGCGCGGCGGCCGCGCGCCTCTTCGAACACCCGCTTGAGGTCGGCGACGCCGGAAAAGACCGCCGACAGGGGCTCGAAATGATGCGCCGTCGCGTTGGCCAGCAGGCGTGCGATCGTCGTCTTTCCGCTGCCCGGCGGCCCCCAGAGAACCATCGACGTGAGCCGGGCTTCGGCCACCATGCGCCCGATCGGGCCGTCGGGACCGAGCAGGTGGTCCTGGCCCAGCACGTCCTCGAGCCTCGCGGGACGCAGCCGGTCGGCAAGCGGCCGCGGCGCGTCCGCCTCGAACAGCCCGGGCTCCCGCTCGTTGCCGGCGGTCACGGTTCAGGCCCCGAACACGAACGAGACCGTCTGGCCGTCGCGCAGCAGGGAGACCCGCCAGCGGTCGACCGTGGATGAGAGCAGGCGCTTGAGCCCCGCGACGGACCGCGGTTCGCTGCCGTTTATCCGAAGCACGACATCGCTCCGCCGAAAGCCCAGGCGGCGGGCGATACTTCCACGGCGCATCCGCATGACGACGACACCCCTCTCGACGCCCTCTACCCCGAGCTCCTCGGCGAGCGCCGGCGAAAGGTCGGCCATGGCGGCGCCGGAAAAAGGATGCCGGCCCTCAAGCTCGGTAACATTGCGGGGAGGGATTTCGGGCGGGGCGATGACACGGAAGCGAAGCGAGCGTTCGCGCCCCTGGCGGAGCACCGTCAACTCGGCGTTGGAATCGAGGCGGAGGGTTGCCAAACGGAACAGGAGGCCCGCGCGATCGAGGGTCTTCCGCCCGTTGACCGCGAGAATGACATCGCCCACCCGGAGCCCGGCCCGGTCCGTCGGCCCGCCGGGATAGACCTCTCGTACGATGGCGCCGACCGGGCGCGACTGGCCGAGCGAGGCGGCGATGGCCGCCGTGACGTCCTGCGCGCGCGCTCCGATCCAGGGCCGGACGACCCGGCCCGTCCGATCCACCGAATCGACCACCATGGCAACCATGTTGGAGGGGATCGCGAAGCCGATTCCGACCGATCCGCCGCCCTTGGAATAGATCGCGGTGTTGATGCCGACCAGGCGGCCTTCGACGGACACCAGCGCGCCGCCCGAATTGCCCGGGTTTATTGCGGCGTCGGTCTGGATGAAGAACCCGAAATCCGAGATGCCGGCCGCCGTTCGCGCTAGAGCCGATACGATGCCGCTCGTCACGGTCTGACCGACCCCGAACGGGTTGCCGATGGCGAGCACCAGATCGCCGACCTTGAGATCGTCGGAATCGCGCAGCTCTAGATGGGGCAGGCTCTGCCCGCCGGGATCGATCCGGAGCACGGCGAGATCGGTCCGCTCGTCCGAACCTACGAGCTTCGCGTCGAACTCCCGACGGTCGGCGAACACGACGGTGATTTCGCTTGCGTCCTTGATGACGTGGTGATTGGTGACGACCAGCCCGTCCGGGCGAACGACCACGCCCGATCCCAGCGAATTCTGTACTCGTTCGCGTGGACGCCCGAAGGAAAAGTCCTCGCCGAAGAATCTCCGGAAAAAGGGATCGTTGAAGAACGGCGAGACGGGCGCGCTGCGCACCACGCGCCTCGCGTAGATATTGACGACGGCGGGCGCTGCGCGTTTTACCAGGGGGGCGAAGGAAAGCCGCATTTCCTCCCGCCCCGCGGGCGGGCGCTTCCCGGCATCCGCGATTGCCGTGCCCGCGACCGCCAGCGCGAGGCCGGCGGCGGCAAGCCACAATGCGCCGCGCATCGACATCATGGTCCAACGGCTCCTTCCCGGAACCGGCACCATGCCGCGCGGCCCCAAAAATGAAAAGGGGCAGCGCCGTGCGCTACCCCCGATCCGTTCGACCGCTCCGCCCGGTCAGGCGACCGCTTCCTCCTCCTCGATCGCCTCGCGTTCAGGCACTGGGCCGGAATCGAGACCCTTGGCCTCCGGATCGCGGTCGACCAGCTCGATCACCGCCATGGGCGCCGAATCGCCGTAGCGGAAGCCCGCCCGCAGCACCCTCGTGTAACCGCCCTTCCGGTCGGCGTAGCGTTCGGCGAGCGTCGTGAACAGCTTGTCGGCGAGCCCGGCGTCGCCGGCAAGCCTGCGAATCGCCTGGCGCCGGGCATGGAGATCCTGCGGTCCGCGCTTTCCGAGCGTGATGAGCCGGTCGACGATGGGCCTCAGCTCCTTCGCCTTGGGCAGGGTGGTGGTAATCTGCTCGTGCTTGACCAGCGCCGCGGCCATGTTGCGGAACATGGCCGTGCGGTGTGCGCTGGTCCGGTTGAGCTTGCGGCCCTTCAGACGATGTCGCATGGCGCGTCTTCCCTCCGGTAGCCGTTCGTCTAGAAGGGCTCGTCGAGCCGCCGGGCGAGCTCCTCGATATTCTCCGGCGGCCAGTTGACGATCTCCATGCCGAGCTCGAGCCCCATCTGGGCCAGCACCTCCTTGATCTCGTTCAGCGACTTGCGACCGAAATTGGGGGTGCGGAGCATCTCCTGCTCGCTCTTCTGCACCAGGTCGCCGATGTAAATGATGTTGTCGTTCTTGAGGCAGTTGGCGGAGCGCACGGACAGTTCCAGCTCGTCCACCTTCCTGAGCAGGTTCCTGTTGAAAGTCGGCTCGGCGGGCAAGGCCTCCTCGGTCCTGGTCGAAGGCTCCTCGAAGTTGATGAAGAGCTGCAATTGGTCCTGCAGTATCCGGGCGGCGAGGGCCACGGCGTCGTCCGGCGTGATCACGCCGTTGGTCTCGACATCGAGAGAGAGCTTGTCGTAATCGGTGATCTGGCCGACGCGCGTGTTCTCGACCTGGAACGCCACCTTCCGAACCGGGCTGAACACCGCGTCGACCGGCACCAGCCCGATCGGAGCGTCGGCCGCGCGATTCTGCGTCGCCGGGATATAGCCCTTGCCCGAATCGACGGTGAGCTCCATGGAGATCTTGGCGCCGTCGTCGAGCGTGCAGATAGCGATATCCGGCTCGACGATTTCGATGTCGTGGCCGGCCTCGATCATGCCGGCGGTGATCTCGCCCGGGCCGTTGCCTTCGAGGTACATGCGCTTGGGCCCGTCCCCGTGCATGCGGAGCGCGAGGCTTTTCACGTTGAGGACGATGTCGGTCACGTCCTCCCTCACGCCGGGAATCGAGGAGAATTCGTGCAGCACGCCGTCGATCTGGATGGCGGTGCACGCGGCGCCCTGGAGGGAAGACAGGAGAACGCGCCTGAGCGCGTTGCCCAGCGTGACGCCGAACCCGCGCTCCAGCGGTTCCGCGACGATCCTGGCGAACCGGCTCGGGTCGGCGCCGGGAACGATCTCGAGCTTGCTCGGCTTGATCAGTTCCTGCCAGTTCTTCTGAATAATCGACATCGTTTCGATCCCTAGAGGCGTTTGTGACCCGGCGGCACTGGCGCCGCCGGTCGGACCGCGGACCGGCCGCGGCTCTGAGACGGGTGCGCGGCCTAGACCCGGCGGCGCTTGCGCGGACGGCAACCGTTATGCGGGATGGGCGTCACGTCACGGATCGAGGTGATCGAGAAACCGACCGCCTGCAGCGCGCGCAGCGCCGATTCGCGCCCCGAGCCCGGCCCCTTGACCTCGATTTCGAGCGTCTTCATGCCGTGCTCCATCGCCTTCCGCCCGGCGTCTTCCGCGGCGATCTGCGCGGCATAGGGCGTCGACTTGCGCGAACCCTTGAAACCCTGGGAGCCCGCGGACGACCACGAAATCGTGTTGCCCTGGGCGTCGGTGATGGTGATCTTGGTGTTGTTGAACGACGCATTCACATGCGCGACGCCCGCGGTGATGTTCTTTCGCTCGCGCCGGCGAACGCGGCTGGAGGTCTGTCGTGCCATCTCGTCCTCGGTATGCGCCGGCCGGGGCTATTTCTTGCCCGCGATCGGCCGGGCGCGGCCCTTGCGTGTCCGCGCATTCGTGTGGGTGCGCTGGCCGCGCACGGGCAGATTGCGGCGATGGCGCAACCCCCGATAGCAGCCGAGATCCATCAGCCGCTTGATGTTCATCGCCGTATCGCGGCGCAGGTCGCCTTCGATCTTGAACTCCCGGTCGATCACGTCGCGGATCCGGGCCAGCTCGTCGTCGGCGAGATCGTTGGCCCGCATCGTTCCCTCGACGCTGGCCCTCGCGCAGATCTGCCGCCCGCCGGTGCGGCCGATCCCGTAAATGTAGGTGAGCGCGATCTCGATCGGCTTGTTGGGCAGGTTAACGCCAGCAATTCGCGCCACGACGCGGCCTCCAGCTACGGCATCAGGTTCGGGGTTCCGAAAATGGGTATCCCCATCCGGGCGGCGGGATTATAGGGACTCGCCGGCGCCAGTCAACCGTCCGCCGGCGCTCGGAAATCATGGAGTTGCCGGAAACGGTCCGAATCCGATTCGCCCCTCCCGGTTCGGGGCGGAGACTTCGCCTCGGCTCGCGAATCGACTAGGTTCGCGCGATGCAGGAGACTTCCCGCGACCTTGCCATACCCTTTTCCACGGTCGCCGATCTGCTGGCGCGGCATGCCGGGGCACACCCGGAAAAAACCGCGATCGCGGATCTCGACGGGCGCAAGAAAATCGATTTCGCGGGACTGCGGGACGCGGTCGAACGGATTGCCGGCTGGCTCGACGAAACCGGCGTCGGCCGGGGCGACAAGGTGGTGGTGCTGGCCGACGAGCGGTTGGAGAAACTGCTCGTTTTTCTCGCCGTCTGGCGGGTGGGCGCGATCGCATGCCCGTTCCACGTGGAGATGAGCCTCGAGCACCTTCGCGCCATCGTCACCTATATAGACCCGCGGCTGGTGCTGTGGCATGCGGAGCTGAACGGCGACGAAATCATCGAAGGGCTGGGCTACCCCTCGGTGCGGTTTTCCTCGTGGCCCGACGGCGGACCCGAGCCGGACGAGCTGTTCGCCGCCGTCCGCGGCCGGGATGGCGGGGACGCGCCCCGGGGAACCAATTTCGCGACCGATACCGCCTGCATCTTTTCCACGTCGGGCACGACCGACCGCCCCAAATGCGTGGAGTGGGACCATATGGGGCTCTGGCTCTGCGGCCTTTCGAGTCTCGACTTCACCGGGATGACCGGCGAGGACCGGCTGCTCGAATACCGGACCTTCAGCTGGCTCTCTCCCCAGATCCTCGCGCTGATGCCCTTTCTGCAAACCGGGCTCACGCTGCACATGGCGCGGCGGTTCTCGCACGGCCGTTTCTTCGACTGGATCGAGGAGAACCGGATCACGGTCGCAATCGGCGTGCCGACGGTGATCAACATGCTGCTCAACCGGCCGGTCGACATAGACCGGAAGCGGATCGATTCGCTGCGGCTGATGACGTCGAGCTCCGCCCCGCTTTCGCCTGACAGATGGCGCAGGTTCGAGGAGACCTACGGGATCACGCTGCTGCAATTCTACGGCGCGTCCGAAGGCGGCTGGCTGTGCGGCAACCGGCACGACCGCCGGAAGCTGGGAACCGTCGGCCGGCCCGCCCGGCACATGGAGTTCGCGATCCTCGGCCCGGACGGGGATCCTTGCCGGGCAGGCATCGAAGGGGAGATCGCGATTCGCGGGCCCCAGACGGCGGTCGCCGCGATCGCTCCCACGGGCGAATACCGGGACATGCGCCCCACCCGGCTTACCGAGTGGTTTCGAACCGGCGACATCGGCGTCGCCGACGAAGACGGCTTCGTCACGGTGACCGGGCGGGTCAAGGACCTGATTATCCGGGGCGGGGTCAACATCGCACCGCTCGAGATCGACCGCGTGCTGATGCGGCTTCCCGGGATCGAAGAGGCGGCCGCCGTGGGCGTTCCCGATCCGATCTACGGAGAGGAAATCGCGGCCTTCGTGGTCGCCCGGACAAGCGCGCCCGTGGACCCGGAAAGCGTGATCTCGGGCTGCGCTCGCCATTTGCCGGACTTCAAACTGCCCAAGTCGGTGATCCTGGTCGACAGCCTGCCCAAATCGGACCGGGGCAAGATCCGGCGCGAGGCGTTGAAGGCGTTGTGGCTGGAATACGCCGACGAAGGGCCGGGCAAATCCCGGGCGCGGTAAAAGAACTGGAATAGAGCGGGCAAATTCCCGCAATATGGCAGCCGATCCTGTGTGACCCGGAGACGCGGACAGAATGAGAAAATATCTGCATATCGACCTCGGCGACCGGTCGATCGAGACCGAGGAACTGCACGGCGAGGCGATCGTCCGCGCGGGCCGCCATCTCATCGCCAAGACGTTGCTGGAGAAGGGCGCCGCCAAGGCGGACCCGCTGTCTCCGGAAAACCCGCTGATCTTCTCCGCCGGCCCGTTCGCGGGCTCCAACTTCTCCAACGCCAACCGCCTCTCCATCGGGTGCAAGAGCCCGCTCACCGGGGGCGTCAAGGAAGCCAATTCGGGCGGCACCTTCGCCTTCGCCCTGGGTCAGCTCGAGATCGCCGGGTTCAACCTCTACGGAGCGTCCGACGACTGGACGGTGATCTACATTCACAAGGACGGCGAGATCACCTTCGAGGATGCCGAACCCTATCTGGGCAAGGGCAACATCGAGGCGGCCAGGCTGTTGCTCGAGAAATACGGCGACAAGGTAAGCGTCGGGCTGTGCGGCCCGGTCGGCGAGTATATGGGCCTGATCGCGGGCATCTCCTTCACCGATCCGGAGGGTCGGCCGGTCCGGATCGCGGCGCGCGGCGGCGTCGGCGCGGTGATGGGCAGCAAGAAGGTGAAGGCGATCGTCGTCGACCGCGACAGGATGCCGACCTTCCACGACCGCAAGAAGCTGATGGGCTCGGTCCGCGACTACAACAAGATGCTGGACGCGGATGCCGCGATCAACGCGCTGCGCAACCTCGGCACGGCGATGGTCGGCGATTTCACCAACACCATCGGCGGGCTGCCGACGCGCAACTTCTCCTCCGGCCAGCTGGTCGACAAGGAGAAGGAAACCTTCAAGCTCGGCGGCGAGCACATTCGCGAGCGCAATCTGGCGCGCGGCGGCGAGCCGACGCACGCCTGCATGCCGGGCTGCATGATCCGCTGCTCGAACATCTATGCCGGACCGGAGGGCGAGGAGATCGTCTCGCCGCTCGAGTACGAGACCCTGGGCCTGATGGGGACCAATTGCGGGCTGGAAGACCCGGACGACGTCGCCCGGCTCAACCACGTCGCCAACGATCTCGGCGTCGATTCCATCGAGATCGGCGCCACCATCGGCGTCCTCATGGAAGCGGGGCTGGGCGAGTTCGGCGATCCCGCCTTCATGGCCGATGTGCTGCAGGACATCCGCGACGGGACCGAGCGCGGCAGGATCTTCGCCCAGGGCACGGCCAGGGTGGGCGAGCACTACGAGGTCGCCCGCGTGCCGACGATCAAGAAGCAGGGCATCAGCGCCTACGATCCGCGCGTGATCGAGGTCACCGGTATCTCGATGATGGTGACGGCCCAGGGCGCCGATCACACGACCGGCAACATCCCCGCTTTCGTTTGCGACGGAAAGACGACCGAGGAGCTGACCGAGGCGAGCTTCGACGTGCAGACCTTGTGCGCGACCGCCGATTCGCTCGGGCTCTGCGTCTTCGGGCGCACCGTGACCAACGAGAACATCGACTTCATGGTCAACGCGCTCAACGACGCGCACGGCACCGATCTCGACGAATCGTTCTACCGCCGGCTGGGTCACGAGACGCTGCGCGACGAGTGGGAGTTCAACCGCCAGGCCGGCTTCACCGAAGAGGACGACGAGCTTCCCGACTTCTTCTACGACGAACCGCTGCACCCGTCGGGCAAGATCGCGCGCCACCGCAGCCGGGAAGTCAACGAGCACGTCCGAAAGCTGCTCGCCGAAGCGCTCGCCTGACCGGCGCGGCTTACGTCAGCGGCCAGGGAAGCTCGACCAGGGACTGGAGCAGGCCGGGCGGGAAATCCCGGTTGAGCAGCCCGGCGACGAGGCACATGAAGGCGATCCCCGCCGCGGTCAGGAGCGCCGACCACGCCCACTCCAGACCTGCCCGGACCCGGAAGAAGGCGAGCAGGAAGAGCGCCAGGGCGACGATGAAGCCGAATACCGCGCTGAGCACGAGAAGCCCGGCGAACCACGCGAGCGTGGACCAGAGTCCGCGGCCCGCCTCCGCGTCTTCGCCGGCGACCTCCTTGTCGGCGAATATCGTGTCCGTCTCCGGCCGGGTCATCATCCGAAAAAGCAGGTAGAGGCAGCACACCACCGAGATGCTGCCGACCGTCAGCGGAAACACCTTGTCGGTAAAGACGTCGTCGGGGATCGTGGAGGCGTCGACGACGGCGATCACCAGATAGGCGGTGAACAGGAGAAGGAAGATCAGCGGCGCGCGCTTCGAGCCCGACTGGACGTCGCCTTCGGCCTGAATCGACTTTGCCTGGCGGATGCCGAAGAAGATCGAGACGACCGTCACGACGATCAGCACGATGACGATGGGGCTGAAGATATAGTCGATACCTTCCTCGAACCCCCTGCGGAACCGGCTCGCCGCGATCTGATAGGCCTGGTTGGTGAACGTCTCGGCCGGGTTCGACAGCACGAAACCGATCAGGAAAGCCGGTCGCGACCAGTCGAACCGACGCAGGAAGATCCCGATAAGACCGATGGCGAAGAGCGCCACCAGGTCGAAGAGGTCCTGTCCGGACTGGAACGCCGCGAAGGCGATCAGCATGAACAGGAACGGCGCCACCAGCGTGAACCGGATGGTCGTCAGACGCGCGATCCCGCCCGAGGCGGCGATGCAGAGCAGGGTGCCGACCACGTTGGCCAGCGCCAGCAGCCAGACGATCGAATAAGTGATGTCGAGATTGTTCTTCAGCATCGACGGTCCGACTTCGATATCGCCGGAGCCGAGCAGCGCCACCGCGCCGATGAACACCGCCATGGAGCCCGAGCCCGGGATGCCGAACAGCAGCGTGGGCACCAGCCCGCCGCCTTCCTTGGCGTTGTTTGAGCTTTCCGGCCCGACGATCCCGCGAATTTCGCCCTTGCCGAATTGCGACTTGTCCTTCGTGGTCTGCACGGCGTGGCCGTAAGCGATCCAGTCGACGACCGATCCTCCGAGGCCGGGGATCACCCCGACCGCCACGCCGATCATGGAGCAGCGGACCGAGAGCCAGATATTGGCGAACCAGTCCCGCACACCGTCCAGCCAGCCGCCTCCGAGCGTCGCCGTGCTCGAAATCGACTTGTCCTGACGCAGCAGGGAAACGATCTCGGGAATGGCGAAAATACCGAGGCCGACGATGACCAGCTTGAGCCCGTCGGTCAGATAGGGAATGTCGTAGGTCGCCATGCGGAGGCTGCCGCCCGCGTCGGCCTCTCCGATGGTCCCCACCAGCAACCCGAGCCCGGCCGCCGCGAGCCCCTTGAGCGCGATCCGTCCGGCCAGAATGGCCACCATGGAAAGGCCGAGGATCGTCACCATCAGCATCTCCGGCAGCCCGAAGGCGAGAACCAGGGGCCGTGCCGCGAGGATGAAGAAGGTCAGGAAGGTTGCGCCGACCAGGCCGCCGAACAGCGAAGACGAGAAGGCCGCCGACAGAGCGCGCGCGGCCTCCCCTTTCCGCGCCAGGGGAAACCCGTCGAGCACCGTCGCCTGCGACGCCGACGAGCCGGGGATGCCCATCAGGACGGATGCGAAGGTGTCCGACGTCGGGACCACCGCCACCATGCCGATCATCAGCGCGAGGCCGAGAACCGGCTCCATACCGAACATGAACGGCAGCAGCAGCGAGAGGCCCGCGATTCCGCCGAGCCCCGGAAAGACGCCGATGGCGAGGCCCATTACCACGCCGAGGACCAGGTATCCGAGAACGACGGGCTGGAAGATCAGGTTCGCGGCTTCGCCCAGCGCCGGCAGCGCCGCGGTCAGAAGTTCCATGGGAGACCTTTCCTCCGGCCCGTTGCGGTTCTCTCGCTAGATGGGCGGCACCCCGCGGCGGCGTTCGGGCAGCGTATGGATCAAGGCCGTCACTTCTTCTTGAGAGAGACGCCGTAGGCTTCCTTGAGCCAGCCGGTCACGAAAGCCTTGGCCTTGTCGGGCACCGAGGTGGCGGTGCCCAGGGCGGCCTTGGCTTCGGCGCCCACGAACATCGGGTACTTGCCGACCCTCTTCGCCGAAATCTTCGCGAAGTCCGGACGCGCCTTCACCTTGGCGAACGCCGTCTCGTAGGTATCGATCACCTCCTTGGGCGTTCCGCGCGGCAGGAAGGCGATCTTCTGCGACGGGAAACCGGCGACGAAGAAGGCCTTCCACGCATCCCAGGCATCGCCCTTGGTCTCGCAGCCGGCCGTCGCTTCGCAGACTTCCTTGAAAGTCGCGATGTCGGGGAAGGTCGGATCGCGCACGATATTGCCGTTCGCATCCAGCGCGCCCCACGACATCATCGGAACCGCCGTGCCCGCCTTGACGAGCGGCATCGATCCGGAGAGGTAGGCCGACGAAGTCTGGTAGTCGATATTGGCCTCGCCGCGTTCGAACATCAGCCGGCCGTCGCCGCGCCCCTTGATGCCGAAGACCGGCTCGACCTTCATCCCCAGCATCCGCCAGGCCAGGAGCGGAACTAGGTCCAGCCGGGTCGCGCCCTGCGAACCGTAGATGAACTCGATGTCCTTGAGCTTGTTCGCGGTCCCGTCGAACCTGGCGCCGCTCTTCTTGTCCAGATAGGCCACCCCGCCGGTGCCCGTCGCCATGACGGGGTTCCAGTCCTTGTACTCGTAACGCACCCGCGGGTCGCCGAGAAGGTAGGGGAACTGGGTCGACCCGGAGGATCCGAACAGCAGCGTACCGTCCTTGTGCTTCTGCCGCTGGAACCAGTTCGCGCCCTTCGTCGACCCGGCGCCCGGCATGAATTTCACCACAACGGTCGGCTTGCCCGGCAGAGCTTCGCTCAACAGCGGCGCGAAGAAATTGGCCCATTTGGCCGAACCGCCGGTCTCGGAGAACGGGATTACCCACTGGACCGTTTTTCCGGACATGTCCGCCGCCGCCGACACGGGCAGGGCGGCGAGGAGAGTCGCCCCGATGCCGGCGGCCACGTGCCGAAGGGAGCTTCTTTTCGAGGACATTCGGTTTCTCCTTTTGCGAACCTCGCGGCGGTCGCCGTCCCGTCCGGCCTGGAACGCGCGGATCATCCCAGGAACTTCAGCAGGTAGAGCGACAGTTCGGGCACATAGGTGACGATCACCAGTGCGAGGATGTTGATCACGATGAACGGCACCAGCCCGGGATAAATGCTGCTCAGCGGCGCCTTGAACAAAGCCTGGGCCACGAAGATGTTCAGACCGAAGGGCGGGGTGAACATCCCGATCGCGAGGTTCACTGTCATGATGACCCCGAAATGCACCAGATCGACGCCGAGCGCCGCCGCGATCGGTGCGAGCAGCGGGGTCAGAACCAGGATCGCCGACCCGGGGTCGAGCAGGCAGCCGACGATCAGCAGGAACACGTTGATGATCATCAGGATGACCCAGGGCGGGACCTCGAGCGCCTGAATCGCGGCGACCGCGGCCTGCGGGATGCCGCTGACGGTCAGCAGCCAGGAGAACACGCCCGCGCCGGCGACGATGATCAGCACCTGCGCGGTCAGATACATCGAGTTGATCGAGACGTCCCAGATTCCGCGCCAGGATATGTCGCCGTAGATGAACTTGGTGACGAGGATCGCGTAGACGCAGGCGATGCCCGCCGCCTCGGTCGGCGAGAAGACGCCGGCATAGATGCCGCCGAGGATGATGCCCGGCGTGCCGAGCGCCCAGATACCGGACTTGCTGGCCCGCAGGAACTCCCGCATCTGGAAGGGTTGGCCCTCGCGGATGTCGCGGCGGGCGGCGTACCAGTAGATGTAGCCGCCCATCATCAGCGACATCAGGAGGCCCGGAAAGATGCCGGCGATGAACAAATGCGACACCGACTGCTCGGCGGATGCGCCGTAGAGAATCATGCTGATCGACGGCGGGATGACGATGGCGATGGCGCCGGAGGAGGTCAGCACGCCGGTCGAGAATTTCTCGTTGTAGCCCTTCTCGCGGAGCGGCGGGTACATCAGCCGGCCGACCGCGGCCACCGTGGCCGGGCTCGATCCGGAGATCGCGCCGAAAATGGTGCAGGTACCGACTGTGGTCAGCGGCAGGCTGCCCCGCATCCCGCCGATCACCGACATGACCCATGCGATGATGCGCTGGGAGATGCCGCCCATGCCCATCAGCTCGCCGGCGAAAATGAAGAACGGCACCGCCATCAGCGCGAACTTGTCGACGCTGCCGAACATGACCTGGTGAACCGCGGTCAGCGGCACCTGCATGAAGAACAGGAGAATGATCGCCGAGGTGGCGAGCAGGATGATGAAAATCGGGAAGCCGAGGATCAGAAGACCGATCGGCATCAGCACCATCACCCACTCCATACCCTGTCTCCCCGATACCCTGCCCAGCGTTTCCCTGCGCGGCCGCGGACCGCGCTCAGCCGGATGCGCCCCGGTTGAGCGGTACGTCCTGCTGCTTTTCGGTGGCCGCGATCAGGTCCTCGACCTCGCTGGAGAGGTCGCCGCGTATCAACCGCTTGAATCGCCACACGATCACCACGAACATCATGATGAAGCCCAGCAGGATCGCGAAGTGCGGGATCACCATCGGGATCTCCGCCACCACGCTGCGCTGGTCGAGCCGGAACATCAGCTCGGTCACCGTGAAGGTCTGGGGCAGCACGAAGATGCAGACCAGGAGAAAGCACACCACGCCGGTGAAGTTCATGATCTCCTTGAACGGGGACGGCAGCATGATCGAAAAGAAATCCATCTTGAGGTGGTGGCCGTCCCAGCTCACCAGCACCGCCCCGATGAACACCATCCACACCATCGAATAGATCATGATCTCCTCGGCCCAGACGATGGGCGCGAGAAACAGGTAGCGGCCGAGGACGTTGGCGAAGTTGACCGCGATGCCGAACAGGATCAGCGAGCCGATGATGAGTCGCGGCAGGGTCACCACCCCGGCGCCGACAACCCGGCTCAGGGCCGAGCCGTTCTCCTGGCCGATATCGCTCATAGCCGTCCCCGCGATCGTCCTGCGTTGCCATTGTCGGCCCGGCGCGGTTCGGGGCACGGACGCTTGCCCACGCGCGCAGTCGGCCACCATGTTGCGATCATCGTGGCGAGAATACCGCGACATTGCAAGGCCGGCCGGGCACCGCGCGATTGCCGCGTGCGCAAGGCGGACCTATAGTCGATCCGGCAAATTCGGGAGGCGCCGATGCACCCATTCGAGATGCCCAAGGAGTATGTCGACCGGATGGTCGAACGTCAGGGCCGACCCCATACCTGCGAGACCTTCGACGGCCCGAAGACCGCCCTGGTGGTGGTCGACATGCAGATCTATTTCATGGAGGAAGGCCAGCTCGGCGCCGCGCCGGTGGCGCAGGAGATCGTCCCCAACGTGAACCGCCTCGCCGAAGCGGTACGGAACGCCGGGGGGCTGGTGATCTGGCTGCAGAACCTCGCGACGAAGGAGTCGCTCGACAGCTGGTCGGTCGCGCATGAGCGCTACACCCCGGAGAAGGGCGAGCGCCGCCTGAATTCCATGCAGCGCGATTCGCGGGCCTTCCAGCTCTGGCCCACCCTCGATGTCCGCGAGGAGGACGAGATCGTCGTCAAGCGGCGTTACAGCGCCTTCATCCACGGATCGTCCAATATCGAAATCGTCCTGCGCGACCACGGGATCGAGACCATCATCGTCACCGGGGTGGCGACCAATGTGTGCTGCGAATCCACGGCGCGCGACGCGATGATGCTCAACTACCGATCGCTGATGGTCTCCGACGGATGCGCGACGATGAGCGACGGCGAGCATGCCGCGGCGCTCGGCAATTTCTATCTTTACTTCGGAGACGTGCAGCAGACCGACGAGCTGGTCGCGAGGCTGGAAGCCTCCTCCCGCCGCAACGAGAACGCCGCCGCCGAATAGGGGCGATCGTCCCGACAGCGACACCGCCGGGCGGTCCATGGGCCGCCCGGCCCGTTTCGACACAACGACGAATGGAACGAGATGGCCGGAGAAAGCGGACAGGAAGCGCTGAAATTCGGGATCGGGCAGCCGGTCCCCAGGACCGAGGACCCGCGCCTGCTCTCCGGAGGCGGGCGCTACACCGACGACCGCAACGCGCCCGGCCAGGCCTACGCGGTCTTCCTGCGCTCGCCGGCGGCCCACGGCGAGATCGCGACGCTCGACGTCTCCGCCGTCGCCGACTCGCCCGGCGTGCTCGCGGTTTACACGGGCGCCGACCTGGAAGCCGACGGCATCGGGCACATCCCGTGCCCGGTGCCGATGAAGAACCGCGACGGCTCGGCGCCCAGCGTGCCGCCGCGCCCGGCGCTCGCCGTCGGGCGGGTGCGCCATGTCGGCGATCCGGTGGCGGTCGTCGTCGCGGAGACCCTCGCCGCTGCCCACGACGCCGCGGAGTCGATACCGTTCGAGATCTCGTCCCTCCCCGTCGCGGCCTCCGTCGAACGCGCGCTCGATTCCGATGCTCCCCAACTGTGGGGGTCTTCCCCGGGCAACGTGTTCCTCGACTTCCACATGGGCGACGAGGAGGCGGTCGACGCGGCGCTCGCCGGCGCCCATCACGTCTCCCGCATCCGGCTCGACAATACCCGCATGGTGGTCAACGCGATGGAACCGCGCGCGGCCCTCGCGCAATACGATCCGCGGGAGGAAAAATTCACCGTCCATGTCGGAAGCCAGGGCGTCACGGGCTATCGCGCCACCCTCGCCAACGCGATCTTCCGCGTGCCGCCGGAAAGGATCCGGGTCGTCAGCGACGATATCGGCGGCTCCTTCGGGATGAAGGGCGCGGCCTATAGCGAGGCGATCTGCGTCATGTACGCGGCCCGCCGGCTGGGCCGCCCGGTCAAATGGTGCGCGGACCGTTCGGAGAGCTTCCTCTCCGACCACCAGGGGCGAGCGATGACGGTCGACCTCGCTCTGGGGCTCGACGAGGACGGCAACTTTCTCGCCCTGAAGGTCGACGCGCTCGGCGACATGGGCGCCTACCTGACGGCGATGGGGCCGTGGCCGGTGACCATGGTGGTCAGCCGCAACATCATCAGCGTCTACAAGACGCCGCTGTTCTCCTATGGCGCGAAATGCGTGTTCACCAACACCGTCCCCACCGGCCCCTATCGCGGCGCCGGGCGGCCGGAATCGAAATATTTCCTCGAGCTCCTTATCGACAAGGCCGCCATCGAGACCGGCATCGACCGGATCGAGCTGCGTCGCCGCAACCTTGTCCGGCCCGACCAGATGCCGTTCGAGACACCGGTCGGGCTGACCTACGATTCGGGCGATTTCGAAGCGATCATGGACGAAGCGATGGCGCGCGCAGATACGGCCGGTTTCGCCCGCCGCCGCCGTGCCAGCGAGGCGTCGGGCAAGCTCCGCGGGCTCGGCATCGCGCCTTATCTGGAGACCACCGCCGCGCCCGGCACGGAACTTGCCGACATCCGTTTCGAGGCCGATGGAACGGTGACGCTGGTCACCGGTACCTGCGATTTCGGCATGGGACACGCGACGCCCTTCGCGCAGGTGCTGAGCGATAAGCTCGGCGTGCCGTTCGAACGAATCCGCATGATCCAGCACGATTCCGACGAGATGAGCCCGGGCGCGGGCGGGTCCGGCGGGTCGCGCTCGGCGATCGCGTCGAGCGGCGCCATTCTGGAGGCGGGCGAAGCGGTCATCGAACGCGGCCGAAAGATCGCGGGCCATCTGCTGGAAGCGGCGGTGGAGGACATCGAATTCGCGGGCGGGGTCTTCCGCGTGGCGGGGACCGACCGGTCGAAGGACATCATGAGCCTCGCGGCGGAAGCCCGCCGGAACCCCGCGCTGCCCGAAGACCTCTCGGACGGGCTCGACGCGAAGTGCTCGCACGACACGAGCCCGATCAGCTTCCCCAACGGTTGCCATGTCTGCGAGGTGGAGATCGACCCCGACACCGGCGAGACCGCGGTCGACCGCTATACCGTGGTCGACGATTTCGGCACCGTTCTCAACCCGCCGATCGTCGAGGGACAGGTGCACGGGGGAATCGCCCAGGGCCTCGGTCAGGTGCTGCTGGAGAACACCGTCTACGACGACGACGGCCAGCTCGTCACCGGGTCCTACATGGACTACGCGATGCCGCGCGCGGACCACATGGCATGGGTCGACTTCGCCACCCACCCGGTGCCGTGCACGACCAACCCGCTCGGCGTGAAGGGCTGCGGCGAAGCCGGCAACGGGGGCTCATACCCTGCGGCGATCCTCGCTATTCTCGATGCTCTGGCCGCGCGCGGTGTGGCGGAACTGCCGCTCCCGGCGAGCCCCCACCGCGTATGGCAGGCGCTGCGAGCCGCGCAAGGCTGAGGAGGAGGGACCATGCCGACCGCATCGGTCAACGGTACCGAGATCTGGTACGAGACCCAGGGCAGCGGACATCCGCTGATGCTCTTTCCGGGACTCGGCATGGACCACCGCTACTACCGGCTCGGCGAGCCGCTGCTGCGCGAGAGCTGCACGACGGTCCTCCTCGATCCGCGCGGCGTGGGCCGCTCGCGGAAGGACGATCCGTCGGAGGTCCGCTACACGTCCGAGCTTTGGGCCGACGACTTCGCCGCGCTGGCCCGCGAGGCGGGATGGGAGAGCGTCGACATCCTGGGCTCCTCGCTCGGCGGATCGATAGCCCAGGCGATGGCGGTGCGTCATCCGGATGCGGTGCGCTCGATGATCGTGGTCGGCGGGTTCTCCGAGCTCGACCGGGCGATGGAGATGAATTTTGCGCTCCGCAAGAAGATCGTCGCGAAGATCGGCATGGGCGAGGAGCTCGCCGATTTCATGGGGCTATCGACCATGACGCGGGAATTCATGGACACCGACGAAGGGCTCGCGGTCATGCGGGCCAACCAGGAGAACGTCCGCGCCAACGATCCCGGCCTCTATACCGCCTTCCTGGACTCGATCCTGTCGTGGGGCCGCCGCCTTCCGGGCCAGGAGAACGAGCCGCTCTGGACCGAGAAGATCCGGAGCGTTTCGTGTCCGACGCTCGTGCTCACCGGCGACAACGACTATTTCATTCCGGCGAAGTTCTCGAAAATCATCGCCGAGGCGATCCCCGGCGCGGTCTATGCCGAGATTCCCGGCGGCGGCCACATTCCCTTCATCGAAAAGCCGGAAGAAACGGCCGAAACCGTCGCCGCCTTCCTCGCCGGATTGAACTGAGCGGAAGCGCCGAGGAGGCGCCCTCCCCCGGCCCCTCCCGCAAGCGGGAGGGGAGAAGGTAAGGACGAGTAGGCGGGCAAATCCCCCACTCCCCCCCGGGGGAGAGGGCCGGGGTGAGGGGGCGTCTCGGACATCAGCACCCCCCTGATCGTGTCCGGTCGAAAAACTAAATCTCCACCGCGGCGGCGCGGCGCAGAATCTCGGCGACGACGCTGTGGGCGGCAAGCGTCGAGGTCTTGGGGTTGTCGGGCAACGGCTTGCCGCGCACCTCGATGTCGAAGGCGCCGAACGTCCCCTCGACCCGGACTTGATGGATGTTGCCGCCGGCGCCCGGATCGGCGATCAGCTTCACGTCGGTCCGGTCGAACCCGGCCCCGGCGAGAGCGATAGTGGCCGCCACGTTCGCGTTCTGCGGATAGAGCGTCGCCGCCTCGTCGGCCGCGCCCTCGAACAGCGTCGTCGGTTCGGCGAGCGCGTCGAGATCGTGCGCTTTCTCGGCCGGCGTTCCGCGCCACGCCGCCGGCGGCTTGCGCGAGGTGTAGACCACCCGTTGCAGACCGCCGATGCGGGCGGCCGTCAGCGCATCGGCGCCGGCGACCGCGCCGGCGGGAAGGATCAGCTTGCCCCCGCCGGCCTCCGCCGCCGCCTCCAGCCGGTTGCGGAGAGCCGCATCGGCCAGCGCGCCGATGGAAATGACGAGGAAGTCGATGCCGCGCCTCAGCGCTTCCTCGCCGAATTCGGCCACCGCGGCATGGCCCGCGCACTCGGCGATCAGGTCGGGCGAGGCGGTGAAATCGCCGATGGCGCTCGCCACCTCGATGGCGGGCGGGAGCGCCTCGCGCGCTTCGGCCTCCCGGCCGGGGCGGACGATGACGCCGGTGACGCTCACCCCGCCGCCGGGCCGGATGTGTTTCAGGACCTCCGTGGCGATCGCGCCGCGACCGATCAGAACGACGTTCAGCATGGGCTTAATCCTTCGGGCGGGCGGGCGGCCCGGCGAACGGCACCGCGAACGGGCCGACCGCGCTCATGTCGATCTCCAACATGGCCGGCCCGTCGGCCGAGATCGCCCAGTCGAGCGCCGGCCGCATTCCGCCGGTATCGGAGACGCGGCGGAACGGAAGCCCGAGCCCGCGCGCGAGCGCACCCAGGTCGGGCAGCGCGATGTCGGCATAGAGGCGCCTGCCGTCGAACTTGCGATCCTGGATGTTCCGGATCACGCCATAGCCGCCGTCGTTCATGACGATCAGCGCGACATCGGCGCGCTCCTGGACGAGGGTGGAAATCTCGCCGAGGGAAAGCGCGAGCCCGCCGTCGCCCGCGAGCGCAACGGTCTTTCGCCCGTTCGCGGCGAGCGCGGCGCCGACCGCCATCGGCAGCGCCTGCCCGATGCCGCCGCCCACGGCATGGACACCGTCGCGCGGTCCCGAAAGACGCGGCGCGCGGTTGCCCCACGTGCTGTTGGAAAGCGTGATGTCGCGCACCCAGACGACATCGTCCGGAACCGCCGCCTGGAGATCGTCCATGAGTCTTGTATACGGCCCGAGCGTGCCGCGAAGCGCGCTTTGCGCCGATTCGCGGGCAGCGGCGAGGTCCGTGGCAAAGCCGGGGTCGATTTCCGTTCGCCCGTCCAGCCGTTGGGCGAGCCCCGCCAGCGACATCGCCGCGTCGCCGCAGACGAAAATGTCGTTGGCGAAGGACCGCCCGTCTGCCCGGGGATCGGCATCGATCCGGTAGAGCGGGCGCGGCAACGCCAGCTTATAGTTCAGCGTCTCGTTGCTCCTCAGCCGGGAACCGACGACCAGCATCGCGTCGCAGTTCGCATAGAACGCCTCCACGGCCGGCTGGAAGTTGTAGGCGCCGAGCGACATCGGATCGCCTTCCGGTATCGCGCCCCGCCCGTGGATACTGGTGACGACGCCGAAGCCGAGACCGGCCAGCGCGCGGGCTTCCGCCGACGCTCCGCGCGCGCCGCCGCCGAGCCAGAGCATCGGCCGGCGCGAGCCCGCCAGCGCGTCGGCCAGGAGGTCCAGCGCCGCCCCATCGGGCTCGGGGCGCGCGGGTGCGAGCGGCGCGAGCGAGGCCGGTCTGTCGAGCGAGGATTCCTGAATGTCGACCGGTATCTCGACGCTCACCGGGCCGGCCGGAGGGCTCTGCGCCACTCGGACGGCTTCGCGCAGCGTGCCCGGCAGGTCGGATACGCTCCTTACCCTGTAGGCCGCCTTGGAGGCGCCGCGCAGCATGGTCAACTGGTCGCGCGCCTCGTGAATGTAGCCGCGCTCCTGGTCGAGGTATTTCGTTTCGATCTGCCCGGTCAGGTGGAGCAGCGGGGTGCCCGCGGTCTGCGCCTCGACCAGCGCGCCGCACGCGTTGCCTGCCCCCGTCCCGGTGCTGGTGAACGCGACGCCGAGCCCGCCGGAGACCCGCGCGTTCGCATCCGCCATGTTGACCGCGCCCGCCTCCCCCCGCGCCGGCACGAAACGGATGCGGTTGCGCTGCCCGATCGCATCCAGCATCGGCATGTTGTGGATCGAGATAACCCCGAAAGCGGTGTCGACGCCCGCGGATTCGAGGAGCGCGGCGACCAGCTCTCCGGCGGAGATCCGATCAGACATGGTGCCCCTGCCCGCCCGCGATTTCGATCGTCTCCCCGGTCAGGTAGCTCGCCGCCGGGGAGGCGAGAAAAACCATCACCCTCGCCGCTTCGTCGGCTTCCCCCAGTCGGCCAAGCGGTATTCCCCGCTCGGCGGCGAGCTCGGCGAACCATTCTTCCTTGCTCTTTCCGCCGGCCTCGCCCTGTTCGAAACGGCGGTTCCACTGCCCCGAATCGACCAGCCCGATCAGAATCGAGTTGACCCGGATTCCCCTGGGCGCGAAGTCCCGGCTCATCGTCTTGGCAAGGTTGAGAGCACCGGCCCGCGCGGCGGAGGTCGCCGCCAGCCAGGGCTCGGGGCGCCGCGCCAGCAGCGCGTTCGTGCAGACGATGGCGGACGGCGCGGCCGATTCCAGCAGAGGCAGAAAGGCGCGGGCGGGATGCAGGACCGAGAAGAACTTCAGGTCGAGCTCGGCGCGCCATTCGTCGTCGCCTAGGTCGTCGATCCCCCCGCGGCGCGCCTGCCCGGCATTGGCGACCAGAATGTCCGCGCGACCGAAGCGTTCCGCCACGCGGTCGCGAAAGCCCTCTACTTGCGCGGGGTCGAGCACGTCGCACGCCGCGGAGAGTACGCGGTCAGCGCCGTGCGGCCCGGCGAGCGACCGCTCCGCCACGGCCAGCCGGTCCCCGGACCTGCCGCAAATCCCGACCCGGGCACCCTCTTCGAGAAATATCCGTGCCGCTGCAAGCCCAATACCCGACGACCCGCCGGTCACGACCGCCACCTTGTCCGAAAGCCCGAGATCCATCTCGCGGTCCTATCTCTGCGCAGCCCGACCCGGCCGGCGGTCGGGGTTCATTCCAGACCGTCGAGGAACCCGGTGAGCGCGGCGTTGAATGCTTCCGGCCCCTCGACATAGCTGGCGTGGCCGAGCCCCTGGAGGGTGACGTAGCGGGCTCCGCCTATCGCCGCGGCGATGTCGCGGCCGATCGACTCCGGCGTGACCGTATCTTCGCTGCCGTACATCACCAGCGCGGGCACCCCGATCGTCGCCGCGTCAGCGAAGATGTCGGAATTGTGCAGCATCCGGGCCGCCTGGGCATAGCCGTCGGGCCGGACCCTGCTCTGCACCGCGACGACCTTGCGGTAGGCCCCCTCCGGCGCGGAGGGCGACAGCACTTCGCGCGCGCGCCGCTTCGCCACCTCCGCCGGTCCGAGGTCGGTCATCGCCTCGATCCGCGCGTTCAGACGGTCGACGCGGAGTTCCTTCGGACCGTTCAGGTAACCCGCCGCGGCATCCGACAGGGTCACGCTGAGCAGTCTTCGAGGGTGCCGGGCGGCGAACGCGGCCGCGATCAACCCGCCCAGCGAATGGCCCAGCAGGTGGATCCGCTCCAGCCCGAGCCCGTCGAGAAGGTCGGCGACCGCGTCGCCGTAGGCGCCCGAATCCGGCCGCTCGCCGGGGAGAGGGTCCGATGCTCCATAGCCCGGCGTGTCCCAGGCAACGATCCGAAAGCGCCCCGAAAGCCCATCGAACTGCGCCTCCCATGACGCCGAGCCAGAGCCGATCCCGTGCAGCAGGAGCACGGGCGGCCCCTCGCCTGCCGCCCGGTAGGCGATCGCGCGACCGTTCCGCCGGACGGTCTCTAGCGGGGGGAGGGTCACGCCTTGCGCTTGATCTTCGCCAGGGGGTGCTCGGGCGGATAGGTCGGGATGCGGGGCCTGGCCGCGCCCAGCATGACGCACATCAGCGCTTCCTCTTCGCCGTCGTTCACCAGGCCGCGATAGACGCCGGGCGGCACCGAGATCAGGTCGCGCTCGCCGAGCTCGGTCTCGAATGTCTCGCCGTTCCGTTCGAGCGTAAGGCGGATCTTCCCGCGAAGCATGAAGAACACCTCCTCCACGTCGTCATGGACGTGCGGCGGGCCCTCGCAGCCGGGAGGAAGCACCATGGTCGAGAACGTGAAATGTTCGGAGGGCACGGCATTGGAGTCGTCGGCCACCCCGGTGCCGCCGGTGCCGAGATAACGCATCTGCGCCCGGCGGTATTTCGGGTCGAAATCGGCCTGGAACTTGAGCGCGCCCCAGTCGTAACGCCGGGTCTCGTAGCGCGCGATCCGGGTCTCCATCCAGTCAGCGAGGGTGCGCTCGGCGGTTTCTGTCTCGGTGCTCATCGGGTCTCGTCCTTCTATTCGGCCGCGACGACCTGCTCGTTTGCCGCGAGGGCCGCGACCTGGCGCTCCGCCTCCTCCTGGATCAACCGCCTGATGCGCGCGAGTCCGGTGTCGTGCTGGTAAAGGAATTCGCGGTCCCGGGCGTCGTTGGGCATTCCTTCGAGGACGATCCGATCCTGCTCGAGCACGTCCCAGTGCAGGGTTTCCAGCTTGTGCTTGTACATGAAGCGCCAGACCGCGCGCTCCCATCCCTCCACCTTCCGGGTGCGCCAGAAGAAGACCCGGCAGTTCTCCCGGTCGATCGGGGTCACGAAACCGACGATCCCGAACGAGCCGCCCGGCCCCGCGTTGCGCTGGTAGGGGATCGACAGACGCATCCAGTGCGCGCCGGTGTCGGCGAACTCCACCCAGTCGAAATTGACCCCGCGCTGATTGGTCTTCTCGAATATCAACCCGTGCTCGGTGTCGCGGATCCGCATCCGCGCATCCTTGTTTCCGCGCCCCATGGAATGCGACTCGGCGTGCAGATAGGCGCCGTGCATCGGATCCATGACGTTGTCGATGGCGTAGCGGTAGTTGCAGCGCCAGTGCGAGGTGCAGAGGATCGCGCTCCACTCCGGCGAGCGGAGTTCCTCCGGATATTCGAACGGCACGGGCTCGGGATGCAGCTCATCGCCGAAATAGGCGAAGATCCCGCCCATGTGCTCGAAGGCGGGATAGGACTTCACGCCCTGGGTGCCCACCAGCGGACACTCGCCGATCGCCGGCATGGCGAGCACGGTGCCGCTGCCGTCGACCTCCAGCCCGTGATACCAGCAGGCCAGGCGGTCGCCGAGATTCCATCCCTTGGAGAGCTGCGCGCCGCGATGCGGGCAGCGGTCGGCGAGCACATGGACCTCGCCCTCCCCGCCGCGCCAGACGACGATGGGCTCGCCGAGCCGCGTCAGCGCAACCGGCTTGTCGCGAATCATCCAGCTCGACGCGATCGGGTACCAGCGGTTGCGGACGCCGAGATCGACGAGCTCGTCCACCGCGTCTCGATGTGCCGTCATCCTCATCTCCATCCTCTCCGGCTACGGGCCGAGACGGATCATCTCCGCCTCCAGGACCTCGGCGGTCCACCTGTCCGCACCCTCCGGGGCGGGACCCGATTCGTTCAGCGCCGCGACGACTCCCTCGAGATCGTGGATCCCCCGCCCGAAAATCTCTTCGAGCCTGTCGGCCAGCCGTGCGGCGTACGCGGTCGGAGCCGCGTCCACCTGTGTCTGCAGCCGGATATTTTCCGGCTCGTGGTAAGGGACGGGCAAGGCAAGCCTCCTGCAGAACGCGGACGCGGAATTCGGACGCCGTTTCCGGGATTCACGGTATGGCCTGGGATAATTCGGGTCAATCCTTCGGCGGTTGCGCGGCTCTCCGTGCCGCGATAGTTGTCCTGCATGCGGAACAGACCCGAGCGCGGGGTCGGCGCCGACGACGAGGCAAGAGCGCATGTCCGCGCCGTCACCGTAGCTTCCGGCACTTCGTTCTACTGGGCGATGCGCTTTTTGCCGCGGGCCCGCCGGGAAGCGATGTTCGCGATCTACGCCTTTTGCCGCGAGGTCGACGACATCGCCGACGGGGAGGAATCGCCCGACGACAAGCGGCGGCGCCTCGACAGGTGGCGCGAGGAGATCGACTCCCTTTACTCCGGCAACCCCGCGTTCCCGACCGCACGCGCCCTCGTGGAGCCGGTCCGCCGCTTTGGCATGCGCCGGGAGGATTTCCTCGCGGTAATCGACGGCATGGAGATGGATCTCGGCGACGGCCTGACGGCGCCGGGTTTCGAGGAGCTGGAACTGTATTGCCATCGGGTTGCCGGTGCGGTGGGTCTTCTCTCGATACGCGCCTTCGGCGCGAGCGGCGCGCACGCCGAAGCGTTCGCGCTCGCGCTCGGGACGGCGCTGCAGCTCACGAATATCCTGCGCGATCTGATGGAAGACGCGGAGCGCGGCAGGCTCTATCTGCCGCGGGAATTGCTGACCGAAGCGGGCATAGAGGTCGCGGAGCCGCGCGACGTTCTCCGTCACCCCGCGATCCCGGGGGTCTGCGACGCCCTGGCGCGGATCGCGAAAGACAGGTTCGCCGCCGCCGTGGCGGCGCTGGAGAAATGCGATCGCCGCGCGCTTCGTCCGGCGGTCGTGATGATGGTGCACTATCGGCGGCTTCTGGAAGCGCTGGAGGAACGGGGCTGGACCGGGCTCGACGTTCCCGTCCGGATCTCCAGGCCGGAGAAGATCCTGATCGCCCTTCGTCACGGCGTATTCGCCTGACTTACCGAGGATTCTGGACAGACGGGGGGCGCGAAACTAGTTATTGTAGCGGTCGGTCGGTTGGCCGGTTGGGACTATCGGTAGCGATTCGGAGGGGCTCGGTGGAAGGTTCCACGTGGGAACGCATGGCCGGCGAGACCCGGGCAAGCGCACCCATCGCCCCGACCGGACCGGACCCAACGCGGGACCTGGAAGCGCGCGTCGACCGTGCCATCGAAGCCGCCGGAGCGTCCCTCCGCGCTCGGCAGTCGTCCGACGGCCACTGGGTATTCCCGCTCGAAGCCGATGTGACGATCCCGGCCGAGTACATCCTTCTCGAGCACTTCATCGACGACATCGACCCCGAGCTTGAGGGCCGGCTCGCCGACTACATCCGGGACCGCCAGGGAGAGGATGGCGGCTGGCCGCTGTTCCACGAAGGCGACGCCGACGTCAGCGCATCGGTAAAGGCCTATTTCGCGCTCAAATGCGTGGGCGACGATCCCGAAGCCCCTCACATGCGGCGGGCACGCGAAGCGATTCTCGAGCGCGGCGGGGCGGCGCAGTGCAACGTGTTCACCCGTGTCTCGCTGGCCCTGTTCGGACAGCTCCCGTGGCGGGCGGTGCCGGTGATGCCGATCGAAATCATGCTGTTGCCACGCTGGTTTCCCATCCATCTCGACAAGGTCTCCTACTGGTCCCGCACGGTGATCGTGCCCCTTCTGGTGCTTCTCGACCGTAGGCCGGGCGCGGCCAATCCTCGGAACGCGAGTGTCGAAGAGCTTTTCCATCGAGACCCCTGGAAACGATGTCCTCCCTTGGTCAAACCGACCGGCGGGCTCCTCGATACCGTATTTCTCGCGGTCGACCGCGCGCTCCGGCTGCTTACCCCGTTGAGCCCGCCGGCGCTCCGGCGGCGCGCGCTCGACCGGGCGGTCGACTTCATCGGGAAGCGTCTCAACGGAGAGCACGGGCTGGGCGGCATATTCCCCGCGATGGCCAACACGGTCATGGCGTTTCATACGCTCGGTTACGGGAAGGACGATCCGCGCTATGCCGATGCCCTGAGCGCGATCGGGAAGCTCCTTGTCGTGCGGAAAGAGCGCACCTTCTGCCAGCCTTGCCTGTCCCCGGTGTGGGATACCGCGCTCGCGGCGCACGCGCTGATGGAAGCGGGCGGGGCGGATAACGACGCCGCGGCCGAGCGCGCTTCCGGATGGCTGGCGAACGAGCAGATCACCGACGTGAAGGGCGACTGGGCGCGTGCCCGTCCGCAACTCGCCCCCGGAGGCTGGGCATTCGAATACCGCAACGACTACTATCCCGACACCGACGACACGGCGGTCGTCGTGATGGCGATAGACCGCGCGCGGCGAACCGGCGTCGACGACTCCGTCAAGCGCGGCGCGGAGTGGATCGTCGGCATGCAGAGCTCCAACGGCGGTTGGGGCTCTTTCGACGTCGACAACAACAAGCACTATCTCGACAGCATTCCCTTCGCCGATCACGGCGCGCTGCTGGATCCCCCGACATCGGACGTGACCGCGCGCTGCGTCGGAATGCTTGCCCAGCTCGGCCGTTCCCGGGCCGATCCTTCGGTGGCGCGCGGCATCGAATTCCTGATTCGAGAGCAGGAGAAAGATGGGTCCTGGTACGGCCGGTGGGGAACCAACTACGTCTACGGCACGTGGAGCGTGCTTTCGGCGCTCAACGCGGCCGGAGAGGACCCTTCATCGCCGCACATCCGGCGCGCGGTCCGGTGGCTGGAGCAGCGTCAACGCGACGACGGCGGCTGGGGCGAGGACGGGGCGAGCTACTGGCCGGACCGCCGGGACGAGGCGAAGACCTCCACGCCCAGCCAGACGGCCTGGGCGGTGCTCGGCCTGATGGCCGCGGGGGAGGTCGACGGCACCGCGGTCCGCCGCGGCGTCGAATACCTGCTCAACGCGCCGCGCGAGGACGGGTCGTGGCGGGAAGACCACTACAACGCGGTGGGATTTCCCCGCGTCTTTTATCTCAAGTATCACGGCTACAGCGCCTATTTCCCCGTCTGGGCGCTCGCCCGCTACCGCCGTCTTCGCGGCGGCAACGCGAAGACCTCTCCCTTCGGATTGTGACTCCCGGGCGGCGGCTGGGGATCGTCGCGGGCCTCCCGGCCGAAGCCCGGGCCGCCCGCGGCGGCAAAAACGAGAACGTCCGCATCCTGTGCTGCGGCGCCTCGACGGCGCGGGCGGAATCCCTCGCCCGATCCCTGGTCGATCGGGGTGCGGCCGGGCTGCTCAGCTTCGGGACGGCGGGAGGGTTGCGGCCGGGGCTTTCCGCGGGGACCGTGGTCATCGCAAGCGAAATCCTCGCGCCCGCGGGCGAAATATTGGAGGTAGACGGGGATTGGACGGCGCGCCTCGCCGCCGTGCCGAGATCGGGGCCCGAGACCGTCATCGCGCCGATAGCGGGAACGGAAAGTCCCCTGGCTGACGTTGCGGCCAAGGCAGCCCTTGCCGCTTCGTCGGGTGCCGCGGTCGTCGACATGGAGAGCCATGCGGTGGCGCGGGTCGCCGCCGCGGCGGGGCTGCCCGTAGCGGCGGTCCGGGTCATCGCCGATCCGGCGGAACGCCGTCTCCCGTCATCGCTTCTCTCCGCGTTTTCGTCCGAAGGCGGACCGCGCGCCAGTCGGTTGCTGATGGAAAGCCTCGGGCGGCCGGCCGACCTCCTGGCGTTGGTCGGCCTGGCCCGGGATTATCGGCGAGCGCTCCGCTCGCTACGCAGCGTCGCTGTGCTGGGCGGGTTCCGCTTCGGCTTTTTCGTCTAGCGCCGTGCGCTGCTGGACCAGTTCCGCGAAGACATATTGCGCGGGCCGGGCGTCACCGAGCGGTATCTCGGGTGCCATCGGTCCTTCGGTGCGTACTCCCGACAGGGCGAACCTGAACATTTTCCAGGGGTTCGAGGCCAGATCGTCGACCGCCGTCGCCTCATACCCGCAATGGGCCATGCAATCGGCGCATTTTTCGTAGTTGCCGGTGCCGTAGGATTCCCAGTCGGTCTCGTCCATCAGCTCCCGGAAGGACGACGCGTAGCCCTCGCCCAGCAGGTAGCACGGGCGCTGCCAGCCGAAGACGTTGCGCGTCGGGTTGCCCCAGGGCGTGCAGCGGTAGTCCCGGTTGCCAGCGAGGAAATCGAGATAGAGAGGAGAATGATTGAGCGGCCATTTCTTCCCGCGGCCGCGCTCGAAAACGGCGCGGAACAGATCCTTGGTCTTGCGGCGATTCAGGAAATGCTGCTGGTCGGGGGCGCGCTCGTACGCGTAGCCGGGCGAAACCGTGACGCCGTCGACTCCGAGCCCGGTCATCGCATCGAAGAACTCCGCCACCTCTTCCGCATCGATGCCGTCGAACAAGGTGCAGTTGATGGACACCCGGAAACCCCCGTCGATCGCCGTGGCGATCGCGTGCACTGCCTTGTCGTAAACGCCCTCCTCGCAGACCGAACGATCATGCACCTCGCGCGTACCGTCGAGATGGATGGAGAACGAGAAGAACGGGCTCGGTTCGAAGAGGTGAAGCTTCTTTTCCAGCAGCAGCGCGTTGGTGCACAGATAGACATACCGCTTTCGCGCGACGATGCCCTCCACGATCCTCCCGATCTCGCGATGAATCAGAGGCTCGCCGCCGGCGATCGAGACGACCGGAGCGCCGCACTCCTCGACCGCGCCGATCGCATCCTCGACGCTCATTCGTTTGTCCAGGATCGAATCCGGGTAGTCGATCTTGCCGCAGCCGGCGCAGGCCAGGTTGCATCTGAACAACGGTTCGAGCATCAGGACCAGCGGGTACCGCCGCACCCCGAGCAACCGCTGCCTCACGATGTAGGCGCCAATACGCAACTGCTGGGACAGCGGGACGCTCATGCGGCATTTACCCCTCGATCCTGCCCAGGATTATTAAACCATGAGGGGACGGTAATCCAATCGCCCGATGCCCGGGATGCGATCGGACCCGCGGCGACGGAACGCAACGTGCCGCAAACATATCTCCCGTGCCCGGCAGACGGTACGATGTCCGAATGCGGCCGGCTTCTGCCCTGGCTTGAAGGAGTCCCGATGACGGTTCCGAGCCTCTCCTTTCGTTTGGCGATTGGGACGCTGACGGTCGCGGCGCTGCTATCTGCGCCGGCGACGGCCGCCGCTCCCCAACCCGCGAAGGTCATCGAGACGTTTCATGCCACTCTCCTGCGGGTGATGAAGGAGGCCGGGACGCTCGGTTACGAGGGCCGCTATCGAGCGCTCGCCCCGGCGATCGGAAAGGCTTTCCATCTCCGGTCGATGAGCCGGACGGTCGCCGGACGGCGCAACTGGAAGCGTTTCTCGACAGCGGAGAGGGACGAATTCGTCTCCGCTTTCTCCGATCTGGTCACCGCGACCTACGCGCACCGCTTCGACGGGTATTCGGGCCAGTCTTTCCGGGTTCTCGAGACGGCTTCGCTGCGTCCGGATACGGTTCTCGTCAAAACCCGCATAGACGGGACGCAACGGACCCGATCGGGGAGGAGAAACACCAAACTGAACTATCTCGTCCGCCGTTTCGACGGCGGATGGCGCGCCATCGACATCTATCTCAAGGGCTCGATCAGCGAAGCAGCCACCAAGCGCTCCGAGTACGCGTCGATATTGCGCAAACGCGGCGTAGGCGAACTGGTGAAGGAAATCCGGAAAAAGGTCGCCGCTCTCAAGGCGGAGGCGAGCCGCACGCCCGCACCGCCGAAGGAAGACCGCGACTCCTGAACGGCACCCCCGGTTCGGCGCGCGCCCTATCGACCGAAGATCAGCCCGCCGACAACGCCGCCCGCGCCCGCGCGGGCAAAGTCCCAGCGGCTCAGCGCCACGCGGCCGGCGAGCGGGTCGCCGGCCCTGAGAAGCGCGCTCAGCCGGGCGGCGAGGCGGACGATGATCGCGGTTTCCATCGCGAGCCGCCGATTCCTGACGACGCCGGGCAGACCGCGGGCCTGCACCATCAAATCGTCGACGCCGTCGAGCAACCGGTCGATGACGGAGCGCAGCGCGGCGCTGGCACGGTCGGCGTCGAGAGCGTCGACACCGATTCCCGCCTCCCGCAACCAGGTTTCGGGCACATACACCCGATCGAGCGCCCGGTAATCGTCCTGGCAGTCCTGCAGGTGATTCAGCACCTGGAGCGCATTGCACAGCGCGTCGGACGCCTTCCAGGTGGAGCGGTCCTCGCCGTGCAGGTCGAGGACATACCGCCCGACGGGAGACGCGGAAAGCATGCAATAGCCCATCAGGTCGTCCCAATCGTCGTAACGCTGCTTGGTCGCGTCCTGCTTGAAGGCGGCGATGATGTCGACGACGTGGCGCGGGCCGAGGCCGGTCTGGGCCAGGCTTTCGCGCATTCGCCGGGCGGTAGCGGGAATGGGCTCTCCGGGGGTCTCGTCCTTTACCGCCGACTCGAAGGCATCGAGCCGGCGGAGCTTCTCTTCGGGAGACAGGTCCGGATTGTCGGCGATGTCGTCGGTGGTCCGGGCGATCGCGTAGTACGCGGCGACGTGCGGGCGCAGCCCGGCGGGCAGCAGCCACGACCCGACGGGAAAGTTCTCGTCTCCCGACCACTTTCCGGACGGGGTTTCCAGCGTCCCCGTCTTCGCCGCCGCGTCAGCCACCGCCGCGCTCCGCCGCGTATACGCGCGACTTCCACGCGCCGCCGCCGCCGGTCCAGTGGCGGCGCGCGGAATCGGCCGTCATCGCGACGTAGAGCGCCGCCGCGACAGGCAAGACGAGGCCGGCCCAGGGAGAAAGCCCGTAGAACCGGCCGGTGGGCCAAGCCGCAAGCGCCATCGCAGCCCAGGCGCAAACGCCGAGAACGGCTGCCGCCGGGTCGCCATGGAGCGGCCACGACAACACCAGAACCGGCGGTACGAGGTAAACGATCGTCATCGCGACAACCGTCCCGACCAGCGCGAGCGCGGAGTATCGGAGCAGATCGAAGGCGGAACGCGCCACCATGGCCCAAATCCCGTCGAGGGAACGGTAGCGCCGGATACTTATCGATTCTCCGGTCAGGGCCAGCCGGATCGGGCCGCCGGGCTTCACCGCCCGCGCGAGCGCGATGTCGTCGATCAGCGCGTCCCGAATGGCGCCGATACCGCCGATCCGCTCCAGCGCGCTCCGCCGCAGCAGGACGCAACCGCCGGCCGCCGCCGCAATCCCTCGACCGGGATCGTTGACCCAGGCGAACGGGTAGAGCTTGCGGAAGAAGAACACGAAAGGCGGTATCAGAAGCCTTTCCCAGAAAGACTCCGCGCGCAACCGGACCATCAGCGAGAGAAGGTCGAGCGAGCGGGCCTCGGCCTCGCACACCAGCGCGCGCAGCATGTCGGGCTGGTGCACCACATCGGCATCCGTCAGCCACAGATACTGGGCATCGGACCGCTCCCTCGCAACATGCGCCAGCCCTCGGGAGAGCGCCCAGACCTTGCCCTTCCAGCCCTCCGGGAGCGGGCCGGAACGGATGACATCAACCGCTCCGCCCCCTCCGGCGTCGCGCGCGATCCGGGCGGTTCCATCGCTGCTCTCGTCGTCGACCACGACGATCGAGAACCTGCCCGGGTAGTCCTGTTCCCCGAGCGAGCGCACGGCCTCGCCCACGGTCTCCGCCTCGTCCCGCGCCGGGACTACGGCCGCGACCTCGGGCCAGTCCCCGGGCGCCGGCGCGGCGCCGGCCGCCCCGTCGAGACGAGGCTCGATGCGCCAGAAACCGCCGCGCAGAAAGATAAGGCCGATCCAGGCAGCCAGCGCGATCCCCGCGAGGCCGGTCGATATCATCAGGCGGTCTTGGGCCGTTCGTGGTCGATTTGCAGCCTGGTAAGGAAGGGGACCATCGGGTGGACACCGAGCGAGCGCATCCGGTCCATGTCGAGGCTGGCAAGCGCCTCGGTTTCCTCGGCGCCAAGCCCGGCTTCCGACGCGTAGCCGTCGGGATCGCCGACATAGCGCGCGCGCTCGGAGGCGCTGTTGGACAGCAGGTGCAAAATGCGCGTGAGCTCGACCCGCTCTGCATGGACCGGCGGATAATGCGGCGTGTGGGCGGACGCCGATTGCGGCGCGAACCACCCGAGAGAGCCGTAAATGTGGTGCCAGCTCGGATCCAGCTGGACCACGTCGGGGACCCTTTCCCCCAGCGCGCCGGCGCCGATGGCCCAGCATCTGAGCTCGACGTTGCCCGTATCGTCCAGCTGCTTTTCGTCGAGCGAAAGCAGCGTCCGCAGCCGGCCCCGGCTCAGGGGCTCCAGCAGGGCCTTGTCGAAGTCGAGATCGGGATCGGAATAGCGCTCAGTCCCGGGAAAATGCGACATGCCGCCGCTGGCTATGACGACCGCGCGGACATCGATAGCGGCGAGCGCGCGCGCCAGCGCCTGCCCGAAGCCATAGCAGCGCTCCATCGAGGGCTGCGGCGGAACGTAGGCGTTGGCGTAGATGGGAACGATCGGCGCGTCGACCCCGAGATGGGAAAGCGGGATCCCGAAGGCGTAGTCGATTTCCGCGGTCGACGTGAAGGCCGGATCGAACCCCTCCGCCTGGAGGTGGCGGATGAGCCCGTGCGCGGTCCCGCTCGCCACCTCGTAGCGGAAGTCGCGCCCGGCGAACGAGCCCTTGACCTCGGCGCCGGTATGGAGCGCGAACGCGGGCGTGCAGTGCAGGAAGAACTGGTTGACGTGGTCGTTGGCGATAACGATCCAGATGTCGGGTTCGAGCGCGGCGAGCGCCTCGCCTATCCGGCCCGCGACCTCGCGCACCCGTTCCACGGTGGCCGGGTCCTCGGTCTCGGGCATGGTGAAAAATTGGGGCGCATGGGGAACGAACGCACCGCCCAGCACGTGCGACGTCATGGCTTCGCCTCCCGGGCACTCGCTGCGGGGCGGAGTTTAGCGCATTTTTCGACCGGGCACGATTGCCGCCATCTGCCGCCTGACTGCATCCCCTCACCCCGGCCCTCTCCCCGTGGGGGAGAGGGGGACTCGTTCGCCGACTCCGACTCATCTTCTCCCCTCCCGCTTGCGGCAGGGGTCGGGGGAAAGCGGCGCTTCGACGAAGCCGGAAAACCCCTCTATGGTGCCGCCGCTACCGGTCCCGGCGCCCCGACGAGAAGGAGAACCCGCGTTGCACGCCCACTCGCCCATCGACATCCATGCCCATTTCTATCCGACCGAATACCTCAAGACGCTGGAGCGGAACGGCCATCGATACGGCGGCGGCGTGAGTTCCGGCGAAGACGGGTTCACCGTTACGGGCGGGCCGGTCTCGATGGGCCCCCTGCCCTTCAAGTTCACGGATGTCGAACTGCGTGTCGCCGAGATGGACGAGACGGGCGTCGAGGTCCACGCGCTCTCGCTGACCGCTCCGATGGTCGATTTCGCCGACGGCGAGGACGCGCTCGCGCTGGCGGCGGCGTTCAACGACGGCTGCGTGGCGGCGCACGAGAAATATCCCGACCGGCTTGCGGGACTGGCGATGCTTCCCTGGCACGAGCCCGGGCTCGCCGTGAAAGAATTGGAGCGCGCGGCCGGGCTTCCCGGAATCCGGGGGGTCTATTCGATGACCCGCGTGCGCGGAGGAGAACTCGGAGACGAGGCGTACCTGCCGATCTTCGAAGCCATCGACGGGCTGGGCCTTCCGCTGTTTCTCCACCCGGTTCACGTGGTCGATCCGCAGCGGCTCGCGCGCTACTACCTGACCAACCTCCTCGGCAACCCGATGGAATCCGGCATCGCGGCGGCGCACCTGATCTTCTCGGGCGTGCTCGACAGGTTCCCGAATCTCGACATCTGCCTGCCCCATGCCGGCGGGGTCTTTCCCTACGTCGTAGGCCGGCTCCAGCACGGCCACAACGTGCGTCCGGAAATGGCGCATCGCGAGCGCGGCAAGGGGCCGATGGAGTACATAAGGCGCTTCCATTACGACACCGTCAGCCACTCTGACAAGGCGCTCGCCTACCTCATCGACCTGGTAGGCGCCGACCGGGTGATGCTCGGAAGCGACTACTGCTTCGACATGGGATACGAACGCCCGGTCGAGGTCGTGACCGGGCACGACGGCATCGACGAAGCGGCCCGCGGGAAAATTCTGTCGGGCAACGCGAAGCGGCTGCTCGGCCTAATCTAGCGTCGACCTGTACCAGTCGGCGATCTCGGCGCCCGACCAGAAGACGACGCCCGGCCGCGCCGCCATCTGTGCGAGCATCGCCTCCAGATGCTTGATGCGGTGCGGCACCCCGCTGATATAGGGGTGGATGCCGAATCCCATGAACTTGGCCCGCTCGGCGCTCTCCTCGTAGAGCCGGTCGAACTGATCCATGGTGCGGTCGTAGAGCTCGGCGCCGCGGTGATTCTGCAGGATCATCATGGCGATGTCGTTGAGTTCGACCGAATACGGCACGTTGACCAGATCGCCGGCGCGGGTTTTCACCAGTGTGGGTTCGTCGTCCCAGACGAAATCGGCGACATAGTCCAGCCCCGCCTCCTTGAGCAGGTCGGAGGTCTCGTAGGTCTGGGTGAGGCCGGGGCCGATCCAGCCGCGCGGCCTGGTTCCCGTGAACTCTTCGATCCGCTCGACGGTCCGATCGATCGTCGCCCGCTCGTCCTCCAAGAGGTGCATCGGGCCCTGGTGGTAGGTGTGCGGCAGGAACTCCCAGCCCGCGTCGAGCGCGGCCTGGGCGACCCTCGGATAAACGTCGCAGACCGACGCGTTGAGCGAGAAGGTGGGTTTGATGCCGAGCCGGTCGAAGGCGTCCTTGATCCGCCAGAACCCGACCCGCATGCCGTATTCCTGCCAGCTCCAGTTGGGCACGTCGGGGACGAACAGCGTCTCGCGGGGCGGTGTCAGCACCGTCCTCGGCATCGGCTTGTCGGTGTCCCAGTTTTCGATGTTGTAGACCGGCCAGACGACGATCCGCGCGCCGCCGGGCAGACTCAGCGGCGGCCGGTCGACGATGGCGCTGTATTCGATGCGCTCGCGTGGGTCCACGATCCTTCCTCCCCTGAATCCGGGCGCGCTTCGCCCGTGCCGGTCGGTCTCACATCAGGCTGGGCAAATAGAGGGCGATGCCCGGCGCGATGATCAGGATGATGATCAGGATGAGATCGCAGAACAGGAACGGAATCGCATAGGACGCGACCTCGAAGAGAGTCGTCCCGCGGACCATTCCCATCATGATGTAGAGCAACAGCCCGAAGGGAGGCGTGGTCGCGCTCATCTCGAGCGACATCAGCACGATCAGCGAGAACCAGATCAGGTCGTAGCCGAGCGTCTGCGCGATCGGATAGAAGATCGGCACGGTGATCAGCATCATCGACACCTGATCCATGAACATGCCGAGCAGGATCAGGACCAGGAACATCGCCGACAGGATGACCAGCGGCGCGACCTCGAACCCGGTCGCCCACTCGGTGAGCCCGCGCCCGGCGCCCGACATGGACAAGAGCTGGCTGAACACGGTCGAGTTCATCAGGATGAAGAACACCATCCCGACCACCCGGATGGCGCCGACCAGCGAGGTCTTGAACGCATCCCAGGTAAAGGCGCGGAAGGCGACGGCGAGGATGCACACGCCGACCACGCCGAACGACGCCGATTCGGACGGGGTCGCCCAGCCCAGCACGATGAAGCCGATCACCATGAAGACGACCAGCCCCATCGGCAGGATGTTGACCACGACCTGGTAGATCTTTTCCTTCCAGCTGGTGGGCTCGATGTCGTAGCTCGGCGCGGCGTCGGGATTGATCTTGAGCTGGAGCAGGATCATCGCGGCGTAGAGCGCCGCGAGCAGGAAGCCCGGCAGGAGTCCCGCGATCAGGAGCGCGCCCACGTCGACGCCCGCGATCGAGGCCAGCAGCACGCCGAGCGAGGACGGCGGAATGATCATCGCAAGCCCGCCGGTGCCCAGGATCGGCCCCATCGACATGCGCTTGTTGTAGCCGCGCCGCGTCATCTCGGGGACCAGCAGCGAACCCAGCATGGCGGTGTTCGCCATGGTCGAGCCGGTCAGCGTCGAGAACAACGACCCGCCGATGACAGTCAGGAAGCAGAGCCGGCCCGGAATCCGCCCGAGCAGCTTGTCAAGCGCGTCGAACACCCGGATCGCCAGCCCGGTATGAAAGAACAGCGCGCCCATCAGGATGAACATCGGGATAGGCGAAAGCGTGAAGGTGGTGATCAGCTGAGGCGCGTTGTCGGCGATCTGGATCAGGTTCGACCAGCCGTTCGCGAACACGAACATGCCGATCACGTTGGCGATCAGAAAGGTGAACGCGACCGGAAAGCCGAGCGCCATCCCTGCGACGACGCAGCCGAGAAGAACCGCTCCGGCCTCATACCATTCCATGACTCAGACGCTGTCCTTCACCTCGCCGAGGTCGTAGGTGTAGTAGTGGCGCAGCCCCGCCAGATACATCGTGAACTCAAGCGCCACCAACCCGTAACCGAACGGCATAGGCAGGAACTGGAGCCAGTACGGCATGTCGATGCCGCGCACGTCGAGATTGCCGGTCTGGATGGCCTCGATGAACAGTTCGATCGAGAGCCAGGCGAAATAGAACCCGAGCACGGCGCAGACGAAATAGACCGCCTTGGCCAAAGGCTCGCGGACGACCGGGGGCAGAAAGGTGACCAGCGCCTCGATCGCCACATGCCCTTTCTCCCGCACCAGCCACGGGGCGGAGCACATCGCCACATAGAGCAGCGCGTACTCCACCACCGAAGAGGTGAAGAGCGGCGGGGTGAAGCCGATGGTCCTGATCGACACGTCGATCACGATCATCGTGAAGATGCACGGGATCAGCGCGCAGGCAATCCACACCAGGGCGCGGACGACTACCCCGAGCCTTTGATCGAACGCTTCGAGCGACACGGTCGCTCCCGTCCCCGCCGCCGTGACTCCCCTATTGCCGGAGCGCGCGGCCGAGATCGGCCTGGCGGTTGGGCTTGCCCGGGATGTACATCAGGGGCTTGAGCTTGTCGTGATACTCGGACCGCTCCTTGAGCTGCTTCCAGACTTCCTGGTGCGCGATGTCGAGGTAGCGCGCCGCCGCCTTGCCCTCAAGCACGATGTCCTTGACGCCAGCCGCCATGACCTGCTTGTCCTCGGCCTTGCGCTGCTTCTCGATCCAGTGCACCGAGGTGGTCTCGTACTCCTTCGCGAGCTCGGTCATCGCGTCCTTCTTCTCGCGCGCGAGCTTGTTCCAGGTATCGGCGTGGACCGTCACCACGGTGTTGGTCTGGTAGTAGTTGGGCTGGATCCGGAACTTGATGATCTTGTGCACGCCGAGCGGGACGATCGAGATGTCGGTGAACCCGAAACCGTCGACCGTGCCGCGCTGCAGCGCGGTGAAGACCTCGGAGGACTTGATGTTGATGGTCGTCGCCCCGAGCGCCCGGAACAGCGGACGGTAGGTGCCCGTCGCCCGCATCTTCAAGCCCGTCAGGTCGGGCACGCCGTCCTTGTCGAACTTGGGCATCTTGAGGAGATAGGTGTTGTAGGACGTCATGTTCTCGCCCCAGGCCAGCAGATGCGCCCCGGCCTTCTTGAGATAGACCTCCTGCAGGATCTCCCATGCCCCGTTCGCGCGCAGCGCCTTCGGACCCTGGTTGGCGGCGAGGATGGCGTAGCCCTCGGGCACGGTGCCGATGTAATAGGCGGTCGGGCTGTGCAGCACGTTGAACTGGCCGCGCCTGAGCGCCGTGACGGCCTTGCGCGGCGGCACGATCTCCTGCCCGCCGAGATACTTGATCTCGATCTTGCCCTTGAACTTTTCGTTGGCCGGATTGAGGTAGTTGGTCTTGAAGCTCACTACCAGCACGTTGTTCTGGTCGAGCGAGGTGACCGCGTTGAGCTTGTCGGTCATGGCTGCCGCCGTGCCGGCGCCCGCCGCCACGGCGGTGACCGCGGCGAGAGCGGTGAGTGCGAATCCTGTCTTCATGTTCCTCATTCCCAGTCTTGGTTTATCCAACACAGGCAAGCGCGACGGTCCGCGCCAACGCCCTGCGCAGTCGATACCGACAATGGCCGACCGGCGCAATGCCGGGCCGTCGACCGGCTACGATCGGCGTCCCTTCCTCGCGGTCTCCGAATTCCGGCGACGCAGCCTGCGGGCAATCTTCTATTTCCGGAGAGCGCGCCCGATATCGACCTGCCGGTTGGGCTTGCCGGGTATGTACATCAGCGGCTTGAGCTTGTCGTGGTACTCCGACCGCTCCTTGAGCTGCTTCCAGATCTCCTGGTGGGCGATGTCGAGATACCTCGCCGCCGCGTCACCCTGGAGCGCGATGTCCTTGACCCCTGCGGCCAGCATTTCCTTTTCTTCCTTCGCACGCCGCTCCTCAAGCCACTTGACCGACTCGGTCTCGTAGGTCAGCGCCTGCTTCTCCAGAAACGCCTTCTGTTCCTTGGTCAGCGAGTCCCAGATCTTGGGGTTGACCGTCAACACCTGGTTGGTCTGGTAGTAGTTGGGGGTGACCCGGTACTTGACGATCTTGTGCAGCCCGAGCGCCACCACCGCGACGTCCGGCCAGCCGAAGCCGACCACCGTGCCGCGCTGGATCGCGGTGAATATCTCCGACGACTTGATGTTGATCGTCGAGGCGCCGAGCGCGCGGAACAGCGGCCGGTAGGTCCCGGTCGCGCGCATCTTGAGGCCCGTCAGGTCCGGCACTCCGTCGGCGCGGAACTTGGGCATGACCATCAGATAGGTGTTGTAGGACGTCATGTTCTCGCCCCAGGCCAGCAGATGCGCGCCGGCCTTCTTCATGTACACCTCCTGAAGGATTTCCCAGGCGCCGTTCTCGCGCAGCGCGCGCGGCCCCTGGTTGCCGGCGAGCAGCGCGTAGCCCTCCGGGACGGTACCGATGTAGTACGCCGTTGGGCAGCTCAGCATGTCGAATTGACCGCGCTTGAGCGCGTTGGCCGCCTTGCGCGGGGGCACGACTTCCTGACCGCCGATATACTTGATCTTGATCGGGCCGTTGGCCGCGTTGCTCGCGTTCAGGTACGTCTCGATAAAAGCCTTGGCGATCGTGTTGCTGCGCTGGAGCGCGGTCACAGCGCCGAGCTCTTCCTTCGCCGTCGCGGTGGTCGCGGTCAATGCCGCCGCTACCGCGGAGGCGAGCAGGATATTGTGTGACTTCATTGTCGTACTCCCATCGTTGTCGGCGCGGTTCGCTGGTCCGGCCTGCCGACCCGACCCGCCCTGCCGGCGGTTTTCCGCCGGTGCCGTTGCAGCTTGAGACTCCCTCGGATTTCTGTGTTTTTTTTCGCCGCCATGCTGGCCGGGGGCGTCCGCGCCGTCAATACCTAAAGACCGTCCGATTGCGCCCGAATCCGGGCCTCGCCATAATCGCCGCTTACGGGATTTCAATGAGGGTCCGTGGCCGCGACCTGATGCGCGAACCGGATCGAGGCGCGGAATTGTGCAGAGGAAACAGCCGATGAGCATCGAGATCCTGCCCGCCAGCGACGCCCTCGGCGCCGAGGTCGCGGGCGTCGATCTGAGCCGGCCGATCGACGGCGACGTTGCGGCGCTGCTGCGCAGGGCCTGGCTCGACTACCTCGTTCTGGTGTTCCGCGGGCAGGACATCGACCAGCACGCGCAGCTCGCCTTCACCCGGCTGTTCGGCCAGCCCGGCGGGGTGTTCTCGCCGCGCCCGCAGCGCGGCCTCGACGGCGAGCCCCTCGAACCCGGCATCATGATGGTCTCCAACATCCGGCGCGGCGGAAAGCCGCTCGGCCTCGCCCATGACGGCGAGATGTGGTTCCACTCCGACATGTGCTACGACGAGAATCCGCACCAGGCGACGATGCTCTACGCCATCGAGATACCGTCGACCGGCGGCAACACGCTGTTCGCCAACATGTACACCGCCTATGACCGCCTGCCGGAGGGGACGAAAGCGCGCATCCGCGGCCGCACCGC
>JAJEHI010000118.1 GCA_022823775.1 Defluviicoccus sp. | reverse complement strand
GGCGTCGAACCTGCCGGCCAGCAATGCCGGGATCAGACCCTCCCATTCCTGGCGGACGAACGCGCATTCGGCCTTCATGCGCGCGCAGAGCGCAAGCGCGATATCGATGTCGAATCCGACAAGCCGGTCGGCATCGTCGATATCGCTGAACGGCGGATAGGCGGGATCGACACCGATGCGGAGCCTGTCCGGCGCCGTGTCCTCGCCGAACGCGGGTGCAAACGACAGCAGAGCGAGGATCAGCGATGCGGCCAGCTTCTTCATGAGACCTCCAAGCTTGCGGTCACAGCACTTTACGCCGTCGGCGCAGCCGCCGACAGCGATTGCGGGTTTGCGAGCCTCCACGGTCGTCATGGAGTGGCAGGGTAGCGCCGGGTTGCTGTCCCCCAAGCGAAGCGAACGCATGTACTGCGCGGCGTCCGGATCGCAATCCGAAGCCTGGCCGAGGCACCATCATGAACGGGCACCCTGTCGAGGTTTCGTATCTGCGAGCCATAGAGGGGAAGCCTCGTTCGCCCGAAGAACATGCATTCTTCGAAATGTTTCGACATGAGCGGTAGCTCTCCGATGGCTGTCGCGCTTATATCGAGCGCGACTTTGATCTGTCGGCTCTATCGCTATCGGGAGCAGGCTTGGTAACGAACGCGCAACGATCCCGGACTGCGGCCTCGATGCATGCGTTCCTGTCCTGCGGCTTCCGGCCCTTCTTCCTGTCCGCGGCGCTATGGGCGCTGCTCGCCATGGCGCTCTGGCTCGCGATGCTCGCCGGGACGCTCGAACTGTCGAGCGCTTTCGACCCGGTGTCCTGGCATGCCCACGAAGCGCTGTTCGGGTATCTCGGTGCGGTGCTTGCGGGGTTCCTGCTCACTGCGGTGCCGAACTGGACGGGCCGGCCTCCGCTCGCGGGGTGGCCTCTGGCCGGCCTGCTCACACTCTGGGTTCTCGGCCGGATTGCGGTGGCGGCGTCGGAGTGGCTCACGCCCCTGGCCGTGGCACTGATCGACCTCTCCTGCCTGGTCGTCCTCGCCGTCTTCGTGCTGCGCGAGATCGTCGCCGGCAGGAACTGGCGCAACCTCGTGGTGATCGTGATGATCGGCGTATTCGTCGCGGGCAACGCGCTGTTCCACCGGGAGGTCGCCGAGGGTGCGTATGCGGCGTCGGGCTACGGGCTGCGCATCGGCCTCGCCGCCGCGATCATGATGATCTCGGTGATCGGTGGACGCATCGTGCCCGCCTTCACCCGAAACTGGCTGGCGGCGCGGCGTAGCCGGGTTCTGCCGGCGGCGTTCGGGCGTCTCGACGGGCTGGCGCTTGCGCTCGCCCTGCTTGCCCTGGCGGCGTGGGTCGCGATCCCCGATGCGCCGGAAACAGGATACCTGCTGCTTGCCTCGGGCCTGGCGCAGGCCTTGCGGCTCTCGCGCTGGCGGGGTCTGGATACCGGCCGCGAACCCCTGCTCTGGATCCTGCATGCGGGATATGCGTTCGTGCCGCTCGGCATGCTGGGAGTAGGCGCGGCCATCCTTTGGCCCGACACCCTGGCGCCCGCCTCCATGCAGCATCTGTGGATGGCGGGCGCCATCGGGGTCATGACGCTTGCCGTGATGACCCGCGCAACGCTCGGTCACAGCGGTCGCAAGCTTACGGCGGGTTCGGGGACGGCGGTGCTCTATCTGCTGGTTGTCGCCTCGGTATTCGCGCGGCTCGCCGGCGGCATGCTCCCGGAGCACGCGATGACGTTATGGACGCTTGCGGGCCTTCTGTGGTGCTCTGGCTTTGTCGGGTTCGTGCTTGCCTATGGACGGCTTCTGTTGATCGGCGCGGCGCAGCGGTGAAGGGCGGTGGCGGCAATGGCGTTCATGGGCGGGCATGTGGAACGAGGCCCGGAGCCGAGGGACGGCGTTACAGGGCATGCGGCCCGAACCGTCCGGATCATGGACGGCGGCAGTCCGGGTTACGACCCCGTTCGTTTCATGGTCCCGGGCCGGCCTTGCAAGCTTTCGGCGCCGGCGCCGCCCTCCCGTTCTCTGGGCGCTGCTTTCCGCCCCTACGCCCGGCGAAGGTGACGAACGCCCCGCCTGCGGCCGCAATGCCTGCGAGCTTACGATGGAGGAGGCCGTCGGGCTGGCGCTGGAGCGCAACCTTCCGCTTCTCAACAGCCGGCTCGACCGTGAGGTTCGGGGATTTTCGCTGGACGTGGACGAGGGCTGCTGGAACCCCCAAGTGCCCGTCGGCCCCTTTGCCGGCATAACCGCTGTACTTCAACAGCCCCGTCGCACTCTCCATAATGGAAAGCTCCGGCCGGCTTGTCTGCCCCTGGGCATGGCCTGTCGCCGGTCGATTCCGCAGCATCGGACGGGCATTCATGTTCATGATGATCGGTCGCCTCCCGGCACTGCTGAAGCACGAAGCCGCCGGCGGCGTGCTGCTGATGCTGGCTGCGGCGGCGGCGCTGGCTCTCGACAACTCGCCGCTCGCCCATCTTTACGATGCCCTGCTGACAGTCCCGGTGGTCGTGCAGGTCGGCACCCTGACGCTGGGGAAGCCGCTGCTTCTCTGGATCAACGACGGATTGATGGCCCTGTTCTTCCTCCTGGTCGGACTGGAAATCAAGCGCGAGCTCCTGGACGGCAACCTGTCCTCGTGGCGCCAGGCCGTGCTGCCGGCTATGGGCGCGGTCGGGGGC
>JAJEHI010000021.1 GCA_022823775.1 Defluviicoccus sp. | reverse complement strand
ATTGGGAACCCATTGATTGAAGGAGACAGCAGATGAGACGGTTACTGACGGTTGCCGCCGCTTTGACGATAGCGGCATCGGCGGCGCAGGCGGACATGAAGGTCGGCGTCCTGATGGGTTTCACGGGACCGATCGAATCGCTCACCCCCAACATCGCGGCCGCCGCCGAGCTCGCCATGAAGGAGGCGACGGAGTCCGGCGCGTTCCTCGGCGGCAAGAAAGTGATCCCGGTACGCGGCGATTCCACGTGCGTCGATGCCGGCGCGGCGCAGGCGGCGGCCGAGCGACTGATCACCTCGGACAAGGTCGCGGCGATCATGGGCGCGGACTGCTCTGGCGTCACCATCGCGGTCGCCAACAACGTGGCGGTACCGAACGGCGTCGTCATGGTCTCGCCCTCGGCCACGTCGCCCGCGATCACCACGCTCAAGGACAACGGGTATCTCTTCCGCACCGCGCCTTCGGATGCGCGGCAGGGGGAGGTGCTGGCCCAGGTCGCCAAGGCGCGCGGCATAAAGACCATCGCGGTCACCTACACCAACAACGACTACGGCAAGGGGCTGTCGAACTCGTTCTCCAACGCATTCAAGGCGGCCGGCGGAAAGGTTGCGCTGGCGGCGTCGCATGAAGACGGCAAGGCAGACTATTCGGCCGAGGTGGGCGCGCTTGCGGCGACGGGAGCGGAGCATCTGGCGGTGTTCGGCTATGTCGACAAGGGCGGCAAGGGAATCATCCAGGCGTCTCTCGACGCCGGCGCGTTCGACAAGTTCGTTCTGGCCGACGGCATGGTGGGCGAATCCCTGATCGGGGCCATCGGCAAGGCGCTGAACGGCTCCGTCGCCACCGCGCCGGGTTCGGATTCCCCGAACGCCAAAAAGTTCCAGGCAGCCGCGACGAAGGCCGGGGTCAAGGGCGCGGAACCGTTCGCCGCGGAGGGCTATGACGCGGCGGCGCTGATCGTCCTCGCCGCGCAGGCGGCGGGCTCCATGGACCGCAAGGCCATCCAGTCGAAGATCCTCGCCGTCGCCAACGCGCCGGGCGAGAAGATCGGCCCGGGCGAGCTCGCCAAGGGACTCAAGCTGCTCGCGGACGGCAAGGCGGTCGATTACCAGGGCGCGACGGATGTCGAGTTGACGAGCGGCGGAGACGCGTCCGGCAGTTACAAGGAATACGAGGTCAAGGACGGCAAGTTCGCCACGGTCCGCATCCACTGACCCCGTAAGGAAACGCGAATCGGCCCGGCACGTTCCGCCGGGCCGCTTCACGGCTCGGGCGCGGCGCGGTATACGGACCCGCATGATCCGCGTGGTCGACCTGCACAAGCATTTCGGCGGGGTGCGGGCCGTCGAAGCCCGAAGCCGCAACGAGGTCCTGCATTGATGGAGTGTTAGCTCGCCCCGTCTCCATCTCGCCGGGCTACCTGGACATTGCAGATCGCGACGACCTGCGCCACGAGCCCGTTCCGGGTGAGGTGCTGGGTCGGCTGGAGGCGCAGCCTGCGGGGTGCGCGCCGCTGTCGCCGCATCGATCACGACGGGGATGCGATCGACGCACTGTTCGCGGATTTGTTTCTCGACTCCCACGAACGCGCGCCGGCACGGCTGGCGCTCGACCTCGACGCCACCGACGATCCGCTGCACGGGCGCCAGGAGGGCCGTTTCTTCCACGGCTACCACGTCTGCTGCCGCTACCTGCCGCTCTTCATCTTCTGCGGCAAACACAATTCTGGCGGCCAAGCCGCAGTGGGCGGCGTCGGCGAACAGGACGACTATCAGCAGCGTGGCGAGCGTCCGTACGTGTCAGCCCCAGTCCGCGGCGAGCTGCCCGGGACCGCCTCACTTGTTGGAATGGCGACCATGAATCGCCTTGGCCGCCGCGTGGGCCGCGAGCAATGCGCCTTCCCGCCAGCCTGGAAGCGCGGTGACCTGATCGCCGGCGAACGGCAACGGCCCGTCGCCCGGGCGAAGCACCGCCGCGGCCTCCTCGTTGCGCCGCGGCCAGCCGCCCTTCTGGAAGGGAACGTTCAGCCAGGCGCGGCTGACGCCGCATTCCACCTCACCGGCGTATCCCGGATGCAGCGGCTCGCCCTCCTCCAGAGCGGCCCGAAGACGACGCTCCGGCGCCGGCATGGCCGAGTAGCGCAGCCCCGGCTCGCGGCTCCAGAATTAGGCGCCGACCGACACGCCCTTGGGACGGTGGTACCCGTTGCACGGATACCAGATCTGGGTGATGTCGTTGTCGGTCCAGAAAAGCCCGCCGTAGATCGCCACGTCCTCCTCCCAGAAGCGCCGTTTCGCCTGGAAGGCGACCTTCACCGCGTCGACGAAATCGAGGGAGTCCGGCGCCGCCCGCGTTTCGGGCGAGAAGTCGTTCGGGATGTCCTTCGGCACCGGCGCGGGGATCGTGCAGCTGGCGAAGTCCGCCGGCACCGTCCGCTCGGCGCCGTCCCGTCCGCGATACACGATTCGCACCCCCTCGCCCGTGCGGCGGACCTGCTCGACGACGCAGCCGTATCGAACGAGATGACCGACGCGCTCCGCAAACCCGCGGACGATCGCGTCCATGCCGCCGACCGGCTGGAACAGGGTCGGGTTCTGGTCGAGGAAGTGGCTGAAATGGCGCTTGTACTCCCAGAAATCGCTCCCCAGCAACTCGCCGAAGTCCAGCGTCTCCCCGAGCGCGCCGGCCGCCATTCCGGCATGGACCCGCGCGCCTCGGTAGCCCGCGCGGTTCGATCCGACGTAGCCGCGGTCGTCCGTCCCAGCCGAAGCTCTTCAGCATCTCGCGCAAACGCTCCCCGTCGTCCGCGGACAGCTCCGCGGACAGCTCCGCGTCCAGCGCGCCCCGGTCCACCGCCTCGGCGAGCAGCTCCGACACGCAGCCGCGCATGTCGGTCAGCACCCGACGCGCGGCGACCGGCCTGCCGCCGAAGCGCTCGCGGTTGTGGAAATAGGCGGCCCGGTTGTCGTTGGTGAAGACCTCGAGGTCGATGCCGAAGGACTTGCAATATCCGAGAACCGTGCGGTGGTGGAAGGGAATGCGCGCCTGACCGAGATTGGCGTAGAGATGGTCCTCCCGGTCGAAGCAGACTTCCTGGCGCATCTCCCCTTCGGTCAGCATGTCGCCGCCGCGCGCGGTCAGGTTGCGCCCGCCGGGCCGCCCCGCAGCCTCCAGCACCGTGCAGTGCCAGCCGGCCTTCGACATCTCCCACGCCGCCGCCAGCCCGAGAGGCCCGCGCCCAGAATGGCGACTTGTCCGCCCTCGCCCGATCCGGGCGGCAGCTCCGGCGCCGCGGCCCGGGCGGCGTTCGGTCCCAGCATTCCGAGCGCATCCATCGTCCGGTAGACCGCCGCCGACCCGGCGCCCGCGGCGACCGAATGCAGCAACGTGCGTCTCGTGGCCTTGCGCATGTCCAGTTTCCCGCCCCTCGATCCTCGCCTGCCTGATCAGTCCCGTTGCGGGACGCGGACCGAACGTCGGTCGGGGACGTGCCGTCGCCGACGAGGTCAAGTTCGAGCTCCGCGGCGATGCTGCGTCGCCGGCGGCCCGTGCCTTCACTTCTTCATTTGGTTCGTGCGGCCTCCCTGGTCCGTTGAGGAGCCCTTCGAGGCGCCGAAATGTATCTTGTGGATCAGCCGATCACGGGTCGGTCCCGCGACGTCCAGTCTCAGCGCCCATTCGCCGTGCATTTCGAGCTCGATCGTCGCCGTGTACATACCCGGCTTCCCGCCGGGAGACGCCGTCACGGGCTTGACGTTGTGCGCAAGAGGCATGGACGGCATGTCGGCGCCGACGACGAGCTTGGCCCCCTCGAGCGGGGCACCGCTCTTCCTGCCCATCAGCATGATTTCGCACTCGTAGACCAACTTCCTGTCGGCCGGCGTGCAGACGACCTGCGCTTTTGCCCGCTCGGCCGCCGCCGGTACGCCTGTCCACGCAATCGTCGATGCCAGCACTAGACACGCAAATGCTCTCGAAACCATCACGCGACCTCCTCTCTGTGGATGCCGAGATAGGATTTCACCAAGAGCTCGTGGCCTAGCAATTCCTTCGCGTCGCCGTCCAGCGTAATCCGCCCGCCTTCCAGCACATAGCCCCGGTCGGCGACGGCGAGCGCCTGGCGGACGTTCTGCTCGACCAGCAGGATGGTGATGCCGCTTTCGCGCAGCCTTGGAATGAGATCGAACACCTCGCGCGCCGCCAGCGGCGCGAGGCCGAGCGAGGGCTCGTCCAGGAGGAGAAGCCTCGGCGCGGCGATCAGCCCGCGCGCCAGCGCCAGCATCTGCGCCTGGCCGCCGCTCAGGCTGGATCCGCGATCCTTCAGCCGTTGCCTGAGCATGGGAAACAGATCGAGGACGCGTTCGAGCTCTTCCCCCTCTCCCCGCCGGTCGTGGGCGCCCGCCGCGGCAAGCCGGAGGTTCTCTTCGATCGTCAGGTTGGCGAAGATCAGGCGCCCCTCGGGAACCTGCACGACACCCCGCCGGAAGATGCGGTGCGCGGGATGACCAACCAGCTCCTCGCCTTCGAGGCGTATTTCCCCGAAGGACGCCCTGACCACGCCCGAGACCGCGTTCATCGTGGAGCTCTTGCCCGCGCCGTTGGCGCCGATGAGCGCGACGATTTCGCCTTCCGCCACATTGAGCGACACTCCGTGGAGCGCCTGGATCCTGCCGTAGTTGACGACCAGGTCGCGCACCTCAAGCATCGGCCGGGGCCTCGCGGCCGATATAGGCCTCGATCACGCGGTCGTCCCGCAACACCGCTTCGGGCGGGCCTTCGGCGATCTTCCGGCCGAAATCGAGCACGCATACCCGGTCGCACAGATTACGGATCATTTCCATCTTGTGCTCGATGACGATACAGGTGCGCCCCGGGATCGCGATATCGCGGATCAGGCGCACCATGTGCTCCGTCTCGGCCGGGGTCATTCCGCCGGCGGGCTCGTCGAGGAGAAGCAGGCGGGGCCGGCGCGCCAGCGCTCGGGCAAGTTCGAGGCGCCGCTGGTCGGGCAGCGGCAGCCCGCCCGCCAAGGCGTCGCGACGGTCCGCGAGCCCGGTCAGCTCCAGCAGGCCGTCGACCTCCTGGCGGCGGGCACGCTCGGCCGAGCGGCCGGCGAGCACCAGCTCGCGCAACGCGACATCGGCGCGCCGGTGCTGCGCCGCCCAGACATTTTCGAACACCGTCAGGCGTTCGAAGATCCTGAGGTTCTGGAAGGTCCGGGCGACGCCCAGATTGACGATCCGGTCCGGTTTCGATGCACCGATGTCCCGGCCTTCGAGGCGCAGGCTGCCGCTCGTCGGGGGGTAGACGCCGGTGACCACGTTGAACAGCGTCGTCTTGCCGGAGCCGTTGGGGCCGATCAGCCCCATGCTTTCGCCTTCCTCGACGGAGAAATCGAGCCCCGCCAGCGCCTCGACGGCACCGAACTTCCGCACCAGGCGTTCGATTTCAAGCATGGCGCCGTCGCAACCGCAGCCTGATCCAGTTCACCGCCGCCTCGTCGAGCAGGCCGCGCGGGCGGAAGATCAGCAGCACCGCCACCAGCCCGCCGAAGGCGATCATGCGGTACCCGGAAATGGCGCGGATGCTCTCGAGGAAGCCGATATCGATCGCCACGCCGATCAGCGGTCCGAATGCCGTGCCGAGACCGCCGATCAGCCCGTAGGCCAGGCTGTGGACGCCCAGCATGACGTTGAAAATCTTGGGCTCGACAAAGGTGGTGAGGTGGGCGTAAAGCCCGCCGCCGATCCCGGCGACGAGCCCGGCCAGGCCGAGCGCAAGGATCTTGTACGCCGTCACGTCGATCCCCTGCATTTCCGCCAGCACGGGATCCTGGCCGATCATGCGGAAGATCGAGCCCAGGCGGGATCGCTCCAACAGAAAGAACGCGCAGAGTACCGCCGCAAGAAGCCCGTAGATCATCAGCATATATTCGACGGCCGTGATGTCGTTCTCGAAGATGTAACGGATATCCCGGAAACCGTCGGAGCCGTCGGGCCCAACCATCTCGCCGTCGATCTCGACCTGATACTTGAACACCTCGAAGACCAGCCGGACCATCTCGGCGAATGCCAGGGTCGCGATCGAAAAGTAGAGGCCGCGTATCCGCAAGGTCGGTATCCCAACGAGGACCGCCGCGGCCGCCGCGACCGCCGTCCCCCAGGCCAGACCGGGCCAGAAATCCCACCCCCACATCGCAGTTGCGATCCCCGACGCATAGGCGCTGATGGCGAAGAACGCCTGCTGCCCGAAAGAGATCTCGCCGACGATCAGCAGGAGATAGGCCGACAGCGCGATGAACGAGATCATCCCGATGTTCGACAGAACCCCGACCAGGTGGTCGTCCATCGCCTAGACCCGTCTCAGCGCCAGGCGCTCGCGCTCGGCCAGAGCATGCCCGAACAGTCCGCCCGGCCGGAACACCAGGAACAGGAACAGCAGCGCGTAGGCGCAAAGGTCGCGGAATTCGGTGCCGAGATACCAGATGCTCTGCGCCTCGACGATGCCGAGCAGCAGGCCGCCGAGGATGGCGCCGGGGATCGACCCCATCCCCCCCAGCATCATTGCGATCAGCCCCTTGAAGGTCGCCCAGAGTCCGAAGAGCGGCGTGATCTGGCCGTCCTGCGCGACGATCAGATAGCCGGCGACACCGCCGATGGCGGACGCGCAGGCGAAGGCGAGGAAGGTCACCGCGGCGATGTTGATGCCCATGTAGCGCGCCGCGTCGGGGCTTTCCGCGACCGCGCGGAGACGAAGACCGAAACGCGTGCGGTAGAGCAGCAGATGGAGACCGAGGGTGAGCGCGACCGCGCAGCCGAACATGACCAGGTTCTCGACCTTGAAGAAGAAGGGGCCGAAATCCATCGGCTGCGCCCGAGTGAGCGGGGGAAACGGATAGGTGCGGTCGGGAAACGCGATGGTGACGATTTCCTCCAGCTGCATCCAGATGGCAAAGCTGGAGACCATCGAGGCCACCGCGGCCCCCTGGCGGATCGCCCAGAAGCAAAGCCGCTCGACATAGATCCCGACGAGGACCGCGCCCAGCACCGTCGCCGCCGCGACCGCGAGGCCCCCGGCGCGGAATTCGAGGAAGACCAGCGTGCCGACGAAGGCGCCGAGCATGATGGAGGGTCCGTAGGACAGGTTGAGCCGGCGCATGACGCCGAAGATCAGGGTGAAACCAATGGCCAGCAGGGCGTAGGAAGAGCCCAGCATCACGCCGTCGAAGCAGTTCTGAACGAAATCGACCATCGCGCAGGGCAGACCCGCCGGTTAACCGTTCGCCTGCGACCCCAGATAGGCCCGTTGAATCACCTCGTCTTCCGCGAGTTCCCCCGGCGTGCCGTCAAAGGTCACGTGGCCCTGCTCCAGCAGGAAGAAATGATGCGCCACCTGCAGCGCCATATGGGCGTTCTGCTCGACCAGGAAGATCGAGGTGCCGTCGCTGTGGAGGTCCCGGATAATCCGGAAAATCTCCTCTACCATCAGCGGCGCCAACCCCAGCGACGGCTCGTCCATCAACAGGAGTTTCGGGCGCGCCATCAGCGCGCGTGCGACGGCCAGCATCTGCTGTTCGCCACCTGAGAGCGTGCCCGCGTTCTGCTCCGCGCGCTCTCGGAGGCGCGGGAACCGTTCGAACATCCGGTCGAGGTCCCGGTCCACCTCCGCGCGTTCCCTCGCCAATCTGAGATACGCGCCCGCGAGGAGATTCTCCCGCACGTCCATGTCCGGGAATACCAGCCGGTTTTCCGGGACCAGGGCGATGCCGTGCCCCACGATCCGGCTCGGAGTCTGGCCGACCAGCTCCGTCCCGTCGAAACTGATCGACCCGCGCGACGGGTTCAGGATCCCCGCGATGGTCATCATCAGGGTCGTCTTGCCCGCGCCGTTGGGGCCGAGCAGACAGGTGATCCGGCCGGCCGCCACCGACAGATCGACACCGCGCAGCGCCTCGATCTTGCCGTAGGAAGTGACGATGTCGCGGACTTCAAGCATTCCCACCCCCGGCGGATTGCGGAGCGCCCAGATAGGCCTCCCGCACCAGCGGATCGTTCTGGATCTCTTCCGGCGTGCCCTCGGCGATTTTCTGGCCGAAATTGAGCACCGCGATCCGGTCGGTCACGCCCATGACCAGCTCCATGACGTGCTCGACCAGCAGGATCGTCATTCCGTCGTCGCGCAACTTCGCGAGACGTTCGCGCAGCTGGCCGACTTCCTCCACGTTCATGCCGGCCGCCGGCTCGTCGAGCAGCAGCAAGCTCGGCTTGGCCGCGAGCGCGCGCGCCAGTTCGAGCCGGCGTTGCTCGCCGAAGGAGAGATTACCCGCGAGATCGTCCGCCTTCGCCGCGACACCGGCGAATTCCAGCAGCGCTTCCACCTCCTGGCGCGCCCGCGCGGACCCCCCGAACCATCGGTTCAGAAAGCCGGATGCCTTGCGGTCCGCCATTGCGTTCTGCGCCACCCACAGGTTCTGCCAGACGCTCAGATGGCCGAACAGGCGGATGTTCTGGAAGGTCCGCGCGATTCCCGCGGCTAGGCAGACATGCGGCGGGGCGCGGGTGATGTTGCGGCCCTCGAAGCGGATTTCCCCCGTTGTCACCGGAAACACACCGCAGATCAGGTTGACGGTGGTACTTTTGCCGGACCCGTTGGGGCCGATCAGGCCGAAGATCTCGCCTTGCCGGACCTCCAGATCGAGTCCGTCGACCGCGCGCACCCCGCCGAAATGCTTCGACAGCCCGTCAAGTGCGAGCATGGCCACGGCCGGTGAACAGGCCCTTGAGAAGCGCCGTCGCACGCTCGTCGAACAGGCCGCGCGGGCGGACGTTCATCGCCAGCACGATCAACGCGCCGAAGAGCAGGTTGCGCCAGTCCCCCATGAACCGCAGCCCTTCCACCAGCACGCCCTGGATGAAGATCACCGCGACCAGGGTGCCGAAGACGTTGGAGAGCCCGCCCAGGATGGGATAGGCGATCGCGAAGGTGGCGAGGATCACGCCGAAATTCAGATGTTCGATATGCGTCGTGTAATGGGCGTAGATGCCGCCGCCGAGGCCGGCGATGAAGCCTCCCGCGGTCATCGCGGCGACTTTGACCACGGTGAGGTTGATGCCGGCGCTCTGGGCCGCGAGCTCGTCCTCGCCCACCGCGCGCAGCACGGCGCCGGCGCGCGACCGGTCCATCCACCAGAGCGCCGCCATGACGATGATCACCACGGCCCAGACGAACAGCATCACGTCGAGCGAGGTCCAGCCGTTCTCCGGGAAGAAGCGGATCTGGCGGAATCCCTCGCCGCCCAGCGGGCCCACCGTGATGCCGCCTTTCGAAATCTGGTAGTCGAAATTGAAGAAGAACAGGCGCACGAACTCGCCGAAGGCGAGGGTCGCGATGACCAGCATCAGCCCCTTCACGCGGAGCGCGGGGAACCCGACGATGAACGCCATCAGCCCGGCCAGCACCGCGCCGACCAGCATCGCGGGCACGATGTGGAACCCGGCGAGCACGGTCAGCATGCCGGCGACATAGGCGCCGATCGCGAAGAAACCGGCCTGGGCCAGGCTCAACTGGCCGGTCAGCATCACCACATAGGCCGACAGCCCGAGAATGGTGTGGACGCCGATGATCTGCGCCAGGCCGAGGTAAAAGTCCATCGCGCCCGATCTCTCAATCCCGACCGTCCGGCGGGGAGAAAATCCCGCCCGGACGCAGGAACAGGAATACGAACAGCAGCAGCATCACATACATGTCGCGCTCGGTGACGCCGCGCAGGAACTGGAAGGTGTTCTCGAACGCGCCCACCAGCAGACCGGCGATGATGGCCCCGGGAATGCTGCCGAGCCCCCCGATCACGGTCACGATCAGCCCCTTGACGGTGAACGGGATCGACAGCAGGGGCGACAGGACCCCGACCGCCGCGCCGATCATGGCGCCGGCGATGCCGCCGAGCACGCCGGTGATCACGAAGGTCATCGCGTTGGTCCGCTCCAGCCCGATCCCGCAGAGCTGGGCCGCGACAGGTTGTTGCGAGACCGCCCTCGTCGCGATCCCGAGACGCGTGCGATAGATCAAATAGAGGAGCACCGCCATGCTGACCACGCTGACGGCGAAGACGAACATCAGGTCGCCGCGCAAACCGAACGGCCCGAACTCGACCATCACGTCGTCGAACAGCGCCGGGTAGGGCTGCGGCATGCCGTCGGTCTCGTGAACGATGATTTCGTCGATCAGCAGCAGCATGCCGACCGTCGCCATCAGCGTGGCGAGCGGGCTGGCGAGCGGTATGAAACGGAAGCAGAGCAGGTAAATGACATAACCGAACAGGCCGGCGGCGATCGCGGCGATGAAAAACGCGACCGGCGCCGGCGCGGGAACGACCGCAAGTATGGCGATGCTCGAATAGGCGCCGGCGATCGCGGCGGCGGCGTAGGACATGTTGAGCTTGTCCATCACGCCGAAGATCAGCGTGAAGCCGATCCCGATCATCGCATAGGTGGTGCCGAACAGGAGCCCGTCCGCGATCGACTGAACCAGGTCGATCAGGTCGAAGAGGAAGTCCTCCATCCCGCGCCCCCGTCAGGACAAATTTCCGGCGGGCCAGCTTCGCGCCGGCCCGCCGGAGACCGGACGAGCGTTACTTGATCGGATTGTGGAGAACCGCCCACTCTCCGGCCTTGGCGTGGACGTAGACGTAAGGCTTGACCGCCTCGCCCTCATCCGTGCGCTGGATCTTACCGAGCAGCCCGCCGGTCGTCTTCAGGTTGGCAAGCCCGTCGCGGATCTTGCGCCGGTCGGCCTTCAACGTGTCGGCCTTGGCCATGACCTTCTGACCCTCGATCACGCCCTTGAGGATATTGACGATCTCCCAGGCGGCGGCGCTGTGCAGGTCGGCGCTGCCGCCCAGCTTGGCGGCGGCCTCGGCGGCCATTTTCGCGGCCGGCGTCACCGGCGCGAAGCTGGTCGGGATGATGATCCCCTCGGCCTGCTTGGCGCAGCCCTGCAGCGTCTCGAGACTCGACGAGCTGGTCAGCCCCACCAGCAGCTTCGGCTTGACCCGCTGGCGCTGCATCTCCTTCAGCACGCCGCAGGTGGTGAACGGGTGCGCTGAAATCGCGACGACATCGGCCTTCGCCTTGCGCATCTTGCGCACCTGAGTGGTGAAGTTGGTGTCGGCCAGCAGCCACTTGGCCTCGCCGAGCACCTCGTAGCCGGCATCGCCCGACCGCGTCTTCATCACCTTGTACCAGGTGAATCGGGAATGCGCGAAGTCCTCCTCGACGCCGCCGAAGACCGTCTTCAGATCGGGGTTCTGCGCTTTGATCCACTTGAACATCTGGCGGTACATTTCCATCTCGTTGGGCACGTTGCGGAACGCCCATTCCGAGATCTTGGCGAGCCCGCCCTTGATCGCGGTGTCGGTGAAGACCGGGAACTGGAGCCCGGTGTCCTTATCGTCGCCGACCTTCTTCTGCAGGATGCCGAACAGCGGCTCGGCGACGTTCGAACAGGTCGGCCCGACCGCCACCAGCGCCTCGGTGGTTGCTATGCGTCGAAGGACGGAAATCCCCTCTTCCGCGTTACAGCGATCGTCGTAGAAGCTGACCTTGATCTTGCCCGTCGTGCCGTCGCCGAGCTTCACCCCGCCCGACTCGTTGATGTGCTTGGCGGCGGCAAGCATCACCGCCTCGGTGTTGACGCCGAAGGAACGGACCACGCCCGACTTCGCACCGAAACCGGCGATGTGGACGGTGCGCTCCATGGCGAGCGGCTGGAGCGGCGCCGCCAGCAGACCTGCGGCTGCAATCGCCGGACCGACGATGGTAAGCGCGGACAGTTTTCGTTGCATGTGCCTGTCTCCCCTGGTTCCGAACGGGCTACGTTCGATGGGTTGGTGTCACGCCCGGCATGACGGGCCAGGCGGGTGGTGGGAAATTTCTATTGTCTCCCGTTGCCACCTCTTCTGGATCGGAGTGCGACGGGGCTGCGCATTCCCCCGCGGGCGACATGTGATGATCGCGCCAACGCATTCCCTTGACAAGCCCGTAATCACCTCGCCGCTCGCGTTATGTTGTCCGTTTGCCGCCCGGGTCTCGCGGATGTCCGAGCGCATTCCGGCGGTGTCCGCCCGGCCCCACGGCGGGGGTACCCGCCGCGCTTTGCTTCGCTGCGGCGGCGATGCGTTGGACCTGGGCCCGTGTGATACCAAACTGCTTCGCGATCGCCGCCGGGCCGACCACGGCGGCCGGCGCGGTGCGCACGATTTTTTCCTGCCCTGGAGCAGTTGGCCGGGGCTCCTCCCGATCGGGCGTGGCGCCTCCTCGCCCACATCGTTTGTATCCCGGCTGGGTTGTATGGCGCCCCCCTCGCGTCCGGCGCTCTGTCGGATCCTTCACAGACCGGAACAGCGCGCCAAAGGTCGCGGGCGAGATGTTCGACCGGTCGAAGCGGCAGACGGCCAGCGGCGCCCCGCGCATGTTCGGGGACACTTCCGCCTAGCCGTTCAGCAGCCGCGACAGCGTCCCTCACTCGCAGCCGAGCCGCGCTACCGTCTCGGTCACGTTCCAGCCCACATCGTCCATGGTCTCGCGGATCGGTTGCACCCGATGCGGCGGGTTCTGCATCCGACCGACGCGATCGCACGCAATGTCATTCATTTTCAGTGCTCCCATTCGGCCGCTGGTAGCCGATCAGGTGCACATCAACAGCCGCGCCGTCCTCGAAGCGGAACGCCACGCGCCAGTTGCACGAGACGCGGGCGCTCCGCTGGCCCGCCCGATCACTCTTCAGGGGATACAGCCGGAAGCCCGGCGCGTCTGAGCTGCCCGCATACGTTGCCTCGTGCAAACAGAACAGGATACGCCGAAGCCGTGGCGCGAGACCGGCGGGTAGCCGAGCCGCGTCGTCGCGCCCGTGCAGCGCTCGCGGTCTCTTGTGCCCGATCCTCGTGATTCTCGGTAGCGCACCACGTTACACGCCGCGATCGCCGTCGCGCAGTCACGACCGGCAACGACCGTGCCGAGCGGTTACGTGTGGACGGACCCCGCACCCGCGCCTGTCGGCATCCCGGGGCGGTGACGCGACAACTCCCATCTTTCGGTCGATGCGCGTTCCGCGGATCGAACCCAAGCGGAACATTCGCCCCGTTCGACACGCCTCGCTCAGGGGCGATCCAGCGCTTGCCGCCATTCGCGCCTGGTCCGGACACAGCCGGCTTGAATGTCGCCGGGCCGGAGTGGACGCGCTGACGGGCGTGGACCATCATCGGGCGTCCGCCATTCGAAACAGGGGATCGGCCGATGAAGAAGGCAATCGGGATCGTTGGCCTGCTGGTGCTGCTGTGCGGCGGCGCGGCGGCGGAGGACCGATCGGCCCTGGAGGAGGTTCACTCCAAGCACATGGTCGCCGAGGCGATGCTGACGGCGCATTTCGTCGCCGCCGCGCTGAAGGCGGGTATGAGCAAGGACGAGATCGATGCGGTGCTGACCAGCATTGCGGAGCGTTCGGCGGTGACGGAATTCTGGGTCAGCGATGAAATGGGGCGGGTGGCGTTCACCAACGTCGAGGGGATCGAGTTCGCCTTCCCCACCGATCCTGAGGCGGGCACGCAGGCCGCGCCGTTTGCCGCGCTGCTCGACGGTTCGAAGCGGGTCGTGGTTCAGCAAGCCCGGCCGCGCGAACACGACGCCAGGGTCTTCAAGTATGTCGGCGTCGCCGGGGTCGATCGGCCGCGGATCGTCCAGGTGGGGATATCCCTCCCCGATCTCGGCAAGCGCTGATCGAACCGTTCATCGTTTCGAATGCCGTAGCGACCGCGCCTCGCGCTCCGGTCGTCAGCCCACAGAAACCCGCACCCGATCGCCATTCGACCGTCCCCACGGGTCTATTGCGCGCTCGCCGCCGGCCCGACCGGCGGCACCATGAGAAGAGTGTGGCCGTGAGCCGGACAGCGGTCGGATGTCCGGAGGACGGCATCCGCCTCCGTTTCTGCCGCCGCGCGATGGAGACGGCAACATGACGACAGCGATCGCGATTCCGGGCAACACGGCCTCGACGTTTCTCACCCATTTCTTCGGCAGGGGTTTCTCCGACGACAGCTATGTCGTGGAGCGGTTCAAGGCGATGGTGGACGGCGACATCCGCCGCTGCGCCGACGAGCCGCCCGCGGCCAAGAAGGGCCGGCGCAAGACGAAATACACCACGGCCAGCCTGAACGCGGTCCGCCCGATGCGGCCCGAGCGCAACGAGGTGATCGTCGGCACCGGGCTCAAGACCCGGGGCGGGGTCCAGTACTGGGGCGGGATCGCGATGGGCCTTGGCATCGACCGCAAGCAGAAAGGCTGACCCGCCCGTTTCCCATAGATGTCCCGCCGGCACGCCTGCCCCGGAGTACCGTCCGGGGTCACCGGCCGGGCGTCCTCCATCCGGATTGCCGCTCCTATCCCCGATTCCAATTTGCGCCCTGGCACCGGCTTCTTCGGTCAAATTACGGAATTGAGACGACATGCGGTGAGCTTCGAATATCGTTCCCCCCGGATAAGCGCTACCCAGAACGGCGGGAAGGAGCAACGATGTCCTATTACTCGATCAACGAAGTCAGCGCGAGCGAGGCCTGGTCCGGCGTGTTGGCCGAAACCGCAACCGCAGCGCTCGTCCGCTTCGGCAAGTTGATGGGAAAGCCCCTCACGCTGGAGCGAGGCGACGGCGAGCCTGACTTCCTCTTGGCGGAACACCGCGACCCGGGCGCACATTGGGTAGACTTCCGCATCCCCGTGTACCGAGCGCCGCCATGAACGGGAGCGCTTCAAGAATGTCGTCGAACGCCAAAGACCTGTTGTTGCTGCTGGCGGTGACGGGAACTGCCATCGGGGGGATGGCCTTACATCGGGAATGGCGGAGGGCACAACGAGAAAGGCGTCTGTGGACAGCCATCTCGATGGGGGTTTCGGTCCTAGGGTTGTTCGCTCCGGTCGCGCTCGGGTGATGGAATGAGTTGCGGAGCACACTTCCATCATCGGGGCTGGATGCAGCTCGTCGAAGGTGCCGGGAACCCATGGGTTTCACGGCTTCCTCAGTCTGCCGAATACCGGCTGGATTGCGCGGAAGTCGAGCCAAGATCCGCGCTCCGGTTTGGCGCTCGGAGTCCGCTCGCTAACCGGTTGAGGCTGGTGCTGCACACTGCCTCTGGGGATACCGGGCCGGTGGCGCCCGGACCGGTTTCAGGCACCCGCGCCCCGCCGCCGGCTCACCGCCCGCCCGTCCATACCGCCATGCTGTGGAAGGGCCCTCGGCGACGCCGCGGCAACGACTGAGTTGAGTGCGAATCGACCCGGCGCTAGCCTGTCTCGCCGGGGAGCATCAGGATGAACCTGACCTCCAGTGAGTCGCAAATCGTCTTTCGCATCATGGGCGAGTTGTCCGCCGGTCACTCGTCCCACGATCTGCGCGTCTCCCTTTGCCCATTGCTGCGGGACCTGTTGAAGGCCGATTACCTCGCGTCCTATGTGTGGTGCCAGGAGGACGGAAAGTTCGGAGGGCGAGTGGCCCTCAACATGTCGGACGACAACCTGTCCTCCTACGAGGCGTATTACCAGTTCCGCGACCCGATCACCCCGGCCCTGCAGCGCCGCCGACGCACCACCTCGGTGAACGACGTGATTTCCCGTCAGGCGCTGGAACGGAGCGAGTTCTTCAACGATTTTCTCGCCCGCGACGGGCTCTATTACGGCATCAACTACTATGCGTATGCCGGGGGCATGAATATCGGCGATCTGAGGATCTGGCGCGGGCGCGGCAAGGAAGATTTCTCGCGCCGGGAAATCGAGATCGTGGATGCGATCGGCCCGGCCTTCACCAACGCGATGCACCGCGCGCTCGCGCGGGAAGGAGGCCGCGGTTCGGGCGCTTCGCCCGGCGGGCCGGTGGAACGGATCGCGCACGAGACCAAGCTGACCGCGCGCGAGAAGGAGATCGCGTTGTCGGCCACGTTCGGCAGGACCGACATGGAGATAGCCCAGGCGCTCGGGATATCCGTCACCACCGTGCGGACCCATCTCAAGCACATCTTCTCCAAACTCGGCGTTTCGAACCGGACCCGTCTTGCCGCGCGGTTTGCCTTTCCCGCAAGCGACGGCAACTGAAAATCCTCAATTCCGGGGATGGCGACGGACGCGCGGCCGGGCGATAGTTCCATGTGACAGGCCGGTCGCGACTCGGCACGCATTTCGACAGGTCGACCCCGGCGATGGGAGGCGATCATGAACCAAATTGTCGACTGGACGGCGTCCGAGGCACTTCACGAAATCTCCCAGGGACGTATTTCCGCTCGCGAATACGCCGAAGCGCTGCTGGCGGCGTGCGAGCGCGGCACCGGACTGAACGCTTTCATCCACCTCGACCCGGGACGGGTGCTCGACGCCGCGTCGCGCGCGGTCGCAGGCGGCCGCCTCGCCGGGTTGCCGGTGCCGGTGAAGGACAATTTCGATACTTCCGACATGCCGACGACCGGCGGTACGCCCGGTCTTCGAGACCATCGCCCGGCGCGCAACGCGCCCGTTCTGCAGCGGCTTATCGACGAGGGCGCCTATGTCATGGGCAAGCTCAACATGCACGAGCTCGCCTTTGGCATCACGTCGAACAACGGCGCGTTCGGTCCCGCCCGGAATCCCCACGACCCGGCCCGGATTCCCGGCGGCAGCAGCGGCGGCTGCGGCGCCGCCGTCGCGGCGCGGATGGCACCGGTCTCGATGGGCACGGACACCGGGGGTTCGGTACGCGTCCCGGCTGCGCTCTGCGGGGTGGCCGGGTTTCGTCCGACCACCGGGCGATATGCGCGGGAGGGCATCGTCCCGATCTCCAATACGCGGGACACCGCGGGCCCGCTGGCGCGCTCGGTCGAGGATCTCGCCCTGTTCGACAGCGCGATCGCCGGCGTGCCGGACGGATTGCCCGGGCTCGCCCTGGAAGGCGCGCGGATCGGCGTTCCGCGCACCCACTTCTACGATAACCTCGATCCCGAGACCGCTCGCGTGGCGGAAGAGACGCTGGCCGCGCTCGCGGCGGAGGGCGCGGTTCTCGTGGAAGCGGACATGCCCGACGTGCCGAAGCTCGACGAGGAGGCGGGGTTCCCTATCGCCCTCTACGAGACGGTGGTCGAGCTCGGCCGCTATCTTTCGGAAAGCGGACTGTCGCTCGATTTCGCCGGCCTCGCCGACGCCGTTGCCAGCCCCGATGTGGCCGGCCTGCTGCAAGCCGTGCTTACGCCCCAGGGGGCGATCCCGGAGCCGGTCTACCGCAAGGCGCTGGAACGGACCCGCCCGAAACTCCAGGCCGCCTATGCCGACTGGTTCCAGACCAACGACGTGGCTGCGGCGATCTTCCCCACCACGCCGCTCCCCGCCGCTCCCATCGGCGAAGACGAGACGGTCGAGCTCAACGGCGGGCGGGTGCCGACCTTCCTCACCTTCATCCGGAATACGGGCCCGTCCAGCCTTGCCGGCATCCCCGGCGTCACCCTGCCGGCCGGTCTCTCTCGCGACGGCCTGCCCATCGGCATGGAGATCGACGGCCCGGCCGGGAGCGACCGCGCTCTGCTGGCGTTGAGCGCGGCCGTCGAGGCGGTGCTGCCGCCTGCCCCGGCCCCCCCTTTCGATTGACCGCAAGAAACGACGATATTTTCCGCAAACAGGGAGAGAGACCCATGCCCAGAAACTTCGGACAGGTGTCGCGCCGCCGCTTTGTCGCCGGTGCGGCGGGTTCGGGTGCGGCGATCGTCGCGCCGGCCGTGTTTACCGGTGCCCGCGCCGCCGACGAGCTGAAGATGGCCACCTTCTTCCCGCTGAGCGGCCCCGCGGCGCTGTTCGGCCCGACCGGCACGGCCTGCACCAGACTCGCCGTCGACGAGATCAACGCTGCCGGGGGAATCGGCGGACGCAAGGTCACCATCGTTCCCGCCGATGGCGGCGCGCCGCCCGCCGAGGCGGCCAAGGCGGCGATCCGCCTGATGCTGCGCGACAAGGTCGAGCTGGTGGTCGGTTCGCACAACAGCGCGGTGCGCGAGGCGATCGTCGCGGCGCTGAAGGGCAAAATCCCCTATGTCTACACGCCGCTCTACGAAGGCGGGGAATGCAACCCCAACGTCTATGTGACGGCCGATACGCCGCAGCAGCAGGTACAGCCCTCGATTACCTGGCTGGCCAGGACCTTGGGCGCGAAGACCTACTACCTCATCGGCAACGACTATGTCTGGCCTCGCAAGACCAACGAGCAGGCCAAGAAATACATCGCCGAAGCCGGCGGATCGGTGGTCGGCGAGGAATACGTGCCGCTCGGCGCCCCCAACAAGTTCGAGGACGCTGTGACCCGGATCAAGGCGAAGAACCCCGACCTCGTGGTCATCACCCTGGTTGGCGGCGACAACGTGAACTTCAACCGGACCTTCGCTGGCTTCGGTCTCGACAAGTCGATCAAGCGCATCTCGTACCTGCTGGAGGAGCTGACCCTGCTCGGCATCGGCGACAAGAGCTCCAACGGGCTCTACAGCGCCATGTCCTATTTCGTGAACGAGAAGAGCGAGGCCAACGCGAAGTTCAAGGCGAGCTTCGCCAAGGCCTTCGCGCCCAAGCCGCCGCCGCTCAGCATGCTGGGTGTCGATTCCTATTCCGGCGTCTATTGCGCCAAGGCGCTGATCGAGAAAGCCGGCGGCACGGGAGACGCGGGCAGGCTGATGGCGGCCTCCAACGCCCTGCGATATAGGACGGCGACCGGCACGGCCGTCATGACCAACCGGCACGTCGTGAAGGACATGTTCCTCGCCGAATGCAAGGGCACGAGCTTCGAGATCGTCGAGACCTTCAAGGCGGTGGCGCACGGCCAGGCCTGCAGCTGATCCTGTCTTGAGCGGGTGCGGCGCCCGCCGCGCCCGCCGACGCGGCCGAACCGGGCCATGATCCGGAGTTCCCGCACGGTGCGCGTCTGTTACTCTCCCCGGTAGCCCCCGCCGGAAACGACGAGTGCGATGGACCCGATCCTCACCACCAACATCCTGAATGTGGTGTACGAGGTATCGACGCTGGCGGTGGTCGTGCTCGGGCTCGCCGTCGTGTTCGGCCTGCTCAACGTGATGAACCTCGCCCATGGCGAGTTCGTCATGATCGGCGCCTATTGCGCCTTCTTCGTCCAGACCCAGGATCTACCGTTCCTCGCCGCTGTGCCGCTCGCGCTGCTGGTGTGCGGATTTATCGGCCTGGTCGTCGAGCGGATTCTGGTGCGGCCGCTCTACGCCCGGCCGTTCGACACGCTGCTCGCGACTTGGGGGCTCAGCATGCTGCTGCGCGAAGCTGTCGAGGCCATCTACGGAAGGGGCTTCAGGAGCGTCGCGACCCCGCTTACCGGAAGCGTCGACGTTCTCGGCGCGGGATATCCCGCCTACCGGCTGCTGCTCACGGCGGTCTCCATCGCGCTGGTCGCCGGGCTGGTCTGGTGGTTCGTCCAGAGCGCCACCGGCCGGCGCATCCGGGCCGTCGTCAACAACCCCGAGCTCGCCGGGTCGGTCGGCATTCCCGTCACGGCGCTCGCGCGAAACACCTTCGTCTTCGGCTGCTGCCTTGCCGCGCTCGCGGGCGTGATGCTGGCGCCGCTGCTGCCGGTCAATCCGACGCTGGGTCTCGACTTCATCCTGAAATCCTTCTTTGTCCTGGTGGTCGGCGGACTCGGGAGCCTGGTCGGCCTGATCTCCGGCGCCGGCGTCATCGGCGGCGTCGAGAGCGTCGTCAGCGCCGTCTCCGACCGGACCTGGGGCTACTCCACCGTGCTCGTCATCGCGATCCTGTTCCTCTGGCTGCGCCCCAATGGCCTCTTTCCTCGTACATAGCGCGGCGCTCGTCGCGGCGCTCGCCGTGCTGCCGCAGCTGGTGGGCGAGTTCTGGGCCTACACGCTGGCTCTCTACTTTCTCTACGCCATCGCCGCGATGGGAATCGGGCTGTGCTGGGGACAGGCCGGGATTCTGCCCCTCGGACAGTCGATGTTCTTCGGGCTGGCGGCCTATCTCTCCGGCCTGTCGCTGATCCATTTCGGTGACAGCTGGCTGCTGCTGGTCCTGTTGCCCGCATCCGCGCTGGCGCCCGGGCTGCTGGCCTACGGCATCGGGGTCCTCGTGTTCCGCGGGCGAACCCTGACCGGGCCCTTCTTCGCCATGATCACCCTCGCACTCACCCTGCTCGCCTTTCAGATCGCCAACAGCTGGAACGACGTGACCGGCGGCTTCAACGGCCTCAAGAACATCCCTGGCCTGCCGGGCCTGAGCGACTTCACCGATCTCTACTACATCTCCGCCTCGGCTCTCGCCGTCTGCGTGCTCGGCGTCGCGTGGCTCAGGCGCGCGCCTGCGGGCGTGCTCTGGCGGGCGGTCGCGGAAAACGAGCAGCGGGTGCGCTTCTGCGGCTTCGCGGTGCAGAACGTGAAGGCTGTCGTTTTCGGGATCAGCGGCGTGCTCGCCGGCATCGGCGGCGCGCTCTACGCCCCCCAGCAGAACTTGGTGACGCCGCAGCTCTGCGGCTTCATCCTCTCGGCCGACCTGGTGATCTGGGCCGCCGTCGGCGGGCGGGCGACGCTCTACGGCCCGGTGGTCGGCGCCGTGCTGATCGGCATCCTGACCGCCGATCTGCGCGACGAGATTTCCTGGTGGGAGGTGATCCTCGCCGCCATATTCATCGTCGTGGTACTCTATTTCCGGCAGGGTCTGATGGGCTTCGTGGAGCCCCGGTTCGAGCGGCTCTGGCGCCGCGCCGCCGCGCGGGACATAGAGAGCCCGGCCCGGCCCGGCGCGCCGGACGATACCGGCTTCGCGCTCGACGATGTGCATGTCCGCGTGGATCGGGTCCGTATCCTGGAAGGGCTCGATCTCGCGGTCGACCGTCCCGGCGTCTATTGCCTGATCGGGCCGAACGGGGCCGGCAAGACCTCCTGCTTCAACGCCATGACCGGGGAGCTTCCGGTCCGGAGCGGCCGGATCCGCATCCTCGGCCGGGAACGGACGGGCGCGGCGGCGGACGTGCTGAGTCGTATCGGCGTCGGCCGCAAGTTCCAGGCGCCCAGCCTGTTCCCGGACCTCACGGTCGCGGAGAATTTCAACGTCGGCCTCTGGGGCGGTCGCGCCCGCCTCGCCGATCTGGTCCGCATGCGGAGCCACCGCTGGTCCAGCGCGATCCTGCGCGAGGCGCAGGCCCGGTTCCCTTTCCTGGCCGAGGAGGATCGCCGCGCGGGCGACCTCTCGCACGGCCAGCGCCAGATCCTCGAGCTCGTCATGGTGCTGATCGCGGAACCGCGCCTGATCCTGCTCGACGAGCCGTCGGCCGGCCTGTCGCAGGCCGAGAGTCGAGAGGTGGTCGAGGCGATCCGATGGGTCGGCTCGCGCCTCCAGGCCTGCACGGTGATCGTCGAGCACGACATGACCTTCGTGCGCGAGATCGCCGACCGGATCTTCGTACTGCACCAGGGCCGGCTGCTGGCCTCGGGAACGGTCGCCGAAATCCAGGCGGACGAGCGGGTGCGGGCGGTCTATGTCGGAGCGTCGGCATGACCGGGGCCGCGAACGGGGAGGTGTTCTCCTTTGCCGGCGTGACCGGCGGCTACGGTGCCACAACCGTAGTGCGTGGCGTGCACGGCGCGATCGCGGCGGGCGAGGCGTGCTGCGTGCTCGGCCGGAACGGGGTCGGCAAAACGACGCTGATGCGCCTGCTGACCGGCCACCTGCTGCTCCGATCCGGGACGGTGCGGCTGGCCGGGCAGCCTCTCGACGGGCTCGCGCCCGACGAACGGCATCGCCTGGGTCTGGTCTACTGCCCGCAGGACCGGCCGGTGTTCGACAATCTCTCGGTGCGGGACAACCTCACCCTGATGGGCCCGATCGATGCCGGCCGCCACGCCCCGCTGCTCGCCGCCTTCCCGGTCCTTGAGGCGCGCATGGCCCAGTCCTCCGGCACACTGAGCGGCGGCGAACGGAAGCTCCTGTCCTTCGTGCGCGGCATCGCGGAGCCCGGACGGCTGCTGCTGCTCGACGAGCCCAGCGAAGGCGTTCAGCAGGAAAATGTGGAACGCATGGCAGGGTTTCTACGCGAAGCCAAGGCCGCCGGACGCGCCCTTCTGGTCGTCGAGCAGAATCTCGCCTTCGCGCGCGACATCGCCGACCGGGTGATCGTCATGGACCGCGGCGAGGTCGTGCTCGCCGGCTCGGCCGCCGAGATCGATGAGGACACGCTCGCCGCGCACCTGCAAGTGTGAGCCGGGCGGCAGACGGGGAGGGCCGATCGAATGACCGACATCGCGTTGAGCCCGGTCGAGACCGCCAGCGCCGACGAGGTCCGCGCGCTGCAGGATCGCAAACTGCGCAGTCAAATGGCCTATCTGAAGGCGCACTCCTCCTTCGCCGCCCGGAAGCTCGCGAGCGCTGGCGCCGGGTTCGAGGATATCCGGAGCGTCGACGACCTCGCCGGACTTCCTTTCACCACCAAGCAGGAGCTGCGCGACAGCCAGCGCCTCCGCCCTCCGTTCGGCAGCCATGCCGCGGCGACGCGGGAGCGGATCGTGCGGGTCCACGCATCCTCGGGCACCACCGGCGTGCCGTCCTACATCCCGGTTACGGCGCACGATTCCGCTCTGTGGCGCGAGGCGATCCGGCGCGTCTTTTACTGCCAGGGCGTGCGACCGACCTCGACCGTCGCGATGGGGTTCAGCATCGGTTTCTTCGTGGGTGGCATCCCCCTCGCGCAGGGGATCGAGGATCTCGGCGCGACGTTCCTTCCCATCGGCGCCGGAGCGACGGACCGCCTGCTCGATTCGATCGCGCTGATGGAGGCGGACGTGCTCGCCTGCACCCCGTCCTACGCGCTCTATCTCGCGGAGGCGGCGCGGGGGCGGGGCATCAACGTGGCGGCGCTGCCGGTGAAGCGGTTGACGGTCGGCGCCGAGCCGGGCGGCGGCGTTCCCGCGATCCGCCGCCAGATCGAGGAGACCTGGCAGGCGACCGTCACCGAATCCGTCGGCAACGGCGACGTCGTTCCGGTCTACGCCGCCGAGAGCGATGTGCGCGACGGCTGCCACTTCCTGACCCCCGACATGGTGGCGATGGAGATAATCGACCCGGACAGCGGCGCGGTGCTGCCGCTCGACCGCGACGGGGTCGAGGGCGAAATGGTGTTCACCCATATCGACCGCGAGGCCGCGCCGCTGCTCCGCTTCCGCAGCAACGACCGGGTCGTCGTCAGGACCTCGCCGTGCGGCAACGGCCGCACCGGCCCGCGCATCCGCGTGGTCGGGCGCACCGACGACCTCCTGATCGTGCGGGGCGTGAACGTGTGGCCGTCGGCGATCCAGGACGTCGTCGCCGGCTTCCGCCCCGACACCACCGGGGCGCTCAGGATCGTCCTGCCGAAGCCGGGCCCCGCGGCGGACCCTCCGCTGCCCATCGAGGTCGAGCACGGCGAGGAGGCCCGCAACCTCCCGGCGCTCGCCAGGGCGCTGGAGACGGCGCTCCGCGAAAAGCTGATCTTCACCGCCCGCGTCGAACTCGTCCCGCCCGGCACCCTCCCGAGATCGACGATGAAAACCCGGCTGGTGGACGTGCGGGAGGAGCGTTGAGGGTTCTTTCGCACCTGGCCAGCGATGATTCTGGTTCCGGGCGGCGTTCGCGACTGGCTGACGACCGGGGTGACCGACATGAGGCGCGGCATGAACACGTTGGCGCTTCAGGTCCAGGAGGATCTCGGGCGCGACCCTAACGCGGGCGATCTCCATATCTTCCCGCTACCAGACGATCCGACGGGTGCGCCCGCTCCGGATCGGCGCATCGCCCAGCACCGCAAGCATCGGGCGGCGACACGCCGCTACTCCGGTCTCCCGGTGGTGTCGTGCGGCATGGATCGAACGTAATTCGAACGTTCGTCCCGTTCGACGATCCCGGTTGGGGGCAATCCAGCGCTTCCCGCCATTCGCGCCAGTCCCGGACATAGCCGGCATTCATGTCACCGGACCGGTAAGCGCACGAGCGGTTTCCGATGGCGCGGTGTCGCCCGTTCAATGGTTCGCCTCGCCGTCCGGGCGTCAAGGGACAAGCTGTCGGCTTCCGAATGTGGATTTCCTCAAGCCGCCGAAGCACGCCCAGACCACGCAGCACCGGCGCCAGCGCCTCCACCGATCCCTGCTCCAGCGCGATCTGCGCCGTCACCACGTTGTCCCCGGAAAGATCCTCCACACGCTGCGCGTGCTCGTCCAGCAGAAGGTAGCGCTGGCGCGGCTGGACCGCGCAGCCTTGATGACACCGATCGTCGCGCGGTCCGCTTGAACGCCTGCCTCGATCTCAACCTCGAGGACTGTTGCGTCATCGTCGGCCGCTTCTTGGCGCCGAACTGCGACCGAGCCGCCTCGCCGAGGCGCGCAAGCCGACGAACCACCCCGTTTCAGGAAGGGTCGAGAATCTCCCGCGTGGCTGCTTTCCGAACGAACGCGGAGCGCGTCATGCCACGCATGCGCGCCGCCTCGTCGAGAGTATCTACGAACCCCTTCTCCAGGCTCAAATTCACTCGCACGACCCGCTTCCGGTCCCGCGCATAGGGGATCATCATCAGCACCGCGCCCTCCGCGATGCTCCCGGCAACTTCCTCACGTACCGCTTCGATACCGCGCGGAGGCGCCGGCTCGCCGTCCTCGAAGAACAGGCTCAACGCCTCGATAGCGTTGGGAACGATGTCGTCGAAGCTGTCGGCAGCCGAATAACATCCCGGCACCTCCGGAAACTGGACCCCGTAGGCGCTGCCTGGATCCTTGTCGATGACGGCGACGTAGTGCATGGCTGCCTCCTCAGTACCAGCCCACGCGCCGGGCGATGCTCCGGGCGGTGCCGAAGGGCAAGTCCTTCTTCGGATGCGGCACGACCACGGTGATCGCGCCCTTTCTGAACTTGTGGTGCGATCCCTTGACGCTCACCAGTTCGAACCCCTCGGCCTTGAGACGCTTGACGATCTCTTGACTGTTGCGCAACTATATACACACGAAGCCATTCGATTCAATGTACTTGTTGCTGGACAGGACCGACCGGCGCGGCCTTGATCGTGGTGCCGCTGCCTGCCATGTGGTCATGGACGCAACGAGGATAGGATGACCGGGGCGCGGGGCTCCCGCCTGCGACGCCTGGCGATGGGGCGGGCGCGAACTCGCCGTCCTGGCCGAGGGCATTCCGCACGCGGAAATAGTGCGTTCGCCCTGCCTCAACGCCCAACCGGGAGCGCATGGTAGGGGGTCGAACAGGGGCCGAAGGGACCCGGCCGAACCGGTATAATGAACTTCCCGACGGGCGCTTTCCTGTCGCGCGAATTCGATCGAGGAGACCGGATTTCATGGACACCGCCGCCCGTCTCGCCTGCCTCGTCCTCGCGCTCGCGCTCGGTGCCTGCTCCAGCGGCGACGACGAGCAGGCTTCCCCCCGCCCGACGAGCTTCGACGGCGAGGTGCTGCGCATAGCGATTCCGCGCGCCGACGGCCGCACGGAGAACTTCTCGAGCCTCCGTGACGAATGGTATTCGTGGTCCTGGTTCCCCTTCATGCCCAACCACTCGGGCCGGCGGTGGACCATGGGCCGGACCGACCGGGACGGCGTTTCACTCGCCTACGCCCTGGTGAGCTGGGATAACGACGACCCGACCGACTACCTGTCGGCCGGGTTCTGGATGCGCTTCGACGGCGCGCGGACGACGCGGCGCCTCGACCCGGCGGACGCCGAGATCGTTCCGTTCGTCGACGGTCCGGAGCTCGATGCGCGCGTCCCGCCCGAGCTCCCGGTCTCGGGCACGGCGAGCTACGCCGGCAGCGCCGGCGGGGTCTACCGCTACCGCCGGCCCGGCGCGGAGCCGCTGGCGGAGGAGTTCACGGCGACGATGACCCTGCAAGCGGACTTCGCCGCCGGCACCGTCGCCGGCTGCATCGGCTGCGTCGGCGACATCGCGCTCGAGCGCGAGCACCTCTATGCCATCCTCGGCTGGCGGCG
>JAJEHI010000004.1 GCA_022823775.1 Defluviicoccus sp. | reverse complement strand
ATATCGCCGAGGCCGAGGCGGCCCTTATTGCGCAAGCTGGGCGATGACGATGGACCCCAGGATGAGCCACGCCGCCAGCCGGTTCGAACGGAACTTGGCGAGACAGTCCCCGGGTGAGTCGAGGTCCACATCGGCCACCTGCCAGACGAATTGCAGGGTCGCCAGGGCGAGGCCGGCAAAAAAGACCCACCCCAGCCCCACGACGTGGCCGGTCGCGGCGAACAGCAGGGCGGCGATCAGATAGAACGCGTAAAGCCACGGCTTGCTCCCGAGGCCGAGGCGCCGCGCGGTCGACTTCACCCCGGCGGCGGGGTCGTCGCGGCGGTCCTGATGGGCGTAGATCGTGTCGTATCCAAGCGTCCAGAAGATACCGCCGACATAGAGCAGGACCGGCGCCAACGAGATCTCCTCGCGGACCGCCGCCCAGCCGAGGAGAGCGCCCCAGTTGAAGGCGAGGCCGAGGACGAATTGCGGCCAGTAGGTCACCCGCTTGCTGAGCGGGTAGGTGAAGACCAGAACCAGCGATGCCGCGCCGACCGCGATCGCGAAGGGCTCGAGCGTCAGCAGAATCGCGAGCCCCGCGGCCAAGAGCACGGCAAGAAAGACCGCCGCGCCCCGCACAGTGACCTGGCCGCTCGGCAGCGGTCGATCCCGCGTGCGGGCCACCTGGGCGTCGAAGTCGCGGTCGCAGATGTCGTTGAACGTGCAGCCCGCGCCGCGCATCGTCAGGGCGCCGACGCCGAACGTCGCGAACAGGATCAGACTCTCGCGCGAGAGCGGCTCCGGCGAGGCGAAGGCGATCGACCACCAGCACGGGAACAGCAGGAGCCAGGTTCCGATCGGACGGTCGAGGCGCGCGAGCCGGGCATAGGGACGCGCCGCGGCTGGAAGGAGCCGGTCGACCCACCCTCCCTTCGGAATGTCGCTCGCGGCGGTATCGTCGATGCCCGACATTGCTCTTTGGCTCCCGCCCGATTATATCGGCACCGGCTTTCTCCTTCGACGGTGGCTTTGTTTCCGATGCAGCCAGCGGTTCCGCGAGTCCGGCTATTCCTCGACCAGACGCTCGCGAGCGGTGCGGCCGTCCCGCTCGACCGCGACCGAACGCATTACCTCAGGGACGTCATGCGGCTCGGACCCGGCGACGCCGTGGCCGCGTTCAACGGACACGACGGAGAATGGCTGGGCAGGATCGAAGCGCAGGAGAAGCGCGGCGCAACGCTCCGCATGGAACGCCGGCTCGCGCCGCAGCCGGAGGAGAGCGATCTCTGGCTCCTGTTCGCGCCGCTGAAACGCGGGCCGGGCGACCTGCTGGTGACCAAGGCGGTCGAACTCGGCGCTTCGGCGCTGATGCCTGTCATGACGGCCCGCACCTCGGCCAGCCGCGTCAGGCGGGAGCGCATGCGGGCGCTCGCCATCGAGGCGTCCGAACAATGCGGGCGTTGCGACGTGCCCGAGACCCGCGAACCCGTCCGGCTTCCCGAGCTGCTGGACTGCTGGCCGGGCGACAGGCGGCTCATGTTCTGCGACGAAAGCGGTCACGGCCTGCCCATCGCCGACTACCTGATCGAGGTCCGGACCGATAAAATCGAGATGCCGCGAGCCGTACTGATCGGACCGGAAGGCGGCTTTAACGAGGAAGAGCGGGCCATGCTGCGAGGGCAGCCCTTCGTGGTCCCCGTCGATCTGGGGCCGCGGCTACTGCGCGCGGAAACCGCGGCCATCGCGGCCCTGGTCTGCTGGCAGGCGGTGATCGGCGATTGGCGCCGCGCGGACACCGCACCCGTTGCCGCGACGGCCGCGCGGGCATAGGGGAGAGACGGGCATGGCCGCACCTCCCACAAGCCAGGGCGCGCCCATCGAGGACCGGCGCCAGCTGATCGAGTTTCTGGAGGAAGGTTGCAAGCCACCGGAAGACTGGCGGATCGGCACCGAACACGAGAAATTCGTCTTCCATCTCGAAACCCTCGAATCCGTACCCTACGAGGGGCCGCGGGGTATCCGCGCGCTGCTCGAAGGCCTGCGGCGTTTCGGCTGGGAAGCGGTCCTGGAGAACGGCAATCCGATCGCGCTCGCGAAATCGGACTGCAACATCTCGCTCGAGCCCGGCGGGCAGCTCGAACTATCGGGCGCGCCGCTGGAGACGATCCACCAGACCTGCGACGAGGTGCACACCCATCTCGCCGAGGTGAAGGAGGTGGCCGGCGAGCTCGGCGTCGGGCTGGTGGGGCTGGGCTTCCATCCCCGCGCGAAGCGGGACGATATCCCCTGGATGCCCAAGGGCCGCTACAAGATCATGCGCGACTACATGCCCAAGAAGGGATCGCTCGGGCTCGACATGATGGTCCGGACCTGCACGGTGCAGGTGAACCTCGACTTCGAGTCCGAGTTCGACATGGTGCGCAAGATGCGGGTGGGCCTGGCGCTCCAGCCGGTCGCCACGGCCCTCTTCGCGAACTCGCCGTTCGTCGAGGGGAAGCCCAGCGGCTACTACTCCTATCGCAGCCATGTCTGGGAGGACACCGATCCCGACCGCTGCGGCATCCTTCCCTTCGTGTTCGAGGAAGGGATGAGCTTCGAGCGCTACGTCGATTACGTCCTCGACGTGCCGATGTATTTCGTCTACCGCGACGGCGCCTATATCGACGCGAGCGGGCAGTCGTTCCGGGATTTCCTGGAAGGGCGGTTGCCCGCGCGGCCCGGCGAAAAGCCGATGATGTCGGATTGGGCGGACCATCTGACGACGCTGTTCCCGGAGGTCCGGCTCAAGCGCTACATCGAGATGCGCGGCGCCGACGGCGGCCCGTGGCGACGGCTATGCGCGCTGCCCGCTCTCTGGGTCGGGCTGCTCTATGACGGGACCGCGCTCGATGCCGCTTACGACCTGATCGCCGACTGGACCGTCGAGGAGCACCGGAGGCTGCGGCACGAGACCTCGATCAAGGCTCTCAAGACGCCGTTCCGGGACGGCACACTGCTCGATGTCGCCCGGGAGGTGTTGCGGATCGCCCATGACGGGCTGCGCGCCCGCGCCCGCCTGGACCGGGTCGGCGACAACGAGACGGGATATCTCAGCATTCTCGACGAAATCGTCCGCCGCGGCTCGTGTCCGGCCGAGCACAAGCTGGAACGCTATCACGGCCCATGGGCCGGCGATATCGACCGGGTGTTCGAGGAGTTCGCCTACTAGCGACATCCCCCTCACCCCGACCCTCTCCCCGGTGGGGAGAGGGGGATTCGCCTTCCCCCGCCTCGCTTCCCCCCTCCCGCTTGCGGGAGGGGCCGGGGGAGGACGAAAGGAGCCGTCCGGCCCTCAGGCCGCGGTGCCGCCGACGGTCAGGTTGTCGATCAGGAGCGTCGGCTGGCCGACGCCGACCGGGACGCCCTGGCCCTCCTTGCCGCAGGTTCCGACGCCGGGGTCGAGGCTCATGTCGTTGCCCACCATCTTCACGCGGGTGAGAGCATCCGGGCCGTTGCCGATGAGCGTCGCGCCCTTGACCGGTGCCCCGATGGCGCCGTCCTCGATCAGGTAGGCCTCCGACGCGCTGAAGACGAACTTGCCCGAGGTGATGTCGACCTGTCCGCCGCCGAAATTGACCGCATAGAGGCCCTTCGGGACCGCCGCGACGATTTCCTCCGGCGACCTGTCGCCGGACAGCATGTAGGTGTTGGTCATGCGCGGCATCGGCGAATGCGCGAAGCTTTCGCGCCGTCCGTTTCCGGTCGGCCGGACGCCCATCAGCCGCGCGTTCATGCGGTCCTGCATGTAGCCCGCCAGGATCCCGTCCTCGATCAGCACGGTGTTCTGGGTGGGCGTCCCCTCGTCGTCGATGCTGAGAGAGCCGCGCCGGTCGGAGATGGTCCCGTCGTCGACCACGGTGACGCCCGGCGAAGCGATCCGTTCGCCCAGGAGGCCCGAGAACGCCGATGTCTTCTTGCGGTTGAAGTCGCCTTCGAGCCCGTGGCCGATCGCCTCGTGGAGCAGGATGCCGGGCCAGCCCGGCCCCAGCACGACGGGCATTTCGCCGGCCGGCGCGGGAACCGATTCCAGATTGACCAACGCTTGCCGGTACGCCTCGTCGACCTGCGCCTTCCAGGCGTCCTCGGCGAAATAGGCGGTGTAGGAGGTCCGTCCGCCGACCCCGTGACCGCCCGTTTCCATACGCTCGCCCTCGGCCGCGACCACCGACACGTTGAGCCGGACCAGCGGGCGAATATCCGCCGCCCGGCGGCCGTCGGCGCGGACGATCTGTATCGCCTGCCACTCTCCCGCGATCGAGGCGATCACCTGGACGACGCGGGGGTCGAGGCCGCGGGCGTAGGCGTCGATTTCCTGGAGCAGGGCGACCTTGCGCTCGAACGGGATCTCGTTGAGCGGATTGTCCTCGACATAGAGCGCCGCGTTGGTCGAGGCGGGGCCTTCGCCCGTGGTGCCGCTATGGCCCGAGCTGACCGCCTTTACCGTCGTCGCGGCGCGCTCGATCGCCGCCTCCGAGAGTTCGGCCGCGTGCGCATAGCCGGTCGCCTCGTCCGCGACCGCGCGAAGGCCGAATCCCTGGGTCGTGTCGAACGAGGCGGTTTTCAGCCTGCCGTCGTCGAATCCGAGACCTTCGGATTGCCGGTATTCGAGAAACAACTCGCCGTCGTCCGAATCGGCGAGCGCGTCCGCCACAATGGCCTCCACCCTGTTGCGGTCGAGGCCGGTCCGGTCAAAGAACAGTTCGTCGGTTTTCGCGAGGTCCGCCATGGCTCCTCCAGGGCGGTCCGGCGGGAACCGGACCGCGGGAATGCGGTGTCTTCCGCTATATGATGGTATCGACGCGGCAGGTTGTCACCCCGAACCCCATCCGGGTTGCGACATAAGGCCGCGAAAGCCGGATTCGAGTCGAAGAGGCCCACCGCCCGGCGTAATTCGGATAGAATCGTCCGGCCATGGGCACCTTGTGTTCGGAACTTGTGCTGTGTATCAATCCAGCGACCTCCACGCCCTTGCAGGGTTGCCCGCGTCGGGCCTGTTGCTGAGAGGTTTCGCTGCCCAAGGGCGAACATCCCGCGGACGTTAGGGACAGGATACGGATGCAGAACAGCGTAGGACGCATTCTTGCAGCGGGTGGGGCCGTGTCCGCGGCCCTCGTCGGAACCGGCGCATCGGCTGGCGAACCGACACCCTGGCAAATGGGCCTGCAGCAGGCGGCGACGCCGCTGATGCAGAGCATCGACGACCTTCACGACATCCTTCTGGTCATCTGCACGCTGATCACGCTGTTCGTGTTGGGCTTGCTGCTCTATGTCATGTGGCGCTTCCGCGAGGGCAAGAACCCGACGCCGACCCGGACCACGCACAATACCCTGGTCGAAGTGCTATGGACGGTCATTCCGGTCGTGATCCTCGTGCTGATCGCGATCCCGTCGTTCAAGCTGCTCTACTACTCGGATACGATCCCCAAAGCCGACCTGACCGTGAAGGCCATCGGCCACCAGTGGTACTGGAGCTACGAGTATCCCGACCACGGCAATTTCACCTTCGACGCGACGATCCTGGCGGACGACGAGCTGAAGGAAGGCCAGCCGCGCCTGCTCGAGGTCGACAACCGCATCGTGGTGCCGGTCGACAAGGTGGTTCGCGTCCAGGTCACCGCGGACGACGTGCTGCACGCCTGGGCCGTGCCGGCGTTCGGCGTGAAGATCGACGGGGTGCCGGGCAGGCTCAACGAGGTCTGGTTCAAGGCGGAGAGAACCGGGGTCTATTACGGCCAGTGCTCCGAGCTTTGCGGCATCAACCACGGCTTCATGCCGATCCGCGTCGACGTCGTTACGGCGCGGGAGTTCAACGCCTGGATTTCCTGGGCGAAGAAGGAATACGCCGCGGGCGAAGGCGGCGAAATGCCGGCGACGAAGGTCGCCCGCATCGAGTCCACGCGTTGAGTTGGACGGAGGAGCAGGGGAATGAGTGATTCCGCGGCGGCCCACGACCATCACGAGGCCCACCCCACGGGCTGGCGGCGCTTCGTCTATTCGACCAACCACAAGGACATCGGGACGATGTACCTTGTGTTCGCCGTCGTCTCCGGACTGATCGGCGGCGCGATGTCGATCATCTTCCGGATGGAACTCAACAGCCCCGGGGACCAGATCCTTGGCGGCGACTACCACATGTTCAACGTGCTGATCACCGCCCACGGGCTGATCATGATCTTCTTCATGGTCATGCCGGCGATGATCGGCGGGTTCGGCAACTGGATCGTGCCGCTGATGATCGGCGCGCCGGACATGGCGTTCCCGCGCATGAACAACATCAGCTTCTGGCTGCTGATTCCCTCCTTCATCCTGCTGATGGCCTCGCCGTTCTTCGGTGGGGTCGGCGGCGGCTGGACGATCTATCCGCCCTTGAGCTCGGTTACCGGCCAGCCCGAACCGTCGGTCGACATGGCGATCTTCGCGCTCCATCTGGCGGGCGCCTCGTCGATCCTGGGCGCGGCCAACTTCATCACGACCATCTTCAACATGCGCGCGCCGGGGATGACGCTGCACAAGATGCCGCTCTTCGTGTGGTCGATCCTGGTGACCGCGTTCCTGCTTCTCCTGTCGCTGCCGGTGCTCGCGGGCGCGATCACGATGCTGCTGACCGACCGCAATTTCGGCACCACGTTCTTCGACGCCGCCGGCGGCGGGGACCCGATCCTGTTCCAGCACCTGTTCTGGTTCTTCGGCCACCCCGAGGTCTACATCCTGATCCTGCCGGGCTTCGGCATCGTCAGCCAGATCGTGGCGACCTTCTCGCGCAAGCCCGTCTTCGGCTATCTCGGCATGGCTTACGCCATGGTCGCGATCGGCTTCGTCGGCTTCATCGTCTGGGCGCACCACATGTACACGGTCGGCATGGATGTCGACACGAAGGCCTACTTCACCGCGGCCACGATGGTCATCGCGGTGCCGACCGGCATCAAGATCTTCAGTTGGATCGCCACCATGTGGGGCGGGTCGATCCGCTTCGACACGCCGATGCTGTGGGCGGTCGGCTTTATCTTCCTGTTCACCCTGGGCGGCGTGACCGGCGTGGTGCTCGCCAATGCCGGCGTCGACCACGCGCTGCACGACACCTATTACGTGGTGGCGCATTTCCACTACGTGCTCTCGATGGGCGCGGTGTTCGCGATCTTCGGCGGGTTCTATTACTGGCTGCCCAAGATGTGCGGCAGGCGCTATCCGGAGACGCTGGGCAGGATCCATTTCTGGGTCATGTTCATCGGCGTGAACGTCACCTTCTTCCCGCAGCATTTCCTCGGCCTCGCCGGCATGCCGCGGCGGATCCCCGACTATCCCGACGCGTTCGCGGGATGGAACATGGTCTCCTCCATCGGGTCCTACATCTCCGCGTTCGGCGTGCTGCTGTTCCTGTGGATCTGCTACCGGACGTTCACCGCGGGCGAGCGGGTGGGCGAAAACCCGTGGGGCGAGGGGGCGACGACGCTCGAATGGTCGGTGAGCTCGCCGCCGCCGTTCCACAGCTACGACGAGCTGCCGCAGATTCGCTAGCGGCGGACGAAGAGCGTGGCCGACAGACCGATCGAGCTTACCGCCGGCGCGGTCCCGATCGACGGGCCGCCGATCGGCGATTTCCTTGCGCTGCTCAAGCCGCGCGTGATGTCGCTCGTGGTCTTCACGGCGGTGACCGGCCTCGTGCTGGCACCGGGCGCGATCCACCCGGTTCTGGCGGCGATCGCGGTGCTTTGCGTCGCGGTGGGAGCCGGCGCCGCCGGCGCGATCAACATGTGGTACGAGCGGGACATCGACGCGGCGATGGCGCGCACTCGCGGCCGGCCGCTTCCCGCCGGGCGCATGAAGCCCGGGGATGCGCTCGGATTCGGCTCGGTGCTCGCGGTCGGCTCGGTCAGCGTCATGGCGCTCGCGGTCAACTGGACGGCGGCGGCGCTGCTGGCGCTCACCATCGCCTTCTACGTCTTCGTCTACACGATCTGGCTCAAGCGGCGGACGCCGCAGAACATCGTCATCGGCGGAGCGGCGGGCGCATTTCCGCCCATGATCGGCTGGGCCGCGGTTACCGGCGATGTCGGGCTCGGCGGGATCGCCCTCTTCGCCCTCATCTTCATGTGGACCCCGCCCCATTTCTGGGCGTTGTCGCTTTACAGGAGCGGCGATTACGCCGCCGCCGGCGTTCCCATGCTGCCCGTCGTGTCGGGCGGCGACGAGACCAAGCGCCAGATCCTGCTCTATTCCATCCTGCTGGTGCCGGTTTCGCTGCTTCCGAGCTTCCTTGGCGTCACGGGACTCGTCTATGCGGCGGTCGCCGCCGCGATGAGCGTCGCGTTCCTGGTCCTCGCGTGGCAGCTCTGGCGGGCCGAGGACCACGCGGGCGCGCCGCGCCTGTTCGGTTTCTCGATCCTCTATCTCTTCGTCCTGTTCGCGACGATGATCGTCGAACGCGTCATCCCCGGCCCGGTATAGGACGATGGCAATGCCGCTGAGCGATCTGCACAAACGCCGCCGGACCCGCAATATCGTGATGCTCACGGTGCTGCTCGGGCTGGTGGTCCTGTTCTTCGTGATGTCGATGGTCCGCATGGGGGGATGGTAGGATGGCGCGCGCGTCCCGCCGGCGGAACGCGGCCACGGCGGCCGCGCTGCTCGGGATCGTCGCGGGCATGGGCGGGCTCGCTTACGCCTCGGTGCCGCTTTACCAGTGGTTTTGCCAGGTCACAGGCTATGGCGGCACCACCCAGGTCGCGGCCGACGCACCGGCGAAGCTGCATGACCGTTCGGTCACGATCCGCTTTAACGCCGACGTCAATTCGGCGCTGCCGTGGCGCTTCCAGCCCGTGCAGCGGAGCGTCAGGGTGAAGCTCGGCGAAGAAATGCTGGCGTTCTACCGCGCGCGAAATGTCGGAGACCGTCCGGTCACGGGTACGGCGACCTTCAACGTCACTCCGCCGAAGGCAGGACCGTATTTCGCGAAGCTGGACTGTTTCTGCTTCACCGAACAGACGCTCGCCGCGGGCGACAGCGTGGACATGCCGGTCTCGTTTTTTGTCGATCCCGAAATGGCCAAGGACCGCAACCTGGACGATGTGACCACGATCACGCTGTCCTATACGTTCTTCGCCGCACCGGAGCAGCCCGACACCGCGCGATCCGCGCGGGTCGCCGCCAATTGAGAGAGGGGCAAATTATGGCGCCAGCCGATTCGGCCGCCGAGTACACCCATCACGGCCAAAAGCATCCTTACCATCTGGTCGATCCGAGCCCCTGGCCGGCAATCGGCGCGACCGCGTCCGGGCTGCTGTTCATCGGCGCGGTCTGGTACATGCACGAGGGCTCCTGGTGGCTCATGGCACTCGGCTTTGTCGGGGTCGCGATTACGATGGTCGGCTGGTGGCGCGACGTGATCCGCGAGGCCACCTTCGAGGGGCACCACACGCCGATCGTGCAGATCGGCATGCGCTACGGCATGGCGCTGTTCATCGCCTCGGAAGTGATGTTCTTCGTCGCCTGGTTCTGGGCCTATTTCAACGCCGGGCTGTTTCCCACCGAAGCGATCGAGAACCAGTGGCCGCCGCCGAACATCGTCACCTTCGATCCCTGGGATCTGCCCTTCCTGAATACGCTGATCCTGTTGATGTCGGGCGTCACGGTGACCTGGGCGCACCACGCGCTCATGGAGGGCAACCGGCAGCACGTCCTCCAGGGTCTGGGCCTGACCATCGGGCTCGGCATCCTCTTCACTTGCGTGCAGGTCTATGAGTACAGCCACGCCGCTTTCGGCTTCGGCGACGGCATCTATCCCAGCACGTTCTTCATGGCGACCGGCTTCCACGGATTCCACGTGCTCGTCGGGACGATCTTCCTCATCGTCTGTTTCTTCCGGGCGTACAAGAACCACTTCACGCCGGACCACCATTTCGGCTTCGAGGCGGCTGCCTGGTACTGGCATTTCGTCGATGTTGTCTGGCTATTCCTGTTCTGCTGCATTTACCTGTGGGGCGCGGGCGCGAACCCGGGCGGCCACTAGACGCGCATGGTCCGGCCGGGCGTCCATCCGCCGCGGTCGCCCATAGCCACCGGCTTCGCCTGCCGCTGCCCGCGCTGCGGCGCGGGGAGGCTCTATGACGGTCTCTTGGCGGTCGCCGACAGATGCGAAGCCTGCGGCCTTGACTTCGGACCGCATGACAGCGGCGACGGGCCGGCGGTCTTCGCGATCCCGATCTTGGGCGCGGTCGTCGTCGCGCTCGCATTCTGGCTCGAGATGCTGGCCGGACCGCCGTTCTGGGTCCACGTCGCCATATGGCCGCCGGCGATCGTCGTTCTGGCGCCGGCGCTGCTGCGCCCGATCAAGGGGCTCCTTGTCGCGCTCCACTACAAGAATCTCCGGCATGAGTACGACGAGCGGGATTGACCGGCCCCGGCGCCGCTTTCGTCCGACGCTCTGGTCGACCGTCGCGGCGGCGCTCGCGCTCGCCGTCCTCGTCGGTCTCGGCACCTGGCAGGTTCATCGCCTGCACTGGAAGGAAGGCGTGATCGCTCACCGGGAGGCGCGGTTCGCCCTGCCGCCGGTATCGATCGATCCGGCTACCGCGGCAGATGACGATATCGCCTTTCGACGGGCCATGGCGAAGGGCCGGTTTCTCCATTCCAGCGAGTTCCTGATCGGCAACCGCGTCCGCGGCGGACGGGCGGGCTTCGAAGTCGTGACGCCGCTTCGCCTGGGTCCCGGCAACATCGTCCTCGTCAATCGGGGTTGGATCCCGCTCGACCGCGCCGATCCGAAAACACGGCGGGAGGGACAAATTACGGGAGAAGCGACAGTGACCGGGGTGCTTCGCACACCGGGCAGGACCAGCGCGTGGGTACCGGATAACGAACCCGCCAGGGGCGTCTGGTTTTTCGCCGATCCCGGGGCGATGGCCGCCGCCGCCGGCTTGACCGGCGTGCGCGATCGCGTTCTCGTCGCGGATGCGACGCCCAATCCCGGCGGGTATCCCGTGGGACGCAAGGCCGGTGTCGAGATACCGAACCGGCATCTCGAATACGCGCTTACCTGGTACGGGCTCGCCCTCGTCCTGCTGGCGATTTATGTCGTCTTCCATTGGCGCCGCGAGGAAGCATCGGATGAACGAGCCTGAAAGCAGTTACGAAATCCTCGAGGCCCGGTTCGGACAAATCGGCGCGCTGGGCGAGGCGGCGCGGGTGCTGACCTGGGACAGGTCGGTGAACATGCCGCGCAAGGGCGCCCGGGGACGCGCCGAACAGCTCGCCTCGCTCAGGCGCGTCGTCCACGAGAAGACGACCGACGCGGCGATGCCGGACCTGCTCGACGCGGCGGAGGACGAGGTCGCGGACGATCCCTGGCGCGCCGCCAACCTGCGCGAGATGCGCCGCAGATGGGTGCATGCGACCGCGCTCGACGGCGATCTGATCGCCGCGATGGCGAGAGCCGACAGCGAGTGCGAGATGGCCTGGCGCGGGGCCCGCGAGGCCGACGATTACGAGACCGTCAAACCCTATCTCCAGACCGTCCTCGACCTCGTTCGCCGCGCTGGCGAAGCGAGAGCGGAGGCGCTCGGATGCTCGGTCCACGAAGCGTTGATGGATGTCTACGAGCCCGGCGCGCGGACCCGACGGATCGATGCGCTGTTCGACGACATCGCCTCGTTCCTGCCCGGATTCCTCGACCGTGTGCTGCAGGTGCAGGCGGGCGAACCTCCACCGATACCCATGGAAGGCCCGTTTCCCGTCGAGGCGCAGCGCGCGCTGGGCGAGCGGTTGATGGTCCAGCTCGGGTTCGATTTCGAGGCCGGGCGCCTCGACGTCAGCCTGCATCCGTTTTGCAGCGGCGTGCCGGGCGATATCCGCGTTACGACCCGATACGACGCGGCGGACTTCACGCAGAGCGTCATGGCGGTCCTGCACGAGACCGGGCACGCGCTCTACAACGCGGGGCTGCCTCCGGAATGGCGCCGCCAGCCGGTCGGATCCGCCCGAGGGATGGCGACGCACGAGAGTCAATCGCTGCTAATCGAGATGCAGGCCTGCCGGTCGGCGGAATTCATCGGATTCCTCGCGCCGATGGTGCGCGAGGCTTTCGGCGGAACCGGGCCCGCGTGGTCGGCGGACAATCTGTGCCGCCATTATCGCCGGGTCGCCCGCAGCCTGATTCGCGTCGATGCCGACGAGGTGACCTATCCGGCGCACGTGATCCTGCGCTACCGGCTGGAGCGGTCGCTGATCGACGGAAGCCTGTCGCTCGACGACCTGCCGGAAGCCTGGGCCGACGGGCTGGACGCCCTTCTCGGCATCCGGCCGCCCGACGATGCCAGCGGCTGTCTTCAGGATATCCACTGGTACAGCGGAACCTGGGGTTATTTCCCGACCTATGCGCTGGGCGCGCTCGCCGCGGCGCAGCTCTTCGAGGCGGCGAAGGCGGCCAGCCCCGGAATACCCGGGGCGCTGTCGCGAGGGGACTTCGCGCCGCTGCTCGCCTGGCTTCGGGAATCCGTCCATCGAAAAGGCTCGATGCCGGCATCGAGCGACGATCTCCTCCGAGAGGCGACCGGCTCGCCGCTCGGCACCGGGTCCTTCAAGCGGCACCTGGAAACGCGCTACCTGTCAGATCGTTAGCAGCCCGACGACGGTTCCCGTCATGCAGGCGGCAAGGGTGCCCGCGTAGATGGACCGGAGGCCGAGACCCACGATCTCGAGCCGGCGCTCCGGAACCATGCCGCCGATCCCCGCGATCAGGATGCCGAGGCTCGCGAAATTGGCGAAGCCGCAGAGCGCGTAGGTCATGATCAGCCGGCTCCGCTCGCCGAGGGTTCCCTCCGGCAGGCCCGCGAGCGAGAAATAGGCGATGAATTCGTTGAGGACGACCTTGATGCCGAGCAGGGAGCCGGCGGCGACCGCTTCGCTCCACGGGATCCCCATCAGCCACGCGATGGGCGCCATGACGTAGCCCAGCAGCCGCTCGAGAGTGATGGGCGAGCCGGCAAGGTCCGGCAGCAGCCCCAGCCCCAGATTTACCAGATGAACCAGCGCGACGATGACGATCAGCATGGCGACGATGTTGAGCAGCAGGGTGAGCCCGTCGAGCGTACCCCGGGTGATCGCATCCACGGTCGAGTCGTGGAGCCGCTCGGGCGTTACGGAGCCGCCGCCAGTTTCGGCGTCTTCGGGGATCATCACCCGGGCGATCAGCACGGCCGCCGGCGCGCTCAGAAGCGATGCCGTCAGAAGGTGCCCGATCGGGTTTTCGACGATGCCGGTCAGCGCGGTGGCGTAGAGCACCATGACCGTTCCGGCGATCGTCGCCATGCCGGCGGTCATCACGACGAACAGTTCGCTCCGGCTCAGCGCGTTCAGATAGGGCCGGATCAGAAGCGGGGCTTCCACGAAGCCGATGAATATGTTGGCGGCCGTCGAAAAACTCGCGGCTCCGCTGATTCGGAGCAGGCGGGAAAGCGCCCAGGCGAAGGCGCCCACGACCGCCGGCAGCACGCGCCAGTGGTAGAGGAGGGCCGAGAGCGCGCTCACCAGCAGGACCAGCGGCAAGGCCTGGAAGGCAAGAACGAAGGCGCCGCCCGGCATCTTCTCGTCGAAGGGGAGCGCGCCTCCGCCGATATATCCGAAGACGAAGGAGGTCCCCGCGCGGGTCGCCGCCTGCAACGCTTCGACGATGCCGTTGAGCGCGAGCAGAAGCTGCCAGCCGGCGGACCATTTCAGAAGGACCAGGGCGAGGACGAACTGGATCGCCACCCCGATCAAAACGGTCCGCCAAGGAAGCCGCGCCCGGTTCTCGCTGACCAGCCATGCGAGGCCGACAAGCGCGAAGAGTCCGATCAGGCTCTGGATAATCGTCATGCCAGGCGCCTCCGTGTGGGTCAGGCGGGTGCGGGTACCCGGATAAAGCCTGTCCGATGAGGTTCGTGCACCAGGATCGAGAGAAAAGCTGCCAGCAAAGCAAGGGCGAAGGAAGCGAGCCACATCCAGTCGTACTGGGCGAACAGGTCGAACACCCAACCGCCCGCGAACGACCCGAGAGCTCCTCCTATCGAGTGGAGTGAGAACAGGAGACCCATGGTGAGCCCCATGATCCTGAGCCCCATATGCGTGCCGACGATGTTGGCCACCACCGGAAAGGTGGCGAAATCGAACAGCCCGAACAGCGCCGCGAAGGTGAAGAGCAGCACCGAATCGCCCGGTATGAACATCAACAGAATGAAACAGAGCGCCCGCAGCAGGTAGATCGAGGCGAGCAGGGCGGGGCGATGAAACTTGTCGGCGGCCGCGCCGAAACCGATGATTCCCATCGCCGATGTCGTTGCCAGCACGCCGAACGCGGTGGCGCTCTCCAGCGGCGGAAATCCGCAGGCCGCGGCGTAGGGCAGGAAGTGAATCCGGATCGCGCCGATGGTCGTGAAGCCGCACACGATGTAACCGATGCCGAGGAGCCAGAAGGTGCGGTCGCGCATCAGGTAGCCGAGTTGCGTCCAGATGGTGTTGCCGGCATCGGCCTGCGGTCCGCGCATCCGGCTCTCCGGCGCCTCGCGCCGGATCAGCGTCCAGGTGAGCAGGGCCGTCGCGGCCAGCAGCAGGCCGACCGCCAGGAAACTGGCGCGCCAGCCGATGGTGCCGAGACCGACGGCGAGCAGCGGCATCAGCACGAGCTGGCCCCCGGTCGCGCCCGAGGTCGCTATGCCGGTGGCAAGCCCGCGCCGGGCATCGAAATAAAGGGCGACGGTGGCGCCGATCAGCGGAGCGGAAACGATCGAGAAGCCGATCCCGCCGATCAGCCCGAACGCGGCGATGAAGTGCCAGTCCTCCCACATTCCCGCGGTCAGGCACACCGCGACGGCGGTCACGAGAATGGCCATCACGAATATCGTTCGCGCGCCGTAACGGTCGAGCGCCATGCCCGCGACCGGCGAGCCGATCGCCATCACCGTGAGCATCACCGAACCGCCCGTCGAAATGAACGTGCGGTCCCAGGCGAACTCCTTCTCCCACTCCGGGATCAGGAGACCGAGCGCGGAACGCGCGCTCATCACCAGGGTGAGGACCGTGAAGAGGACGGCAACGACTAGCCACCCGTACGGGTTCTCTCGGATCATTCTGAGAAGCATGGAAACCGGGTGCCGAAAAAGCGGGACGCCGGAGTCTATAGCAATCGGGTGTGCCGGGCGAACCGGATGGGGCGATTCGGCGCGAACCGGATAATCTAGGTCCGCTCCGGGCGTTGGAGGCCGCGCGTGCCCCACATCGACCTCAGCGACGTCGTCATCATCCTCGCCGCGTCGGTTGTGGCGCTGTTCGTTCTCCGGCGCGTGAACCTGTCGCCGGTGCTCGGCTATCTCGTCGCTGGCATGTTCATCGGTCCGTTCGGGATCGGGCTGGTGACCGACGTGGAGAGCATCCACGTCTTCGCCGAGTTCGGCGTGGTGTTCCTGCTCTTCACCATCGGCCTCGAACTGCCATGGGAGCGGATCAAGGTTCTTCCCCCCGCCATGTTCGCGCTCGGCGTGACGCAGATCCTGGTTACCGGCGCGGCCATTTCGGGCATCGCGCTCGCGCTCGGCGTTGCCGCCGACGCGGCGATCGTGATCGGCGCCGCCCTTTCCCTCTCCTCGACCGTCTTCGTCATCCAGATACTGGTGGATCGCCGGCAGCTCGCGACCCGGTTCGGCCGCGCGTCCTTCACCGTCCTGATGATGCAGGATCTCGCCGTCGCACCCATCCTCGTGTTGACGGTCGCGCTGACGAACCGCGAAGGGGGGCTCATCGAGTCGCTTGGCATCGCGGCGCTGCAGGCGATCGCCGCCCTGGTCGCCATCGTGGTGCTGGGCCGCTTCGTCCTGCGGCCTCTTTTCGCGCTCGTGGCCGCCGAACGGAACGACGACATCTTCGCCGCGGCGACCCTGCTGGTCGTGGTCGGCATAGCGGGATTTACCGAGTTCGTCGGCCTCTCGCTGGCCCTCGGCGGGCTGCTCGCGGGGATGCTCCTGGCGGAGACCGAATACCGCCATCAGGTCCTGGCGGAGATCCAGCCGTTCCGCGCGTTGCTGCTAGGGCTGTTCTTCATGTTGATCGGCATGCAGACGGATCTGGGCGTCGCGGTCGACCGGGCGCCGTTTGTCCTGCTCGTGACCGTCGGGCTGCTCGCGACCAAAGCGGTCATCCTTGCATTGCTGGTGGTCCTGTTCCGTCTTCCCGGCCTCTACGCCTGGCCGCTCGGCCTGCTGCTGGCGCAGGGCGGCGAGTTCGCTTTCGTGGTGTTCAACGTGGCGCTCGGCGGCGGGTTGATCGAGGGAACGCTCGGTCAGGTCCTCATCGTCGCGGTGGCGCTGTCGATAATGGCGACGCCCGCGCTCGCCTGGGCCAGCGCCCGGCTCGCGCACTGGACCGCGATGAGGGGATCGGCCAGCGTCGAAGAGCTCGCCGGGGACATGCCCGGCCTCGTCGATCATGTGGTGATCGCGGGCTTCGGCCGCGTCGGGCGCACGGTCGCGCGCGAGCTCGAGCAAAAGGGGATCGGGTTCATCGCGGTCGACCGCGATCCGGTCGTCGTTTCGACGGCGCGATCTCAGGGGGAGCCGGTGTATTTCGGCGACGCGAGCCGTCCCGACGTTCTCCAGAGCCTGCACCTGCCGTCGGCGTTGTCGGTGGTGGTGGCGGTCAGCGATTCGGATGCGGCGACCCGGTTGGTCGGGACGCTCCGCCATACGCTCCCGGACATTCCCATTCTCGCCCGCGCGGCGAACGATCCCCACGCCGCGGAACTGGTACGGGCGGGCGCGTCGTTCGTGGTGCCGGAGCTCGTCGCCACCGGAAAGCGGCTCGCCGAACAAATACCGTTCTCCAACCCGCGCGGGCCGTGACATCGCCGGGCTTTCGCGTAAACATGCGCGCCCAATCAGGAACGGGGCGCGAGAGTGAGCTATCAGACGATCCTCTACGAAGAGGACGGGCCGGTCGGGACGATCACGCTGAACCGTCCCGACGACGGCAACATGTTTACCATCGAGACCTGCCACGAGGTCCGCGATTGCATCGACGGTATCCGGCGCGAAACCCGGACCCGGGCGATCGTGCTGACCGGCGCGGGGGACCGGTTCTTCTGTATCGGCGGGCGCAAGGACGGGGCGGAACCGACCCGGCTCTATGCCGGCATGCTGCCGACGCTCGAGATGTACGAGGCGATCGACAAGCTGCAGAAGCCGGTGATCGCAAGCGTCAACGGGTTCGCGGTCGGCGGAGGGAACGTGCTGCAGATGGTCTGCGACCTGACGATCGCCAAGGAAAGCGCGGTCTTCCGTCAGGTCGGGCCCATGATGGGATCCTTCGACGCGGGCTACGGCACCTGGTATCTGGAAGATCTGGTCGGCAAGAAGCGGGCCAAGGAAATCTGGTACACCAACCGCAGGATCGGGGCCGCCGAGGCGCTCCAGATGGGGCTGATAAACCGCGTGGTGCCCGACGCCGAACTTGCCGAGCGGACACGCGAATACGCTCTCGAGGTCGCCGAGCGCGGCAGCTTCGCCCTGGCCTCGATAAAGGGGGCGTTCAACGCGAGGCACGGCGGCGTATCCGGCCTGGCCCGGATGGCGCACGACCTGCTGCTCCCCGGCTATCTCGACAGCGAGGAATCGAAAGAGCTCGGCAGCGCCTTCCGCGAGCGCCGCGCGCCCGACCCGGACCGGTTCGGACACTGAACGGCGCGGAAGATGCGTGCCTTTCTGACACTTCACGCGCCGCGGGCGGCGAAGCGGTACTACGAGACCGGCGTCTGGCGCGACGAGACGTTTTACGGCCTGCTCGAACGCCACGCCCGGCGGCGCGGCGATGCGCCGGCGCTCCGCGACGGTACGAGGCGTCTGAGCTGGCGCGAGGTCAAGGCCTGGGCGGATGGGCTTGCCGCGGAACTGGAGGGCCGGGGGCTCGTCGAGGGAGACCGGGTCTCGATCTGGCGCGGCAATGCGCTGGAAACCGTGATCGTCCTGCTGGCCTGCTCGCGCCAGGGCTATGCCTGCAATCCAACGCTCCACCGGACCCACACCTGTGCCGAGGTGGCGACGCTGCTCAAGCGGCTCAAGAGCGCGGCGTTCTTTACCGAGCCGGGCTGGGGCGCCGATCGCGCCGACGCCGACCTCGAAGCGCTGCTGGCGGAGATCGGCCACCTGAAGGCGGTCTATCCGGACCGGCGTATTCCCGGCCCGGGCGCGGCGCCCGAAAGCGAACCCGTCGTCGATCCGGACAAGGTCGCCTATCTCGCCTTTACCTCCGGCACCACGGGCGTTCCCAAATGCGTGATGCATTCGGACAACACGCTTTTCGCGAATGCGCGCGACATGGTGACGACCTGGGACATCGGACCGGAAACCAGGCTGTTGTCCCTGAGCCCGCTCTCCCATCACATCGCCTGGGTGGGAGCGGCCCAGTGGGTTCTGTCGGGCTGCGAGTTCATCACCGACGACCGGCCGGCCGGCGTCGACAAAATCGACTGGCTGGCGGAGACCGGCGCCACCTACGCGATGGGCGTGCCGACGCACGCCATGGACGTGCTGGCGGAACAGCGGGCGCGGGGGCTGGACCGTATCGGGTCGCTGGAGATTTTCTATATGGCGGGCGCGCCGATCCCGCCGGTCGTCTGCGAGGCCTTCGTCGCCCAGGGCATCAAGCCGCAGAACATCTACGGCATGACGGAAAACTCCTCGCACCACTTCACCTATCCGGACGACGACCCGGAAACGGTCACGCGGACCTGCGGGCGCGGCGGCCCCGCCTACGAGGTCGCGATCTTCGATATGACGGACCCCGACAAGCCGGTGGGCGCCGGGGTCAGCGGACAGATCGCCGGCAAGGGCGGAGCGTTGATGCTCGGCTATTTCGGAAACCAGGAGGCGACCGAGGAGAGCTTCAACGATACGGGATGGTTCCTTTCCGGCGATCTCGGCTCTCTCGACGACAACGGCAATCTCTCCATCGACGGCCGGCTCAAGGACCTCATCATCCGCGGCGGACACAATATCTACCCCTCGGAGATCGAGGCCCTGGCGATCCGCCACGCCGATGTCGAACGAGTGGCGGTGTTCCCGGTTCCCGACGAACGCCTGGGGGAGAAGGGCTGTATCGCGGTCATCGGAGGCATCGGCGCGGACGCTCTCCTGTCGCATCTTCATGCCGAGGGTCTGTCGCGCTATGACATGCCGGAATATTTCATCCTCATGGACGCGTTTCCCCTGACGGCGAGCGGCAAGATCCTCAAGCGGGAGCTTGTCGACATGGCGCGGCGGGGGACGATCCGGCCGGATCCCGTGCGCTACGATCCGGCGAGGGAGGCTGCCCAATGACCGTCGAGCTGACCCGCCGGGAAGAAGCGGCGCTGATCACCCTCAACCGGCCCGAAGCCCTCAACGCGCTTTCCTTTTCGATCGTCCGCGAGCTGGGCGCGGCGTTCGACGAGGCGGCGGCCGGCGATGCCCGGGTGCTGCTGATCACGGGCGCCGGCGACCGCGCCTTCTGCGCCGGCGCCGACATCAAGGAGCTTCGCCACCGCACGGTCCACCAGGAGAAGGCAGCCACCGAGTTCGGGCAACGAACCATGGCGAAGCTCGACGCGCTGCCGATCCCGTCGATCGCGCTGATCAACGGCTATGCCTTCGGAGGCGGGTTGGAGATCGCGCTCGCCTCGACGTTCCGGATCGCCGGTCCCGGCGCGAGGCTCGGCATGCCGGAGGTCAAGCTCGGCCTGATCCCGGGCTATGGCGGAACCCAGCGCCTGCCCCGGCTGATCGGGGAGTCGCGCGCGCTCGACATGATCCTCACGGGGCGCACCGTCGGCGCCGAGGAAGCCGAGCGGATGGGACTGGTCAACCGCGTCGCCGAGGGAGACCTGATCGAGGCCGGGCTCGAATTCGCCCGGCTGTTCACCGGTTACAGCCTGCCGATCCTCCGCTACGCCCGGGAGGCGGTCCGGAGGTCGCTCGACAACCCGATCACGGAAGGGCTGAAGATCGAGGCGGATCTTTCGACGCTCGCCTACCGGACCGAGGACGCCGACGAGGGGATGGCGGCGTTCGAGGAGAAGCGCAAGCCCGGCTTCAGGGATGAGTGAAGGGCGCGTCATCGTTACCGGCGCGAGCAAGGGGCTCGGCGCCGCGACCGCGAAGGCCCTCGACGAGGCTGGCTATCGGATCATCGGCCTGTCCCGGACCGGCGAGAGTCCGGCGGGGCGGGGGGTCGTTTGCGACATGACGGACGAATCCGCGGTCAAGACAGTCTTCGCCGATCTTGCCGACGACCCGACGCCCGTCGTCGGACTCGTCAACAACGCGGGCGCGCACGGTCAGTCGGTGAGCGCGGAGATAGAGATCGCGGACTATGAGCGCGTGATGACGCTCAACGCGACCGCTGTCGTGGTCGCTTCCCGCGAGGCCTACGCGCTCCTCAAGCGTGCCGGCGGCGGGCTGATCGTCAACATGGGATCGGTATTCGACAAGTTGGGGGTCAAGGAACACTTGGCCTACTGCGTATCGAAGGCCGCGGTGGGCGCGATCACCCGCTGCCTTGCCGTCGAATGGGCGGAGGACGGCATTTCGGTGGTCAATGTGGCGCCGGGCTATGTCGAGACCGACTTCAACCGCGAATTCATGCAGCGCGATTCCGTCAAGCGCTGGCTGGAACGGCGCATCCCGGTCGGGCGCACGGGCACGCCCGAAGAGGTGGCGGACCTCGTCGCGGCGCTGTTCCGGATGCGCGTTCCTTATCTCACCGGCGAGACCATCTATCTCGACGGCGGGCACGGGATGCACCACTGATGCAGGTCTTCGATCGCTTCGACGACAGCCGCGGCTGGTCGGAGGAGGAGCGGATCCTGCTCGATCAGGTCGGCCGCCTCGCCGACGAGGTCATCGCGCCCAATGCCGAGCGCTTCGACCGCGAGGCTTCGTTTCCGTGGGAAAACGTGGATGCGATCAGGGAGCTCGGTCTCAACGCCATCTTCGTTCCCGCCGCCTATGGCGGCGCGCCGATGTCGTACCGCGTCTATCTCCAATGCGTGAAATCGATCTCGGAAGCCTGCGCGGCGACGGGGATAATCTACGGCACCAATTTCCACGCCATGGCGCCGGTGCTCGATTTCGGATCGGAGGAGCTCAAGGCGAGGATCATGCCGCGCGTCGCCGGGGGCGCGATCTGCTCGCTCGCGATCACCGAGCCCAATGCCGGATCGGACGCGACCGGGATGAAGACGCGCTACTCCCCCGACGGCGACGAAGTCGTCATCGACGGCGGCAAGATCTTCATCACCTCCGGCGACGTCGCGGACCTGATCCTGCTGTTCGGGAAATGGTCCGAAATCGACGACGACCGGGGCTCGATCACGGCTCTCGTGCTGGAGAAGGGCGCGCCCGGCTTCACCGTCGAGAGGACCGAGGACAAGATGGGGATCCGCGCGTCTTCGACGGCCGTGCTCGCCTTTGACAACTGCCGCGTGCCCCGCGCGAACCTCGTGGGCGGGCCGGGGGAGGGGCTTTCCATCCTTCTCCGGTCGCTGAACAAGTCGCGGCCGAGCATCGCGAGCCACGCGCTGGGCATCGCCGATGCGGCGTTCAAGGACATGGTCGCCTTCATGAACGACCGCCGGCAGTCGGGGCGGCGCATCGTCGATTTCCAGGGCAACCAGTTCATGCTGGCCGATCTGGCCGGGGAGCTGGCGATGGTGAAGGCGTGGATCGACTATGTCGGGCACCTGGTGGACGACGGCGCGAACGATTACGGCGTGGAGGCCTCGATCGCCAAGCTGCGCGCGTCCGATCTCGCGATGCGGATGACGACGGAGGCGGTGCAGATGCACGGCGGCTACGGGTTCTGCAAGGAGTTCCGCGTCGAACGGTTGATGCGCGACGCGAAGATCACCCAGATCTGGGAAGGCACCAACCAGATCCACCGCCAGTTCATCGGCCGGAGCTTCGCCAGACGATGACCGGAATCCGGAAAGTCGGCGTCTGCGGCGCGGCGGGAACCATGGGTTCGGGCATCGCCATCGTCTCGGCCCGCGCGGGCTTCGAGACGGTCTGCCACGACGTCGACGGCGAGGGGCTGGAACGCGCGTCGTCGCAGACCGCTTCGTTCTTCGCACGCTCGGTCGAACGCGGCCGGATGATCGAAGAGGATCGGGATGCGGCGCTCCGCAGGCTTTCCCCGACCGCCGAACTCGACGCGCTGGCCGACTGCGACCTCGTCATCGAGGCGGTATTCGAGGATCTGTCCACGAAGCAGGCCCTGTTCCGCGCCTTGAACCCGATCTGCAAGGACGAGGCCATCTTCGCCTCGAACACGTCCACCCTTTCGATCACCCAGATCGCGTCGGGGTGCGGGCGCGAGGACCGCGTGGTGGGCATGCATTTCTGCCTTCCCGCCCAGCTGATGAAGCTGATCGAGATGTCTCCCGGCATCAACACGTCCGACGAGGCGTTCGAGGCCGCCTGGGCGTGGACCGAGGCGGCCGGTCAGAACCCGGTCCGGACCCAGGACCGTCCCGGATTCATCCTCAACGCGCTGCTGGTGCCCTTCAACAACGATGCGATCCGCGCGGTCGAGGCCGGTATCGCAAGCCCCGCGGACATCGACACGGCGATCAAGGCCGCGCTCGGATACAGGATGGGTCCGCTGGAACTGATCGATCTGATCGGGCTGGACACCCAGATCCTGCTGTCGGAGGCGTTCTACCCGATCACGCTCGATCCCCGGGCCGCGGCGCCGGCCCTGCTTCGCCGGATGGTGGCGGCCGGGCGGCTGGGCCGCAAATCGGGCCGCGGTTTCCACGATTACGAGGGCAGCGCGATGTACGGGGCCTGACGATGGCTTATGCGATCCGCCGATCCGGCGAAAGCCGTTCCTTCCCGACGGGCGATTCGTTTCTCACTGGCGCGGCGGAGGATGCGGATACGGTCGTTCTGCTTGGCGTTCCCTACGAGCCGGACCCGTCCAGGAGGGCAATCCTGATCGAGCTCGGAACCGAATGCCTCGGCGTCCACACCGGCGAGTCGGCCGGGGAGGAAGGCTCGAACGCCGTCGGTTTCGCGCGCTACCGGAACGGCGACGACCCGCCCTCCGATTTGGTCGAGCTGGTGCGCCAGCCCAATACGGAAGACCGTGCGATCGAGGCCGCGCGCGCCGTATTCGAAGGCGCGGGACTGACGGTCGTCGTTTCCGCCGACCGCATCGGGCGTATCGTCGACCGCCTGGTCCGGCCGAAATACAACGCCGCGCTCCGGCTGCTCGACGACGGGCTCGCCAGGGCGGAGGACATGGATATGGCCTGCCGGCTCGGGCTCGGCTATCCCGACGGGCCGGTGGAGCGGGCGGTGCGCGGCGGCCTCGCCTACCATCATGAGGTCTCGAGCGCGCTGTTCGTCCAGAGCGGCCAGCCGGGCGACGCGCCGGCGCGCGCCGCGGTCGTGGCCAGAGAGCGATCCGAACGCCGATGACCGCCCCGCTCGACGGTATCCTGGTCCTTGACTTTTCCACCTTGCTGCCGGGTCCGATGGCGACCCTGATGCTCGCGGAGGCGGGCGCCGAGGTGGTCAAGATCGAACGGCCGGGCGGCGAGGAAATGCGCCGCTACGTGCCGAGATGGGGCAGGGAGAGCGTCAACTTCGCGATGCTGAACCGGGGCAAGAAGTCGCTCGTGCTCGACCTCAAGCAGGAGGCCGACAAGGCGCGGCTCGGACCGCTCCTCGAACGCGCCGACATCCTCGTCGAGCAGTTCCGCCCCGGCGTGATGGCGCGCCTCGGGCTGGATCCGGAGACGGTGCGGAAGATCAACCCCGGGATCGTCTACTGCTCGATCACCGGTTTCGGCCAGTCGGGTCCGAAGCGCGACATCGCCGCCCACGACCTCAACTATATCGGCGAAACCGGGGTGCTTTCCCTCTCGATGGGCCCCGGGGACCGTCCCGTGGTGCCGCCGGTGCTGATGGCGGATATCGCGGCCGGTGCCTACCCCGCGGTCCTCAATATCCTGCTGGCGCTGCGCGAGCGGGACCGGACGGGCGAGGGGGCGACGCTCGACATCGCGATGGCGGACAACCTCTTTCCCTTCATGTTCTGGGCGATCGGCAACGCCCAGGCGGCGGGGCTCTGGCCGACCAACGGCGGCGATCTGGTCACCGGGGGATCGCCCCGTTACCGCCTTTATCCGACGGCCGACGGGAAGGTGCTGGCGGCGGCACCGCTGGAACAGCAGTTCTGGGAAGCGTTCGTCGAAGCGGTCGGGCTCCCCGGGAAATGGCGGGACGACATCATCGACCCCGACGGAACGGCGGCGGCGGTGGCCGCGCTGATCGCCGCACGTCCCGCCGCCTATTGGGAAGAGCGGATCCGCGGGGTCGATTGTTGCTGCTCCATCGTCAAGTCGCTGGAAGAAGCCCTGGCCGATCCGCATTTCCGGGAGCGCGGCCTGTTTCTCGAACGCCTCGCGAACGAAGCCGGCGAGGAAATGCCCGCCCTGCCGATGCCGATAGTCCGCGCGTTCCGGGCCGGGCTCGGCGAAGCCCGCCGCGCGCCCGCCCTCGGCGAAGACGCGCCCGGAAAGGGGTAGGCTTGGACGGATGACTCGACGGGCGGGAGGCCCCTCACCCCGACCCTCTCCCCGTGGGGGAGAGGGAGACTCGTTGGCCGGTCTCGCCTCGCCTTCTCCCCTCCCGCTTGCGGGAGGGGCCGGGGGAGGGCGGTCGGGCGTGACGGTGCGGGAAAGCGGGACCACGCAACCAGGGGAAGACAATGGGTAAAGTGCGCAACATCCTGTTCATCATGGCCGACCAGCTGAGGGCGGATTATCTCTCCTGCTACGGCCATCCGCATCTGGAGACGCCGAATCTCGACGCTCTTGCTCAAAAGGGCGTCCGATTCGAGCGGGCCTATATCCAGTCGCCGGTCTGCGGCCCGTCCCGGATGTCGTTTTATACGGGCCGGACGGCATTCAGCCACGGCGCGACCTGGAACTTCGTGCCGCTGCCGGTGGGCGAAGTGACGCTCGGCGATCACCTGAAGGCGCACGGAATGCGCACCGCGCTGGTCGGCAAGACCCACATGATGCCCGATGTCGACGGGATGGAACGGGTCGGGCTCTCGCCCGAGACGGAACGGGGACTCGACATTTCGCAATGCGGGTTCGAGCCCTATGAGCGGGACGACGGCGAGCACCCGCATCCGAAGGTCGATCCCGATCTTGCCTACAACCGGTATCTACGCGAGCGGGGCTACGACGTTCCCAACCCGTGGAACGACTATGCCAACTCGGCCGAGGGGACGGACGGCGAGCTGCTGGAAGGCTGGTACATGCGGAACTCGCCGTTCGCCGCCCGGGTGGCGGAGGTGCACTCCGAGACCGCCTACATGACCGACCGGGCGCTCCAGTTCCTGGACGAGCAGGGGGACGCGCCGTGGTGCCTGCACCTCTCCTACATCAAGCCGCACTGGCCCTATATCGCGCCCGCCCCCTATCACGAGATGTACGGCCATAACCAGATGCTTCCGGCCGTGCGCGACGAGCGCGAGCGCGCGAATCCGCACCCCGTCTACGGCGCCATCATGAACCACAAGGCCGGCCAGGCGTTCTCGCGCGAAGAGGTCCGGGCCGCCGTGATCCCCGCCTATATGGGGCTGATCAAGCAGATCGACGACCATCTCGGCCGGGTCTTCCGGTATCTCGAAAAGGCCGGACGAATGGACGACACGATGATCGTTTTCACGTCCGATCACGGCGACTACCTGGGCGACCATTGGCTGGGCGAGAAGGAGTTCTTCCACGAACAATCGGTGCGCGTGCCGATGATCGTTTACGATCCCGACAGGAATGCCGACTCGACGCGCGGAAATGTCGACAACCGGTTCCTTGAGGGCATCGACCTCGTTCCCACCTTCCTCGAAGCCTGCGGAATCGACATTCCGGATCACATCGTCGAGGGCCGGTCTGCATTGTGGCGGCTGCGGGACGGAACGGGGGAGGTCCGCGATCATGCCTACAGCGAGCTCGACTATGCGTTCTACCAGGCCCGCCTGGAACTCGGCGTCGATCCGCACGAGGCGCGCCTGTTCATGGTGCGGACGGAGGAGTGGAAATACGTCCACGCGCTCGGCTTCGAGCCGCTGCTTTTCGACCTCCGCAACGACCCCTCGGAGTTCGTCGATCTCGGCCGCGATCCCGGCTACGCCGCCATCCGGCGCGAGCTGCAAGACATGATTTTCGAACGCATCGCCCGGCGCAAGAACCGCGTCGCGATTACGACGAAGAAAGTCGTCGACCGGACCGACGGCGCCCACAAGCACGGCGTGCTGATCGGCTACTGGTAGTCAGATCCGGGCGATGCGCTCCGAATCGAGCGTGTAGAGGATTTCCCCGGGCATCGACGCCCGGCGGGCGAGCGCGTTGACCTCCGGCATGATGTCGGCGGCGAAGAAGCGGGCGAGCGTCCGGATTTCGGCGCCGTACGCGTCATCCTTGGCCGCCGCCGCCATCCGCAGCCACATCCAGCCCATCAGCACCGTGCCGGCGAGGCGGAGATAGGGCGTGGCCCCTGACAACCCGTCGTTGACGTCGACGTCCAGCCGGTCCAGCAGCGACGACGAAACGCGGCGCCATTCGGCGAGCCCGGCCGCGACGGATTCGCCGATCTCGGTGCCGGCAGCGAGTTCCAGATCGCTCGCGACACGATCGAACAGCGCATCCAGGATCTTCGCGTCGTCCCGGCCGATCTTGCGGAGCAACAGGTCGATCGCCTGAATCCCGTTGGTGCCCTCGTAGATCGGCGTGATGCGGGCATCGCGCATCAGCTGCTCGACGCCGTGCTCCGATATGTAGCCATGGCCCCCGTGAACCTGGATCGCGAGGCTTGCCACCTCGACCGCGATTTCGCTCGCCAGCGCCTTGCAGATCGGCAGCAGGAACCCGGCCTCGTCGCTCCGGGCGCGGTCGAGCAGGGCGGCGGTCTCGTAGCACAGTCCGCGTATGCCGCCGGTGAGCGCCTTCATCCGGAGCAGGGTCCGCCGGATGTCGACATGTTCGACGATGGCGGCCGGCGCGCCGCCGCTGCCGCCCTGGATGCGTTCCGAGGCGTAGCGCGCGGCCTTGTCGAGGGCGGCGCCGGCGATGCCCACCCCTTCGAGCGCGACCTCGAGCCGCATCGTGTTGATCATCGTGAACATGTTCTGGATGCCGCGCTCCGGCTCCCCGAGGAGGTAGCCGGTCGCGCCGTCGAGGCGCATCTCGCAGGTGGGCGAGCCGTGGATCCCCATCTTCTCCTCGATGCGCGAGGCGGCGATCGTGTTGCGCGGACCGAACGTCCCGTCGGCTTCCATCGTCACGCGCGGGACGAGGAACAGGCTGAGCCCCCGGACGCCCGGAGGCGCGCCCTCGATGCGCGCCAATACGATGTGCGCGTTTTGCGGCGTCGCGTCATGGTCGCCGAAGGAGATGAATATCTTGGTGCCGGTGAGCGAATAGCTCCCATCGGCTTGCGGCGCCGCGACGGTCCGGGCCTGCCCGATATCGGAGCCCGCGTGCGGCTCGGTCATGACGATGGTTCCCGACCATTCGCCGCTCGCGAGCCTGGGTACCCAGAGGGCCTGAATGTCGGCGCCGGCGTGCGCGAGGAGCACCCGCGCCGCCGCCCGTCCGCACACCGGCAGCATGGAGAAGGCAAGCGAGGCCCCGTTCGACATCTCCGACACCGCGGCCTGAGCGATCTCCGGCATCGCCTGGCCGCCATATTCCTCCGGCAGGGCGAGGCCCGGCCATCCGCCGGCGCAAAACGCCTCATAGGCTTCGACGAAACCGGGCGGCAGGCGGACCGCGCCGTTCTCCAGCGTGGCGCCGATCCGGTCCGCGGCGTCGTTCACCGGCGCTACGATCTCCGATGCGACCCGGCCCGCCTGGCGGACCGCCGCCTCGAGGGTTTCCGCATCGACATGGGCGAATTCCGGCCGGGAGAGCACGGCGTCGGCACCGATCGCCTCGCGCAGCAGGAACAGGATGTCGTCTATCGGGGGGCGGTAGGTCATGGTCGTCTCAACTCCGCGGTCGCGTCGCGGTCGAGTTCCAGGGTCTCGGGGTCCACGGCCACACGGTAGATCTCCCGCGCGGCCTCCCGCGAGATCAGGCCGTCCCGCACTTCTCCGGCCACCAGGTCGGCCGGGCGCTCCCGGGGCGGTCCATAGCCGCCCCCGCCGCCCGCGCGCTGACGGAAAACCGTGCCGGGCGGGATATCGCGGACGATCTCCTTCGATTTCGCGACCTTTTCGCCGCCGTCCGGGAAGCGGAAGGCGCTGGTGTTGACGCTGCCCGCCTCGCCGCCGAACAGGCCGAAGGCGCGGGCCCGCTCCACGATGCCGTCGCCGAAGGCGACCGCCGTGACGTTCTCTCCCTCGATCCGCATCGCCGTTTCGACACCGAGACCGCCGCGCCAGCGGCCCGGTCCGGCCGAATCGGCGAGGTATTCGTGGCGTTCGAGCAGAATCGGGTTCTGGATTTCGAACATCTCGTAGTCCTGGGCGAGGATGCCGCCGGCGCAGTTGATCAGCCCGATGTGATCGTAACCGTCCGCGTTCCAGGTCGCGCCGGATCCGCCCTTCAGGGCGAGGAACAGGATGTCCACAAAATGACGACTCCGGCGCGGGTCGTCACCGGAGACGGCAAAACCGAGGAAACGGTTCCAGCCCGCCGTGACCGTTTTCGGCACCGCATCGGCGAGGGCCCGGAAGATCGCATCCGAGATCGGCCCGGTAATCGAATTGCCGAATGTCGTGGCTGCCGGAAATGCCGCGTTGAGGAAGGAGCCTTCCGGGTTGACGATCCGGATCGGCCGGTGGAGGCCGGCATTGTGGGGGATGTCGGGGTCGATCAGCATGAGGAAGGTCAGCATCGTGGCCGACGCGGTCGCCGCGAACGGGGCGTTGACGAAGCCGGGCGTTTGCGGCGAAGACCCGGAATAGTCGAAAATTATGCCGCCGCCCTCGACCGTCGCCTCCAGGCGGATCGTCATTTCCGAGCCGTCGGTCACGCCGTCGTAGAAAACCGTGCTTTCCCCGCGATAGCGGCCGTCCGGGATCGCCTCGATCTCGCGCGCCACCATGCGTTCGGTCGCGGTGAACAACGCCTCCTTGTGGGCGCGGAACACGTCGATCCCGTAACGCTCGACCAGCTCGACGATCCCGCGCTCGCCCACCGCCGTGCCGCCGATCTGCGCCTCGATGTCCTGCTCGACGATGGGGTAGCGGATATTCGCGAAGATCGTGCGCCAGACATCCTCGCGCCGCTGGCCGCGGTCGAAGATTTTGAGCGGAGGGATGCGGAGCGCCTCCTGCCAGACTTCGCGCGCATCCGGGTTGTAGCCGCCGGCGACCGCGCCGCCGATATCGGCCTGATGGCCCTTGCAGGCGGCCCAGCCGATCGGCTCGCCGTCGAGGAAAACCGGGCGGAATACCGCGACATCGTTGTTCTGGTTGCCGCCGGAGAAGACGTCGTTGTGCAGGAAAACGTCGCCCGGGTGCAAATCGTCTCCGAAAAAATCGATGATTGCCTTGCACACCGGCTGGAGGGCGAAGGCGAGCACCGGGATATATTCGGTCTGCTCCAGCATGTCGCCGGCCTCGTCGTAGAGCCCGGTGACGAAATCGCGCGCCTCGTTGAGGATCGGCGAGCGCGTGGTCCGGAGAAGAGCGAGCCCCATCTCCTCGGTGATCGATTTGAGCCGGCGCTGGATCACCGATGTGAGAACGGGATCGATCTCGATGCTCATGCGCCGCGATCCGTAAGGATCAGGGTTCCGAAATCGTCGACCGCGATGTCGAACCGGGCCGGCACGAAGGCCGCGGTGAGCGGCGTGTCGACGATCGCCGGCCCGCTCCCGCGGAACCCGGCCGGAAGCGTCATTCCATCCAGGATTTCGATACTCTCGAACGCATTGCGGTCCGGGAGGTAGACATTCCGCATGCCCTTCGACCCCGGTTCGCCGTGCCTGGAAAGCGGTCTGGCGGCCGGTTTTTCGGTGACTCCGAATGCTGCGAGCCGGACACCGATCAGCTCGACCGGCGTTTCGCCGTCGGGCAGGGCGTAGCCGTAGAGCCTGTCATGGGCCGCATGGAACGCTTCGGTCATCGCGGAGATATCGGTGAGCATGGAACGGTCGGGGGCGCGGACCTCGACCTCGTGATACTGGCCCGAATATCGAAGATCGAGGGCGAAGTCGAGCCGGTGCCGGTCTTCCGGGACATTCTCCGCCGCGAGCGTCGCATGCGCCTCCGCCGCCATCGCGTCCGCGAGGCTCTCCAGGCGGCAAACGTCGATGGCTCCCGCGTCGAACGGCGTCGCGAAAGACCGCACGAAATCGTGCCTGAGGTCGGTTGCGAGCATGCCCGCCGCGCAGAGGACGGGTGCGACGCGCGGCACCATGATCCGGGTAATGCCGAGCTCGCGCGCGATCGCGGCCGCGTGGATCGCGCCCGCGCCGCCGGCGCAGACCAGCGGGTATTCCCGGGGGTCGAGGCCGCGCTCCATCGAGATCTCGCGGATAGCGGAAGCCATGCCGACGGTGACGACGCGGTACATGCCGGCCGCGGCGGCGACCGTGTCGATGCCGAGGGGACGGGCGATGTCCCGCTCGATCGCGTCCCTTGCGGCGTCCGCGTCAAGGGTCATGCGCCCGCCGGCGAAACCGGTCGCGGACAGGTAGCCGAGAACGAGACTGGCATCGCTGGAGGTCGGGCGGGTTCCGCCCAGGCCGTAGCAGGCGGGCCCGGGCACGGCGCCCGCGCTGTCCGGGCCCATTCGCAGTAGCCCGCCCCCGTCGATCCAGCCGATCGATCCGCCGCCCGCGCCAACGGTCTTGATGTCCATGGCGGGCAGCGCCATCGCGAAACGGTCGACGGTCGTGCCGTTGGCGATCGCCGGTCGCCCGTCGCGGACGAGGGACGCTTCGAAGCTCGTCCCGCCCATGTCGATGACGATGAAGCTGTCCTCGCGATGCGGGGCGGTTACCGCAAGGCTCGCCGCCGGCGCCGCGGCCGGGCCCGACAGGAGCGTGGTCGCGGCATTGGCCGCGGCGGTCCCGGGCGCAGCGACGCCGCCGTTGGACTGCATGATCAGGAGAGGGCCATCGAACCCGGATTCGACCAGGCGATCGTTCAGCCGCGCGACATAACGGCCGAAAATCGGCCCGACGGCGGCGGCGAGGACCGTGGTCGACGTCCGTTCGTAGTAGCGCATCTGGGGAAGAATGTCGTTCGATGCCGCGACATAGGCATCCGGTAGACATTCGCGCATCCGGTCCGCTGCCGCGCGCTCGTGTTCGTCGTTGGCATAGGCATGGAGCAGGCATATCGCCACCGCTTCGATGCCCTCGCGGGAAAAGATCTCCGCCGCGCGGTCGACATCCTCCAGCGCGATCGGTCGGCGCACCGCGCCGGTCCGGTCGATCCGTTCGCGGACCGGCAGACGCAGACGACGCGGCACAACGGGCTTCGGCGCGGTGTACTTGTTGTCGTAGAGCTTCTCCCGGATACCCCTCCGCATCGCCAGAGCGTCGCGGAATCCCGCCGTGGCGAGCAGCCCGGTTCTCGCTACCCGGCCGGTGAGGACGGCGTTGGTGGTCACCGTCGTTCCGTGGACGATCCGGATCGTCCGCGCGAGGAAGGCCGGGAGGTCGAGTCCTTCGCCTTCGGCCAGCTCGGCGAGACCCCGCATGACGGCCTCCGTCGGGTCGTCGGGCGTCGACGGAACCTTGTGGATCCGGTCGGCGCCGCCGCCGTCCATCGCATGGAAATCGGTGAACGTGCCGCCCACATCGATGCCGATCGTGTATGTCATGGCGACTGGTGCGGGGCTTCCGGGCGGCTCTCGGACGCGGGCGATCATAGGGAAGGGGGCCGTTGGGGTCGAATTGATCGAACGCCGCTCCGGGCGGTAGCATGGCGGGTCGGCAAGGGGAGCGGTCATGGAATTCGGCGTTCAATTTTTCCCGTCCATCGGACCGGAGACGAAGTCCGGCGCCCGGTATTTCTCCGAATGCCTGTCGCTCTGCGACCTCGTCGACGTCTACGGCTACAGCCACGTCCGCACGGTGGAGCACTACTTCCTCGCCTATGGCGGCTACAGCCCGGCGCCGATGGTGTTCCTGAGCGCGGCGAGCCAGCGGACGAAGAAGGCGCGCATCGTGACCGGCGCGGTGCTGCCGGTGTTCAACCATCCGCTCAAGATCGCCGGCGAGGCGGGCATGCTGGACGCGATTTCGGGCGGACGGCTCGACCTCGGCATGGCGCGCGCGTTCCTGCCGCACGAGTTCGAGAAATTCGGCGTCAGCCTCGACGAGAGCGTCGCGCGGTTCGACGAGGGGCAGCAGCAGATCCGCCTCCTGCTCGAAGAGGAAAACGTCACCTGCGAGGGACGCTTTCACAGCTTCGAGAACGTGACGTCCCTGCCTCGTCCCACGCAGAAACCGCGCCCCCCGATCTGGACGGCGACGACGACGACGCCCTCGTCCTTCGTCAAGGCGGGCGAGCAGGGCAACTACATCATGGCGATCCCGCTGATCTCCTCGAAGATGCTCGACCTGCTCGGCGTGTATCGCGAAGCGTGGCGGTCGGCCGGCCATCCCGGGAACGGCAAGGTGATGCTCGCCTTCCACATGTTCTGTCACGAGGATGCCCGCATGGCGGTCGAGATCGCCCGCGACCCGGTCAACCGCTATCTCCAGGCGATCCTCGATTCCGCCCGACCCTGGGTCGAGGGCGCGGCGAGCAAGGACTATCCGGGCTACGACAAGATGTACCAGTCGCTCCTGAAGGAATCGTTCGAGACCCAGGTCGAATCGGGCGCCGCCTGGGTCGGGACCCCGGACCGGGTCGCCGACCAGATCCGCGCCTACCGGGACAAGGTCGAATTCGAGGTCGCCTCGATGCAGATCAATTTCGGCCACCTTCCGGCGGTCGAAGCGGAAAAGTCGATGCGTCTGTTCGGCGAAGAGGTGCTGCCGCGGTTTTTGTGACGCTCACCCTCCCCCGGCCCCTCCCGCAAGCGGGAGGGGAGAAGGTTTAGGAAGAGGAGGAGGCACGCGAATCCCCCTCTCCCCCACGGGAAGAGGGCCGGGGTGAGGGGGAGGGAAGGCCGCCGTCAGTCGTAGAGGTGCGGCCACTTCGCGCGCACGTGCTCCTTCAGCGCCGGGCTTGCCTCGGCAACCGTCGGGAATTCGTCCTTCCAGCCGAACGGCCGGCAGGCGTCGACGATGGCGCGGTTGTTGTGGAACGGCGGTTCGCGCAGCAACGGATCGAGCGGGGTCGACCAGGCGCGCTTGATGTACTGGATGTCCTCCGGCGGATCGCAGCGGGTCGACATCGCCCAGATCACGTCGAACATGTTGGAGGGGTCGATGTCCTCGTCGACAACGACGACCCAGCGCCCGGCATAGTTCCCGGCGTGGCAGTTGGCCGCGAGCATCGCCGCCTGGCTGGCATGTCCCGGATACATCTGCTTGATCGAGACGACGTTGAACAGCCGGCCCGCCCCGGCCTCGTGGCACCAGACGCCCCGGACGCCCGGCAGGCCCGCCTTCTCGATCTCCTCCCAGATCATCGCCGACTTCACGGTCGCGCGCGCGAAGGTGAAGTTCTCCGGCGGGCGCGACGGGATGGCGAGTGTCAGGATCGGGTCGTCGCGGTGATAGATGCGCTCTATGCGGACGATGGGCTGCTCGCTGGCGTTCGAGGCGTAGTAGCCCATGAACTCGCCGAACGGGCCTTCCTCGCGGGTCTCGTCGGGCAGCAGCACCCCTTCGATAACCACCTCGGCGTGGGCCGGGATCGGAAGACCGTGCACTTCGCTCTTCACCACCGGGATCGCGCGGCCCCGCAACCCGCCGGCATAGGCGAGCTCGTTGGTCCCGATGTCGATCTCCTGATGCGCGGTCAGGAACAAGAGCGGGTCCTGGCCGCAGCAGATCAGCACCGGGCAGGGCTCGCCCTTGTCGAGATATTTCTGGCTGATGAAACGGCCGTGCTTGCCGGGTGACATCCAGATCGCGACGGTCTTTTCGTCATGCACCATCACCCGGTAGGTGGCGCTGTTGACCCAGCCGGTATCCGGATCGCGCATGACGATCAGGTCTTCGGTGCCGATATAACGCCCGCCGTCGAGCTCGTGCACGAAGGGCACGGGGAACTTGAGCACGTCGATGTCGTCGCCCTGGAGGACGTTCTCGAGGATCGGGCCGGTTTCCACCTCGACCGGGGGGATCGTCTCGAATTCCTCGCGCATGCGGGCACGGTAGGAATTGACCAGATCGAGCTCGTGACGAGGCTCATCGAGACCCAGCACGACGGCGAGCCGGCGGAACGCGTTGGCGCCGCCCGACATGATCCGGAACCCCTCGGGATAGCCGGCGATCTTGTCGAAAAGGATGGCCGGAGCCCGGCCGGGTTTGGCCGCGGCGGTCGTTTCGGCGACGGCGCCGACCTCGAACTTCCAGTCCGCGCCCTCGACGCGTTCGATCTCGCCCATCTCTTCGAAGATGGAGATCAGCTCGCGCAGATCCTCGTAGCCGCGGTTCGGGCGCACGAGTTGCGGCTTGCCCCCGTGGTCGGACATGCGGCATCCTGCCTGGGAAGTTGGCGCCTATTCGGCGGCGGCGCGGGCGCCGATCTGCGGCGCGAGGTTGAACAGCCGGTTGGCGTTGCCGCCCAGGATGTTCTTCTTGGCCGTCTCATCGAGGAAAGGGAGATCCCAGATCACGCTCGGCGAGTCGAAATCCCAGTGCGGCCAGTCGGAAGCGTAGAGCAGCTGGGTTTCCGCGTTGATCGCCTCGAAGGTGGAGCGTAGCAGCCTTTGATCGCGCGTCTCCATCGGCTGGCAGGTATAGAACATCTCGCGGATGTATTCGCTCGGCGGCCGCTTGAGCAGCGGCGCCTCGGACGAGCGCATGAAGTACTCGCTGTCGAGCCGCTGCATCATGAACGGCACCCAGGCGAGCCCGCTCTCGATCCAGATCACCGGCAGCTCGGAGAATCGCTCCGACAGACCCTCCAGCACCCAGTTCGTCATGTGCACCATGTTGCAGAGCACGAACGAGATCGCGTGCACGCCGATGAAGCGGTCGATCTGGCTGGTCCACTCGTCGTGCCAGGTCGGTCCGGCGTGGAAGCCGAGCGGCAGGCCGGTCTCCTGGATCGCCGAATAGACCTTCATGTACTGGTTGTGGTGGACCGGCTTGTGCCGGACCGAGGTGATGTTGAAACCGACAACGCCGCGCTTGTCGGCGAATTCCTCCACCGTCTTCAGCGACGCGTCGGCGTCGCAGAACGGCAGGTAGATCATGGTCGTCACGCGGTCGTCGCCGGTGAGCACCTCCTGCGTCAGCCAGCGGTTGTAGGCGAAGGCGAGCTCGACTTCCATCTGCGGGTTGGGATGCAGCCCCAGCTGCAGCATCGGGGTGGGGAACATCACCTGGTAGTCGATGCCGAGCGCGTCCATGGAGCGCTGCGCCATGACGACGTCGGGGTGGACGGTGTCGTCCCCGACGTCTTCGAGGCGCATGCCGCCGGCATGCTGGATGCGGCCGGCGACGTTCTGGAAATTGAGGCCCGGCTGGGCGTTCAGGAGCCCGCCGGGATTGCTGCCGTCGGGCCGCTCGAACGCCTCCGCCATGTGTCGCACGACCGGATCCTCGATGTACTCGACGATGCGCGCCCACGAGCTGTTCTCGAAATGATGCGCGTCGACATCGATCACCAGAACGTCGTCGAGCCCGCGCTCCTTCTTCTGGCGTTCGGCATGGGCCAGCACGTCGCTGGTCGAAGTAGCGCGGTCGAATTCCTTGATATCGAATTCCCTGACGCCGTCCGTTCGCTCGATCATCGCCCGTCTCTCCCGTATTCGCCTTTTCCGACTATAGCATGGCGAGCCCGCGTTTCTCACCAATGGATGGCGCGGGCAGCGATTCGGTTTGCCCGGTTTTTCCCGTCGGCTTCACGATCCACCCACTCTCCTTACGGTAGAAATAGAGCCTGACTGCGGTATAATGGCCAAGACCGGTGCATCGGAGACATCCTCGCCCATGGCCTTGTTGCTTGCACAGTACGGTACTCCGCTTCTTCTGATCGTCGGTTTCCTTTGGCTGCGGAGCGATCTTCGGCGCCTCGAAGGCAAGGTCGACGAGCTGGCGAAGGATCATCGGACCCTCGGCCGGGAGCTCTCCGAACTCAAAGGTCGCTTCGATTCCGCCGAGGCTCTCTTCGTGCGCCAGCCGGAACCCGCCACGCCCGCCGAATAGCGGCCCTGCCTGGCGATTCCGGCATCCCCTCACCCTAACCCTCTCCCCGCGGGGGAGAGGGGACTCGCCTCCCCCTCCTCCTTATCTTCCCCCCTCCCGCTTGCGGGAGGGGCCGGGGGAGGGTGACCCAAAAGGTCAGGATAGAGATCTCGTAAATCGGTCCCTCATCCCGAGTAGGCGCGTCAGCGCCGTATCGAGGGACGGCCCCGGTCAGGGGAGGCGTATGCCGATGAACTTGAGCTGCGAGAGCTCCTCCATCGCGTAGCGGACGCCCTCGCGGCCGAAGCCCGAGCGACGCGACCCGCCGAAGGGATACATGTCGAGCCTGAACCGGCTGCCCTCGTTGATCCAGAGCGAGCCCACGTCGAGTTCGTCGGCGACCCGGAAGGCGGTCGCGAGGTCGCGGGTGAAGCACGCGCCCTGCAAGCCGAACTCGGAATCGTTGGCGATGGCGAGCGCGTCCTCGACCCCATCCGCCGGGATCACCGCGGCGACCGGGCCGAACGCCTCTTCCGACATCAGGCGGGCCTCGCGGGGCGGATCGACCACGATCGCGGGGCCAAGGATCGCGTCCCTGCGGGTGGGAGCGAGCGCGAGAGAGGCGCCCCGCTCGACGGCATCGTCGATCATCCCCTGGACCCGGTCTGCCGCGGCCATGCTGACCATCGGCCCGACCGCGGTCGCCTCGTCGGACGCTTCGCCCACCTGGAGCGCTTTTGCGGCCGCAACGAATTTGCTCAGGAAATCGTCGAGCACGGTCCGATCCACGATGACCCTCTGGGCGGAGATGCACTGCTGGCCCGACGCCTCGAAGGCCGAACCCGCGATCCGGGCCGCGGCGTCGTCCAGATCGGCGTCGGCACAGACAATGTTGGCCGCGTTGGAGCCGAGCTCGGCGACGAACTTCTTGGCGCCCGCCGCGCGGGCGAGCGCGTCTCCGGCGGCGGTCCCGCCGGTGAAGGTCACGACCGAGACGTCCGGATGGGCGGCCAGCGCCCGCGCGGTTTCCCTGTTTCCCGGAACGATGTTGAACAGCCCGTCCGGCAACCCGGCGCGCTGGAATGCGCGGGCGACGATCAGCGCGGTCTCGACGCCCTGCGGCGCCGGCTTGACGACGACGGCGTTGCCCATGGCGAGCGCCGGCGCGACCTTCTGCACCAGCAGGTTGGCGGGCGCGTTGAACGGCGTGATCGCGCCGACCACGCCGTAGGGCACTCGCTTGGTGAAGCCGTGCCGGCCCGCGCCCTGGGCGGCGATGTCGAGCGGCAGGGTCTCGCCCCGGAGCGCTCCGATCTCGGCCGCGACGAGGCGTACGAACGCGGCAGAGCGCCCGGCCTCGAATGTCGCGGGACGCACAGGCTTGCCGATGTCGCGGATCAGCGCCGCGACGATCGCCTCCTTCTCCGCGTCGATCTCGTCCGCCGCCTTCGTCAGCCATGCGCTCCGCGTTGCCGCCGGCGCGGTGCGGTGCTCGCGGTACGCGGCAAGCGCGTTTTCGACCGCCGCATCGACCAGCTCGGCGTCGGAATCGACGATTCTCGATGCAACGCTGCCGTCCACCGGCGATATCAGCTCGTAGCGCGCCTGGCCGTCCCGGCGATCTTCCCGCCCGTCGATCCACGAATCCAGCAGGACCGTTTCCGCCATAGCCGCCTCCCGTCGTCGTTCGGTGCCGATTATCGGCCCCCGCGCGTGGCGTGCAACGGATGGGAACGATATGCTTGAAGGGAATCGAAGCAGGGGAGGCGATGGCGGCCCGTCCGAATGCGGAGACCGCGGCGGAGGCGATCGTCGACGCCTTGGTCGACGAGGGTATCGAGTACGTTTTCGGCGTCACGGGCGACACCGTGCTGCCGATCCTCGACGCGATCTATCACCGCGAGAACGAGATCAAATACATCACCGCGCGCTTCGAGACCGGCGCCACGGCGATGGCCGACGGCTACTCGCGCGTGACGGGAAAGATCGGCTGCTGCCTGTTCCATGTCGGCCCCAGCATCTCCAACACGGTGCTCGGCGTGTGGTCGGCGCAGAAGGACGCCGTGCCGCTCCTCGTGATGTCGGCCAATCTCGACACCTTCCGCCTCAACCGGAACCTGTGGCACGAGTTCGACGTGATGGGGGTGATGAGCAAGGTCACCAAGTGGAACGACCGGCTCATCGAGGCCAAGGACGCGCGGCGCCTGATGCGGACCGCCTTCCAGGCCGCCAAATCGGGCATGCCGGGCCCGGCCCATCTCGACTTCCCCAAGGACCTGCTGCCGGAGCCCGTCGAGGTTGAATCCTCCGATCTCTCCCTCCGGGGCGGTGCCCATTCCAAACGTCTCGCCAATGCGCCCCGACCGGAAGCTTGGGCGGTCGAGGAAGCCGCCCAACTGCTCGCGGAAGCCCGGAACCCCCTCATCCTCGCCGGGCGAGGGGTCAAGTGGGCCGGCGCCTCGGCCCAGCTAAAGGAGCTTGCCGAGCGGCTGGCGATCCCGGTCGCCACCACCGAGATGGGGCGCGGCTCGATCCCGGAAGACCATCCGCTTGCGAGCGGAATCGCGGGCCATTTCGGCCATTCGACCGCGAACGCGCTGATGCGGGAGGCCGATCTGGTGCTGGGCCTCGGCTCGCGCTTCCTCAACGTCAACACGATCAACTGGCAGACGATTTCGACCGACGCGAAGATCGTCCAGGTCGAGACCGACCCGATCGAGATCGGACGGCAATACGCGGTCGCGCTCGGCATCCACGCGTGCTCCGGCGCATTCCTGAACGATCTGCTGGCGTATTGCGCGGAGCAGGCCATAGAGGCCGACGCGTCGGTGCGGGAAGCCCGCGAGGCGAGGGTCGCCGAGCTCAGGGCCGACCAGGACCGGCGCTACTACGACACCGATCTGGATGCGGTGCCGATCAAGCCGCAGCGGATTACGCGCGCGATCGAGGAGGTCTGCGACCGCGACGCGCTGTTCCTGATCGGGGCAGGGCTGCATACCCAGTTCGCCCATGCCGTGCCGATCCGCTACCCCGACCAGTACCAGTGGGCGGCCGGGTCGGGGACCATGGCCTGGGCCTTTCCCGCCGCGCTCGGCGCCAAGCTCGCCCGGCCCCGACGCCAGGTGGTGGTCCCTATCGGAGACGGCGATTTCGGCATGAACGCGCAGGAGATCGAGACCTCGGTCCGCGAGAACCTGCCGGTGATCGTCGTGGTCTACAACGATTGCAGCTACGGCGCGCTCCGCGTCTTCCAGGAGAACGTCTATGGCGGCCGCCAGATCGGCTCCGACTACGGCCAGACCGACCTGGTCAAACTCGCCGAGGCCTACGGCGCGCGCGGCGAGAAGGTCGAGCGCCCGGACGATCTCGTGCCGGCGCTCCGGCGCGCGGCCGCCGCCGGGGTGACCAGCGTCATCGACGTCCAGATCGACGGCTGGGAAAACCATTATCGCTCGGCCGAATGGGCCGAATTCCACAAGTTCTGAGGCCACCGATGCTCCGTCCGCCTGTCACCGCCACTCTTGCCGATTTCGTTGTCGGCGCGAGATTCGAGGACCTGCCGACGGCGGTTCGAAGGGAAGCCGCGCGCACCCTGGTGAACTGGGTGGGCGGCTGCGTGGGCGGTGCGTCGCACGAGGCGCTGGGAACGATCTGGCGCGCGGTCGGCCCGTTCTCCGGCCCGGCCGAGGCCACCGTGCTGGGCGGCGCGCGCAAGACCGATCCCCTGACCGCCGCCCTGCTCAACGGGGCGAGCGGCGCGGTGCTCGATTTCGACGACACGCATCTCAGGACCGTGATCCATCCGGCGAGCCCGATCGCGCCCGCGGTCCTCGCGCTCTCGCAGCACATGCCGGTGACCGGCGCGTCGTTCCTCCACGCGCTGGTGCTGGGGATCGAGGTCGCGTGCAAGATCGGCAACGGGATCTCGCCCGACCACTACCGGCACGGCTGGCACATCACCGGCACCTGCGGCGTGATCGGCGCGGCGGCGGCGTGTGCGAAGCTGCTCGGCCTCGACGGGCAGAAGACGCGCTGGGCGTTGAGCGCCGCGGCGACCCAGGCCGCCGGGCTGCGCGAGATGTTCGGCGGGATGGCGCGCATCCTCCATGCCGGCCGCGCGGCCCAGAACGGGCTGTCGGCCGCGCTGTTCGCCCGAGAGGGGCTGGTCAGCTCGGACGCGGGAATCGAGGCCGAGGCCGGCTTCGCGAAGGTGCTTTCGCGCCGGCACGACTGGGACCAGATGACCGACGGGCTGGGGGAACGCTGGGAGACGTTGGAAAATACCTACAAGCCCTTCGCCACCGGCATCGTCGCCCACCCGGCGATCGACGGCTGCATCCGGCTCCGCCGCGCGCACGGCCTCGCGGCGGACGAGATCGCCCGCATCGAGGTTGCCGTCAATCCGATCGCGCTGATGCTGACCGACAACCCGGCGCCCACTACGGCGCTCGAGGCGCGGCTATCGATCCAGCATGTCTGCGCCACCGGGATCGTCCACGGCGCGGCGGGCGTCGCGGAACTCACGGACGAGACGGTCGCCCGACCGGAGACGGTCGCGCTGCGCGGGCTCGTCGAGGCAAGCCCCGACGACGGGCTGGAACGGGACCAGGCACGCGTGCGGATCGAAACCCGCGACGGACGGGTCTTCGAAACCTTCGTCGAACACGCCTACGGCAGTCTCGAGAACCCGATGACCGACCCCGATCTCGACGACAAGGTGCGCACGCTCTCCGAGCCGGTCCTCGGCGCGGACCGCACCGAACGCCTCATCACGCTGTGCCGGGGCGTCACGGAACTCCGCTCGGCCGCGGCGATTGCGGAGGCCGGGGAGGCGGCCTGAAGGTCGGAGGCCCGCTCAACCCTTCCAGAACAGCGCCGTCGGGTTGTCGACCAGGATTGTCTTGAGGGTCTCCTCGTCGACGTCCCATTCGAGCGCCCAGTCGAGCGTGTCGGCGGTTTGCGGCATGGGGTAGTCCCGCACCATCACATGCGGCCAGTCGGTCGCCCAGAGCATGCGGTCGGGGCGCAGGTCGATCAGCGCGCGGGCGTAGGGCGTGCAATCGGCCCAGGGAACGCTTTCTCCGGAGAGCCGGTAGGCGGCCGACAGCTTGACCCAGCAGCGCCCGTCCCGGACCAGGTCGCAGAGCGCCCGGAAGCCCGGATGGTCGAGACCGTCTCCGGGGCGAGCATGGCCGATGTGATCCACGACGACGTCGATGGGCAATCTCGCGAGGCGGGGCGCGATCTCCGCCATCTCGCCCGCGTGCGAGGTAAAGACCTGAACGTGCCATCCGAACGGCGCGATCCGTTCGGCGATCGATTCGAGATGGTCGAAGGTGAGCCCGCCGCGCAGGAAAGTCGTCAGGCGGACCGCGCGGTATCCCGCCTTGTGCATCTCCGCGATCCGCTGTTCCGTCACGTCGGCGTCCACAACGCCGACACCGCGCGCCTTGTCGCCCCAGCGCGCGAGCGCGTCGGTCGTCACGTCGAGCCGGGCGCCGTTGGCGCTGCCGTGGACCACCACGCAACGGTCGATTCCGAGCGCCTCTCGCAGGGTCTCGTAGTCCTCCGCCGTCGAGGGCGGGCAGGT
>JAJEHI010000066.1 GCA_022823775.1 Defluviicoccus sp. | reverse complement strand
CCGGTCGGCGGTGATCAGCGTCGAGCCGGTCGCTTCCGCGCAGGCGAGGTAGAGGCAGTCGTATACCGGATGGTCGATTGCCACCGCGAGCCCGGCCGCGCGTTCGGCCAGCTCGCGATCCGTACGGAGATCGATCGCATTCCCCAGCTCCGGAATCTCATCCAGATAGGTTCGGGGATCGGCGATTTCACCCCGGCGGGCCTTCTTCCAGACCGTGTTCGCGAATTCGACGAGCAGGAAGTCCGGCGCATGGCGTTCGATCCGGTGGGCGAGCAGGAGACGCGCCTCTTCCGAACGGTTCTCCGATATGTACCACTTGACGACGATGCTGGCGTCGACGGTAACCTTCACCGATCGCGGTCCTCGCGGATCAGGTCCACGCTGTCGGTCTGGGGCGTTCCGGCGGTGGCGTGCGCGATTCCGGCGGCGCGCTCCCGGAATTCCGCCATGAGGAGTCGCCGGTTCACCCTTTGGGTGAGCTCATGGCGCAACTCCGCTTCCAGCGAGCGGTGGTTGGTTTTCGCCCGCGCCTTCCAGGCATCGATCACCCGGTCGTCGAGATTTCGGATGGTTATGCTGCCCATGCTTCGTCTCCCGTTGGACGATCGCATTATGCTAGCAAATCGCAATCGGAGCGGCAATCGACATGGAACGACGCGGCCCGCCCGCCGCCCGCCCCGCCCCCGGTCGATACGGCGCGGCATGCCTTGTCGGGACTCTGTCGGGAGGGGCACCGCCCCGCCTGTCACCCCGTCCGGAAACGCCTCACCCCGGCAATTCGTCGCCCGCCTCGGGTTCCGCCTCGGGCGCCCTGTCCAGGTAGCGCGACAGATCGCCCTCGCGCGCGCCCGCCGCCCGCTCGCGCAGGAAAACCCCGGCCGTCTCGACCGCGCCGATCTTCTGGGCGACCGCCGCGACGATCCACTGGTTGAGCGACACGCCGTCTTCCCTCGCCAGCCGCGCGGCCGTCTCCTTCAGCGACGCGGGCAGTTGCAGCGGATACTTGTAGCGCCGGGCGTCCGTCATTGGGTCAGCCTCCCTACGATCTCCCCGGGGGCGGCGATCTCGATACCGAACGCCCCGGCCCCATGCGGAAGGGTATATCGACCGCTTTGCACGGCGCGACAAGGACGTTCGTGACCGCAGCCGCATCCGGAGCGGAAGATTTCTCCGCTTCGCGCCTCCGGCGCTCCGGTCGAAATGACGGCCAGCCCCCCCAACCTTCCCCGCCCGCCCGTTTCCCGCGACCGTCGCCACCCGCACACCGGGGGACCGCCATGCCTCACCCGCCCTTCCGCGACATCGACATCGGGCTCGGCATCGTCAACCCCGTCAACCCCTACACCAGGCACCCGGCGCAGATCGCGATGGTCGTGGCCGACCTGGAGGAGCTAGCCGGGCCGCGCTTCGCGCTCGGACTGGGCGCCGGCTGGTCGTCGATCGCCGCGCACTGCCTGGCCCATGCCCGCGCGGGCCTCGCCGCCGCCGGGCGCGACCCGGGCGAGGTCGACGTCGCCTGCTACATAATCTTCTCGGTCGACGAGGACGGCGACGCGGCCCGCGCCGCCGCCAGGGGGCTGATCGCGCATTACCCGATGCGGATCCCGGACACCGTCCGCTTCGAGTATGCTGGCCTCGACGTCGGTCGCATGCAGTCCGCGCAGGCCGGGCTCAGGACCGCCTCCGCGGAGAACCGGCCGGGCCCCGCGGTCGATGCGCTCGACGACGACATCGTCGCCGCGCTCGCCGTCGCCGGAACGCCCGAGGAGTGCATCGAGGGGCTGAAACCCTACGCCGCTGCCGGGCTCGGGACGCCCGTCCTCTACCAGGTCCTCGGCCCCGACCGGCTCGCCTCGATAGACCTGATCGCCGAGCGCATCCGCCCCGCGCTCGCCGGGTAAGGGGCGGGACGCCTCCCCCTCACCCCGACCCTCTCCCCGGCGGGGAGAGGGGGATTCGCGCGCCGCCGACCCCGCCTTGCCTTCTCCCCTCCCGCTCGCGGGAGGGGCCGGGGGAGGGTAGCGGCCCGCCGAGCCCCCCTTTCGCGCTTGACCCGCCAAAACCGTCATTCAAAATACCTCTTTATATGACCCCATGCCCGCGGGGGCGGATCGCGTGCGGGCGGCGAGGAAACGGGAGAGAGGAGACACCAGCCATGCAGAAGCTCAACAGGCGTCAGGTTCTCAAGGCCGGCGGCACGCTGGGCGCGGTGGGCGCCGTGAGCCCCCTCGTGATGGCGGCCAAGAGCGACGCCGCGACGAAGGACGACATGAAGAGCATGAAGCGGGTCAGGCAGACGCTGGTCGCGCCGCCCTTCGCGCCGGCATACGACCAGAACTATTCCGGCAGCCCGAAGATCGTCGAGGTCGAGCTCACCGTGCACGAGGAGAAGCGGGTGATCGACGACGACGGCACCGAGATCAACGCGCTCTCCTATAACGGGTCGATCCCGGGGCCGCTGATGATCTGCCACGAGGGCGATTATATCGAGCTCACCCTGAAGAACCCCGCGTCGAACGAGATGGACCACAATATCGACTTCCACGCATCGACCGGCGCGCTCGGCGGCGGCGGGCTCACCCTGGTCGAGCCGGGCCAGCAGGTGGTGCTGCGGTGGAAGGCGACCAAGCCCGGCACCTACATCTATCACTGCGCGCCGGGCGGGGTGATGATCCCCTACTACGTGGTCTCCGGCATGAGCGGGGCGGTGATGGTGCTGCCCAGGAACGGGCTCAGGGACCGCGCCGGCAAGCGGCTGAGCTACGACCGGGTCTATTACGTCGGCGAGCAGGACTTCTACGTGCCGCGCGACGAGGAGGGCAACTACAAGACGTACGAGACCCACGCCGCGGCGATGGAGGACACGTTCGCGGTGATGGCCACCCTGACGCCGAGCCATGTCGTCCTCAACGGCAAGGTCGGCGCGCTCACCGGCGACGGCGCGATGAAGGCCAAGGTGGGCGAGAGCGTGCTGATCATCCACTCCCAGGCCAACCGCGATTCGAGGCCGCATTTGATCGGCGGCCACGGCGACTATGTGTGGGAGGCGGGCTCCTTCGCCGACCCGCCGGAGGAGGGGCTGGAGACCTGGTTCATCCGGGGCGGCTCGGCGGGCGCCGCGCTCTACACCTTCCTCCAGCCGGGGGTCTACGCCTACCTCTCGCACAATTTGATCGAGGCGGTGCAGCTCGGCGCGCTGGCTCATTTCGTCGTCGACGGCAAGTGGGACAACGACCTGATGACCCAGGTCAGCAAGCCCGGCCCGATCCCGGCCTAGGGCGTCCGGATCCCGCGGGGCGAGCGCCGAGGCCCGATGCCGGACGATTTCGGCTTCCGCGTAACGCGGGAGTCCCGACGCCCCCTCACCCCGACCCTCTCCCCCGCCGGGGGAGAGGGGGATTCGCTCGCCGGTTCCTCCTTGCCTTCTCCCCTCCCGCTTGCGGGAGGGGCCGGGGGAGGGCGAAGGCTCGGGGCACAAACCGCCGCGACCCGGTCAAGTCGGAAAATGCCGTGGATTTTCGCGCGGGCTCCCTGCCGATCCGCAAGACCGTCTCCGCCCCGTCGTCATTTCGACCGGAGCCGGCCCGCAGGGTCGGCGAAGCGGAGAAATCTTCTCGCTTCGCT
>JAJEHI010000098.1 GCA_022823775.1 Defluviicoccus sp. | reverse complement strand
AATGCGATCGATCTCCGTACGGATCGCGAGCTGGCCGAACGCGCGGCCGGGCTCGCGGTGGCAATCGACCATCCGGTATACGACTGCCTCTACCTCGCCTGCGCGGAAGCGACCGGCTCGACGCTGATCACCGCCGACCGGCGATTTGCGGACAAGGTCGCCGAGAGACTGCCGGACGCGGATGTCCGCTATATCGGGGAACCGAACGTGACGGAGGAAATCGACGCCGCCGCGACCGCCCTGGTCATCCCGCGGGACAGGATCGAGGAACTCGTTGCCGCGCACGATCTTCTTGAGGCGACCGATGAGAATGTCCGCTCCGCCCTTTATCGCGGTAAAACGGGCCTCGCAGTCTTCGGCGCCGAAGATTCTCTCGACTCCCCCGCGGGCAAACGCTTGGAAGCCCTGTTCGACGAACTGACCGAGGAAGAACGCATCGACCTCCTCGCGCTGGGTTGGTTGGGCCAGGGAATTTCCGGCACGGAGTGGCAACCGATCTTCGAGCACGCCTGCACGACGATCGACATGTATGCCAACGACCGCTGGCGCTACGTCCTCGGCCTCGGCGCGTACTGGCGGGCCGGGTTCGAACGTCTGACCGGAACGTCCCTTTGATCCGGGGATTCGGGGCCGGTCGTCATGTGCGGCCAGCCGACGCCGCTTCCCTCGCATGCCTCTTCGCCATATCGACCGGAGCCCCCCGGAAGACGGCGGAGCGGCCTGCCCTGAGCGAAGTCGAAGGGGAGATATCTTCCCGGCACAATGCCGGGACATTGAGGCTGGCAGATTTCTCCGCTCGCTGCGCTCGGTCGAAATGACGGGTGGAGGGCCGATCTCCGCTTCACCCCCCGAGCAACCGGACCATCATGCGACGGACGTGATCCTGCCCGCCGAAGAAGACCGCCAGCACCCGCACGGTTTCGCGCCGCTCGTCGACTTCGAACCGGTAGATCGCCCGCCCGATCGCGAGATGCCGCACGCTGGGCAGGATGCCGTCATGGCGTTCGCCCCGGTGCGCCGCCGCGAGGATCCGCTCGGCAGCCGCGCGAATCTCGACGATCCGCGTCTCCGCGCGGTCGAGCGCGCTCTCCGGGCTCTCGCCGAAGTCGAGATAGCTGCGCAGAAGATGGTCGAATATCAGCTCGAAGTCGCGCTCGGCCTGGGCGGAGAACTCAAGACGGAAGGCCATGCGCGCGGCGCTTGCGGGCGACCATGCGGTCCAGCCGTGCGTCCATCTCCTGCGCGTCGACGAACCCGCCCTCGCGGCGGCGGGACAGGAGTTCGCGCAACGCCGCCGTATCCGCCTCCTCGGCTTCCGCGCGGAGGCGCAGCAGATCGACGCCCTGCTGCAGCACGGCGCTCAGGCTCGAATAGCGCCCCGCTTCGACCAGTGCCCTGGCAAAGGCGTGCTGCTCGTCGGTCAGCGAGATCGATGTCTTCACCGTCATGCCGGCCTCCGTGTGAGCAGGGTAATACTGAGTAGTACCACCGTCAACCGCGGCTCCCGGCCACTCCCCACCCGATGTTTCACGTGACGTAATTATCCCCTTGACGTACGTCGGTAGAATGCCTATATTGAGTGTCAGGAGGCGATGCCATGACACTTACCGTTACCGACTTCTTCCGCAAGTTTCCGACCGACGATGCTTGCTTGGAGCATCTGTGGAACGTCCGGTTCGGGGATGAGGTCGAATGCCCGAAATGCGGGAAGGTCGGCAAGTTCTACCGCCTTCGCAAAGAGCCCGCGTATTCCTGCCCGCGCTGCGGCCACCACATTCACCCGATGGTCGGGACGCCGTTCGAGAAGTCGCATACGCCGCTGCAAAAGTGGTTCTATGCGATGTACCTGTTCACCACCACGCGGCACGGCGTATCCGCGAAGGAGCTGCAAAGGCAACTCGGCGTAACCTACAAGACGGCGTGGCGCATGGGCCACCAAATCCGCAAGTACATGGCGGAAGTGGACGGCGACGCCACGCTGGACGGGCACGTTGAAATGGACGAAGGCTATATCGGCGGGCGTGTGGTCGGGGGCCGGAAACACGGCTTCTCCGGGCGCGGCGCCAAGAAGGCCTTCGTGTTCGGGATGATCGAGCGCCAAGGCGAGGTCATCACCCGCGTCGTGAAGCACGCCAGCCGGAAGGAAATGCTGCCCCTCGTCACCGAGCACGTCGCGCCGGGGACGCATGTCAGCACGGACGAGTGGCAGGTCTACAATATGCTGCCTCGCATGGGCTACACCCACGGGAAGGTCAATCATCGGTCGAAGGAATATGTGCGGGGCGCCGATCATACGAACAGCATCGAGCCTTTCTGGCTGATCCTGAAGCGGTCGATTCGCGGAACCCACGTTTGGGTCTCGAAGAAGCGCCTGCCCTCGTACCTCGGGGAGTTCGAGTTCCGTTTCAACATGCGGAAGGCTCCTGATCGGATGTTCGATCGCCTGCTGGCCGCTTTCTAGCCATCGCCGCCAGCAGCTTCGCGAAGCGGTTTCCGTCACCTTCGGATGGCTGTTCTTTGCAGAACCGATCAATCCGGCCAGACTTTCGAGCTTCCTCGAGAGAAAGGTATCTGCCGCGCGACATTAGTGTTCCCCAACAAACAAGTCCGGCACCTTAGGCGGGGGAATTTCATTGTAAACTTTGACAATTGAATAGTCCGGGTCAGAAATTGGGTTGTTCTTGGCGTCCAATTCAATCTCCGAAACCCGCATTTCGACATCCAAGAGCGAACCTGGCGGGGCTTCGACTTCGTTTCTTTGAAACCTTCCAAGCCACTCAGTGTCCAGCATCGCCACATCTCGGCTCTTTTCGTGCTGGATTGTCCACTTCCCAACGCCGTCGTAGACAGCCCTTCGGATTTTTACAGTTGCCCTAACAGTCGATTCGGGAAGCACTGAAGTTGGCTCAATGCTTGACGCGCGCATTTCCGCAATCGCCCGTGCATCTTCTTTGGTAAAGGACTCTACAGTCCTTCCGTTCTGCCGGAACTCCAGATTATCGTACCCTTCGCGCAGGTTTGGGGCAGTAACCTTTGCGGCATCAGTAAGGATTTTGCTGTCTTTCAACAACTCTACAGCTCTCGGATCAGCGATGTACACGTCCCCCTGCACATTTATTTGAGCCACATTGTTGCCATTCTCTACCGTCATGGTGATTTGATCCGGCTGCCGCCCTTTCAATCCCTTTAGAAGACCAAATAGGCCAAGAGCCGGGCCTTTCAGTATGCCAAGCCACTCAAATATTTCTTTTGCGGTCGTAATTTTCTCATCATCAAGGAGCGACCGTACACTCTTAAGGACTGTTTGGAATAGCTGAAACTTGATCTGGAAGCACTGTTGCTCTACATCCGCCCTAATCAATAGGTTTACCGACGCTCGTTCGCCGTTGTATTTCTCATTTACAGACTTACATAGGTCGGCAAGCGCCAGTAGTGCTGGCGCTAACGCCTCTACGTCCATCGCATGTTCTTGCAGCGCAGGACCGTCGTACCGAACAACAATCTCTTCTTGGGACACAGGTACACCCCTGAGTGGTAAATTACCAAGCATCACAACTGTTCACGTGGGGGGGCCACTATAAGTCACATCTCAACGTACGTCAAGGGGATATATACGTCACGTGAAACATCCGCCCTTGGCGAGTGTCCGCTTCAGATGGAACCGCGCCGGCGTGGCGTCCCTCGATACGGCGCTGACGCGCCTACTCGGGATGAGGGGCATTCTTATAATTTCTCCTCACCCCGAGTAGCGGCGAAGCCGCGTATCGACGGACGCGCCGCCTTCCGTCACGGCAATCCCCCGCTCGATCGCGGGCGGACGCTTACGCGAGACCCCGGCGGATACAGCGCTTCATTGCGTCGTGATCTCCCTGGTTGGAAAGCCGGGAGGCTTCCATCCAGCTGTCGCGATCCAGCCGCGTCAGGTCAAACCGGTGCCCCGCCCGCTGCGCGAGCTGCTTCAGATACTGGAGCTGCGTCCGTCCGTTGCCTTCGCGAAACGGGTGGACATGGTTTACATCGCCCATGATCGATCCCGCCCCGTCCACGAAAGCCGCCGGGCCCGTGCTCCGGAAATATCCTGCCGCCACGACCCGGCGGTGTATGTCCGCCATGCCGGCTTCGATGAAGCGCCGTGGCTGGAACCGGCTGCCCTCCTTGCCGATTTCAACCGTCCGGACCTCGCCCGCCCATTCGTAGACATCCTGGAACAGGTGGCGATGAATGGCCTTCAGATGATCGAGGTCGAAATCGCCCGACGGCACCGCCTCAAGAAGCCGCTGAGCGACGAACAGGCGCTCGGCGGCCTCCAGCGTCGGGAAATCCCTGAGGTTCAGCTTGTTGCGGAGAACGACGAAATCCGGCGGGTAGCAATAGTCCCGGTCGTTCATTCCGCCGCGGCAATGCGCGCGCGATCCTCAAGCCGCCGGGCGATGCGGACGCGGCGTTCCCCGGGCGGCATCCGCTCGCGCTCGAACGTCTCGAACATGGCGACCTCGTCGGGCGAAAGGGGATTCCCCTCCATCGCCTGCAAATGCACCGCCTCGGCCAGGCGCCTGTCGACGGGAGCGCCTTGACGACCGGCTTCGTCCTTCGACTCGCTCATGCGGGGAGCCTATCACGGATCGAACCGGCGCGCGACCGCGGCCGTCCGAGTCCACGGAGCAGCGGAGACATCCTTCGCGTGCGGACGGCACCGGGACGGTGAGATTTCTCCGCCCCGGGGGGCGAACACGCCGCTTGAGGAAACGGCCCCGTCCAACTGTTTCACGTGAAACACCGCCCCCTCAATACCGCGAAAAGCTCTGCCCCTCCTTCACGATGCACTCGATCAGGAACGGCGCGCCGCCTTGCGTCACCGCGATCCCCCGCTCCAGCGCCGGGACGAACGCATCGGGCGTCTCGACCCGCGCGGCCTGCACGCCGAGCCCTTCCGCCACCTTGGTGTAGTTGCCGCTTACCGTCATCGCGCCGTATTTCTCGTCGGAGACGATCAGCACGTCGCGCTCGGCGGCCATGATGCCGTTGTTGAGCACGACGGTGAGGATGGCGATCCGGTCGCGCGCGGCGGTCTCGAGGTCCATGCCGGTCATGCCGATCGCCGCGTCGCCCATCACGTTGATGCAGAGCTTCTCCGGCGCGGCGAGCTTGGCGCCCATGATCACGGCGAGGCTGTAGCCGAGCTGGGTCGACTTGCCCCAGCCGATATAGGAATCCGGCGCCGTGGTCTCCCACATCGGCAGCAGCTGCTCGCGCGGGCTCCCCGAATCGTGGGTGATGATGACGTTGTCGCGCTCCACGTTCGCCATCAGGTCGCGGATGATCCGGTACTGGTTGATCGGGATCTCGTCCGAATCGCGCTCGGCGGCCCACTCGGCGCGCCAGTCCTGCTTCACCGCGGCGACCTCGCCGGAGACCTGGGCCAGCGAGCGTGCGCCGCCGTTCTCCCGCCGGAGCGCGCCCACCGCCTCGATCAGACCCTCCAGCACCAGCCCGGCGTCGCCGATCAGCGCATGGTCGGCGCGGTAGTCCTTGTGGATGTCGTCGGGGTCGTTGGTCGAGTGCACGATCGTCTTGCCGGGCGGGATCGAGGGGCCGAACGGGGTCTTCGTCAGGCTGGAGCCGATCGCGAAGACGAGGTCGGCGCGGCGCAGGAACTCGAACAGCATCTTCGGGCCCGAGCGCGTCGAGGAGCCGCAGGCGAGCGGGTGGGTCTCCGGCATCGCGCTCTTGCCGGGGTTGGTGGCTACGACCGGCGCAGGGACCAGCTCGGCGAGCCGCACCAACTCCGCGCTCGCCCCGGCGTAGAGCACCCCCTGCCCGGCCCAGAGCACCGGGTTTTTCGCAGTTGCCAACATCTCCGCGGCCTTCTGCAACGCCGCCGGGTCGGGCGCGGCGCGCTGGGGCACGACGGGCTCGTAGTCGAGCTCGCCCTTGAGCTCCTCCTCCCACACCTCGGCCGGGATCTCGACCAGCACCGGGCCGCCCTTGCCGGTCCGCATGGCCTGGAAGGCGCGGCGCATCAGCTCCGGCACCTCGGCGACGGCGTGCGCGCGGGCCGACCACTTGGTGACCGGCGCGTAGACCTCGGAGGCGTCGAAGGTCGGGTGGCGGTACTGGCGGTCCAGCGCCTGGCCGGCCGGCAGGATCAGCATCGGCACGTTCTCGGAATAGGCCTGGGCGATGCCGGGGAAGGCGTTCTCGATGCCGGGCCCGGCCTGGGCGGCGAACACCCCGTTGCGCCGGCCGCGGTGGATCCGGCTGTAGCCGTCGGCGAGCCCGACGCCGACCCGCTCCTGGCGGCACAGGATCGGGCGGATGCCGATCCCGGCGCAGGCCTCGATCAGCGGGTTGCGCGGGTAGCAGGAGAGGAACCCGGTCCCCTCGCGTTTCAGGATCTCCGCGATCGCCTGCGCGCCGTTCATGCCGTGCTCCTTCCGGTCAGGTCGATCACGTCCGCGTCGGGCGCCTCGGCATGCAGCCGCTCGACCTCGGCGGCCCGCCTCGCCAGCACCGCGCGCTGGTTGATGTAGCCCTTGTCGGTGATCTCGCCGGCGTCGATCGCCGGCGGCTCGGGGCTCAGGACCGCGCGGGCGATGCGGGTCGACGAGCCCCGGTTCCGGGCGTTGTGCGCGGCAAGGCCGGCCCTCAGCCGCTCGCGGATCTCGGGCCGGGCGACGACGTCTTCGAGCGTCTCGTCGTCTCCGATGTCGGGGCAGAGCGTCCGGCAACCGGGCAGGCTCGGGAAGCCGACGATGCCGATCTCGTCCCTGTCGTGGCCGGTGATCGCCGCGTCCTGCAGCACCGGGGCGGCGGCGGAGATCACCGCGAGGCGGAGCGTGCCGACCGCGACCCAGGTGCCGGACAAGAGCTTGAAGTTCTCGGTCACCCTGCCGTCGAAGAGGAGACCCCGCGCCGGGTCGTCCTCATCCAGGAACTTCACCGCGTCGCCGATCCGGAAGAAACCGTCCTCGTCGAACGCCTTCCGGGTGAGCTCGGGCGAGCCCCAATAGCCGGGCGAGATCGTGGGCCCGCGGAAGCGCGCCTCCAGCTTGTCGCCGTTGGGCGCGAGCCTCATCTCGACGCCCGGCAGCGGCACCCCGATATTGCCCCAGGCGTCGGAATCCCAGGTCATGTAGGTGGCCGCCGGCGCGGTCTCGGTCGAGCCCAGCGAGGTGACGATCGGGGTGCGCGCGCCGCGCGCGGCGACCGAGAGCGCGTCGAGCTTCTCGCGCAGCGACTGCGGCAGCGCGGCGCCGGCGAAGAACAGCACGTCGAGGTCGCCCAGCAGGCGGTCGCGCAGCTCCGCGTCGGCCTCGAGCGCGCGGACCAGCACGTCGTAGCCGCGCGGCACGTTGAGGTAGAGGGTCGACTTCACCTCGCGCAGATTGGCGAGGGTCTTCTCGAACAGGCCGGGCGCCGGCTTGCCGTCGTCGAGCCAGAACGTGCCGCCGTGGAAGATCGTCATGTTGAAGCAGAAATTGCCGCCGAAGGTGTGGTTCCACGGCAGCCAGTCGCAGATGACCGGCGGGCGGTCGAGCAGGAACGGGTAGGAGAAGATCGTCTGCGCCTGGTTGCCGCACAGCATGCGCTGGGTGTTGATCACCCCCTTGGGCAGCCCGGTCGAGCCCGAGGTGAGCAGGATCTTGGCCACCGTGTCGGGGCCGACCTCGACGAGGCGGGCCTCGAGCGCGTCGGTGACCGGGGTCGCGGCCCATTCGGCGAGGCTCTCGGTGCCGCCCTCGCCGTCCGAGGTGAGCAGCGTCCGGCCCTCCATGTCGAGCGCCTCCAGCGCGGCGGCGAACGGGCCCGGGTCGTCGACGAAGATGACGGAGGGGTCGTGGTGGGCGATCGTCCCCTTCAGCTTCTCGAAGTCGCGCGACATCAGCGAATAGGCGGGCGAGACCGGCATGACCGGCACCGAGACGTGCATGCAGCCGAGCTGGAGAAGGCCGAAATCGATCGAGTTGTCGGAGAGGATCGCGACCGGCCGGTCCGGCCCGTGGCCGCGCTCGATCAGCGCCTGGCCGATGGCGGCGCTCTTCGCGGCGGCGCCCGCGTAATCGAGCCGCCGCCAGCCGCCCGCCCCGTCGCGCTCGGCGAGGAAGGTGCGGTCGGGCACCCGGCCGGCCTGCTCGCGCAGCACCCCGATCAGGTGGTCCGGCACCGCGCCCAGCGGCACCGGCTGGCGCAGCAGCCACCCGCCGTCGCCGGTCGCCTCCGCCTCGACCGTGGGCGGGGCCAGCCGGGTCGCCGCGAACGGCGCCTTGGCAGCGTCGGCGATGTGGTCCATCCTGATCTCCCCTCGCGTCAAATCTGGATGCGGCGCTCGCGGCGTGTCAAGCGAACCGCACGGGAGCCAAGGCAATGGACGTCACCGCCTACGCCGCCTCGGTCGGCCACTCGGTCTGGTTCAGCCACGATGTCGGCGAGACCTGGAACCGGGCCTGGACGCCGACCGGCGGGATCTACAACGAATCGCGCTGCTGGTGCCTCTCCACCCACCCCGGCCGGCCGGGCGAGGTGCTGTCGGGCACCGACCAGGGGGTCTATCGCTGGGCGCCGGACGCGCGCGCCGAGCGGGACGGGGGGAGCTGGACCTACGTCCCCTCGCCGCTCGACGACCTCCAGATCCTGCAGATCGCCCAGTCGCCGCACGACCCGGACACGATCTTCGCCGGCACCCGCCCGGCGCAGATCTGGCGCTCGACCGACAACGGCGCGAGCTGGGACCGCTGCGACCTCGACAATCTCTCGGAGTGCTGGTTCATCAACACCCCGCGCGTGACCTCGATCCGCTTCGACCCCGTCGAGCCCGGGACGGTCTGGGTGACGGTCGAGATCGACGGGCTCTACCGCACGCGCGACCTGGGCGAGACCTGGGAGAAGCTCAATAACGGGCTGGTCTCGGACGACACCCACAACCTCGTCTTCTTCGACGACGACGACGGGCGCACGCTCCTGATCTCGACCGAGGAGGGGCTGCACCGGAGCGCCGACAACGGCGAGAGCTGGCGGCTCATCGAGGTGCCCGAGGTGGCGCCCTGGGTCTATATGCGCTGCATCGAGCGCCGCGCCGACGATTCGGGCGTGGTGTTCATGTCGGCCGGCGACCGCCCGTCGAGCGACCGGGGCCGCCTGCTCCGGAGCCGCGATCGCGGCCTCACCTGGGAGGACGCCGGCCTGCCGCGCCCGATCAACTCGACGATCTGGTGGATCGGCACCAACGCCGCCGACCCGATGCTGATCTTCTGCTGCACCATCATGGGCCAGATCTTCCGCTCGACCGACGGCGGCGAGACCTGGCGCAAGATGGACCGCGAGCTCGGCGAGCTCCGCATGATCGCCTGGCAGCCGAACGGCAAGGCGGCGTAGGGGGGCGCCCGCCCTCCCCCGGCCTCTCCCGCAAGCGGGAGGGGGGAAGGTCGGGGCGGAGCGGGGCCGCGTGATTCCCCCTCTCCCCCACGGGGGGAGGGCCTAATGTTTCACGTGAAACAAAGGTCAGCCTTGCTGACTTATCCTCCGTGTGAAGAACGTGCCGTAAGTGGCAAAACACGGCCCCGCGCGTAACAATGTTTCGCGGCGCGGGGCGATCCGCGTCCCCGGGGGACGGGAATCGGCGATTCCGGGCGCGCGCGGCGGGCGCGGCCGTGAAACGGGTTTGCTATTCGTGTCATGGCGTGACACGAATAACCGGTGTTTAACGGGCTCGACATGGACCGGCTGGCCGCGCCGCTCGCCCGGGCGCGGTACGAGCAGGGGAGGCTCGCGGGTCGGGCGGACGCGCTCGATGCGGCATCCCGACGCGAGGTCGCGCTCATGACTCTCGCCGAGGACGTCGTCGCCTCGGCCGCGCTGGAAGGGCGCGGCCTCGATCCCGGCCGGGTGCGCGCGGGGATCGCCGGCCGGCTCGGCGGCGCGCCGGACGTCTCGCTGGACGGGATCGCGGAAATCGCGCTCGACGCCGCCCGCGACCCCGCCGCGCCGCTCACGAGGGACCGGCTGGGCGCCTGGCACGCGGCGCTCGGAACCCCCGGCTCCCGCCGCGTGCGCCGGGGCCGCGCCAAGGGGACGGAAGCCTTCCTCGCCTGGTTCGAGGACGCGCGCGGCGCCGAGCCCGTATTGGCGGCCGGCCTCGCCCACCTCCGCTTCCTCGCGCTCTCCCCGTTCGAGGACGGCAACGGGCCGATCGCGCGCGCGGCCGCCGACCTCGCGCTGGCCGGCGCGGAGACGAGTGGCGTCCGGTTCTACAGCCCGGGCGCCCGGATCGCCCGTGAGCGCCGGGCCTACGGAAGCGCCATCGAAGCGGCGCTCGCCGGCGGGACGGGCGCGACCGGATGGCTGGAATGGTTCCTCGGCTGCCTCGCCCGCGCCTCCGCCGACGCGCACCGCGCGCTCGCCGGCCCGGCCGGAGACGCCGCCCCGGCCGCGGCGGATGCCGGCGACGGGCTGAACCCGCGCCAGCGAACCGTCCTCGACCGCCTCCGCGCCGGCCTCCCGGCCGGGATCGCCTCGTCAAGCTGGGCCGCCATGGCGGGATGCTCGCGCGAGACCGCGATCCGCGACATCAACGATCTGGTCGCGCGGGGGATCCTGGCGCGGAGCGCGGCGGGGGGAAGGAGCACGAGCTATGCGCTGGCGGAAGGATGGGGCGGAGACGCGCCCCGGCCCTGAGCCGGGGTCCAGAGACCGCCACGGCGTCCTCCGACCGTTGCCCAACTCGTCATGCCCGGACTCGTTCCGGGCATCTCCTTCCACGGGCTCGCCGGACGCGGGGCAACCGCGTGGATGGCCGGAACAAGTCCGGCCATGACGTGAGGGGCGGGATTACGACCCGCTCTCCGCCTCGGCCAGACGCCGCCGGACCTCCTCCAGCAAGGCCTCCGCCTGCGCCGTCGCGGCGTCGCGATCGAGCGGGCCGGCGTCGGGAACGGACCCGGCATAGCGAAGCTGGACCGCATAGGGAGTGTATTCGGTCAGCGCGCCGAAACGCGCGGCGTCCGGCTCCCGGGCGGACAGCAATTCGAGCAGCTCTTCGAGGTCATGGATCAGCGGATAAGCCGCGCCGAGCAGCGCGAGCCACGCCTTGAACGACTTCTCGGCCGCCTACTGCACGTGGAATCCGAAGACCGCATCGGCGAACACGACCGCGTCGCCCATGCCCCGGAGCGCCGAGACGTCGAGCGCCGCCGCCTCAAGAAGAACCCGCGCCTGCTTGAGGTCGCTCATAGAGCACCCTTCCTTCGCGCAGCGCGCGCGCGAGCACGTTGTTGAGCGAATCGCGCCAGTACTCGACCTCGTCCCGGCTGTAGACCAGAACGTCCTTGGCGACGCCGAGGCCGCCGAGGGCGCGCATCAGACGCACGATCTCGGCCCGGCGGTCGCGGCCCGGCCCGAAGGGCTCGGCCTCGACGACCACGAGATCGACGTCCGAGTCCGGCCGGGCGTCGCCACGCGCGCGGGAGCCGAACAGGATCACCTGCTCCGGATCGGCCGCCTCCACGATGGCGGCGACCATGCGCTGGAGGAGAGGTTCGTCGACTTGGGTCATGGGATGGTTCCGTGCTCCGTCGCGGTCCCGCGGCGCTCCCGGCCGGTCGGGAGGTTGGGACATACGGGAGCCGCTGGCAAACGATTTATGACGGAGCCGGCGGGCTTCGTGGATGACCGGAACGAATCCGGCCATGACGTGAAGGAGGCCGGGGCGGGGAAACGGACCTCTCGCCCCGAACGAGCCTCCGGTTGCAGGAGTCGGAAATCGAGGTGTACAAATCCCCATATCGCACACATGAGACAGCCATGCGCACCAACATCGACATCGACGACGCACTGATGGCGGAAGCCCTGAAGGCGAGCGGCTGCAGGACCAAGAAGGCCGCCGTCGAGGAAGGGCTGCGCCTGCTGGTCCGCACCCGGCGGCAGGGGCGCCTCCGCAAGCTGCGCGGCAAGCTGCGCTGGGAGGGCTCGCTGGACGAGATGCGGCGCGACCGGTGATTGTCTTGTATTTGTTTATTTATTCTTGTAGTGAACCTTAACGGAAGTGAGGCAGCAATTTTCTAGGTAAGAAGCTCGTTAAATCGGCGTTCAAGATACCGATCAACATCTGGCCTCCGCCCCTGCTCAATCATTTCCAGCATCTGCACTACGTCGTGATCGACAATTGCAATGATGAAACCCCGGTCGTCCCTTGCGGTGTCACGGCAACGCGCGATGAATCGCTCTCGATCATCGAAGCTCCTACCAATCAGCAAGCCGAGTCGGCCTCGTATCGGCGAAAACCGACCAGCGAGTTGATCTAGCTCGGGGTTTGCTATCTCTTTCATATAGTTTTTGCATTCAACGTAAATTTTCTTAGCGGCAACTCCTGCCTCATGGCGACGCCGAAAAAAGAAGCCTGTATCGCTGTTGTTAGTGTACGCGATGTCGATCCTCTTTCGGCCATCATGTATCTCACACTCCTTCTCCGGATAAATAAGGTTAGGATAGAAGATAAATTGCAAAGTTCCGATCATAAAACTGTGAAACCGACCGGCGTCATGACTTCCGCGGTTAATCTCATCGAGCTCAGCAATCAGTGCGCGAGCGAAGTGTTTTTCGTCGAATTGTTCCTCCAGTTCTTCGTCGCTTAGTTCACGCGGCACACCTAGCCAGTCTTTATAGCGCTCTAAGACTTCCGGATGCTGTTCCGAAAATTCGGCGAGAAAGTGCTTCGAAAGCGGATATTGTTCCCTAAGAATCTTCTTAGTAACCCGCTGCCTACCACTTCTCAGCGTTTCCACTAAAGAGGTATGTTGCGCTAAGTGCTCTGCTTGAAGAAACTCCAAAACAAAGCGATTATAGTATTGTCGGTGCGAAAAGGAGAGATTCCATCGGACGCTTGCCTTTGGAACCATAATGATTTTTCGTCCATCGATAATGGGAAGTTGTACATAACGCTCTTCCCATCTTCGGCTATTTTCATTCCAAAGATTTCCTGATGCAACTTGTCCGCGAAGCTCAATGCCATGGACCTCACATTGATATTGTGTGTATTCGATCAAATGCATACGAATGATATTTGTGGTGATATCCGAAATTTTGTCCGGCCCGATCCCAGGAATGAAGAGCTCACAGTCAGACAGCTCTTCCAAAAGTCCGGTCTCAGCGGCTCGACTGTCACTCATTCTACGAAAAAGATCTTCCGCTTGAAGGCTACCTATGCCCCGCCCTGAGGGCGTCCCACTGGACAACCCCAGGCAAGTTTCATTTGGCTCATGAAGTTGATTCAGCAGCATCTGGCCCTTAAATCGATTTCCCTCTCTTATCGCATCAAGAACAGCTTCAAAGAAAGAAAGCATCGAGTCGTGACATTTGGCAGACCAAGGATCTGTTCTTTTGCTGAATACATAAGGGTCGATGAATAGATGCTTGTCTGTATCGGTATCTACGTCGACGAAATCTAGTTCGGGCTGTACTTTATCAATCTTGAAGTGCTGTGACAGTTTAGCCATGGGTCTAGTCCAGAATTTGATTACGTTAAGTGCAAAAGGCTGGTGCAATTGCAAGATAGACGAGAAGTCATTGCTCACCGAGCTTCTTATATTGTATACGAATTCTTTGGAATCATGAAGGGGTCAATATATGTATATTGATTCGTACGCCAGCTTGATTCTTGGACGATGCGCGATTTGCCTTTCTGCTGGTCTCGGAATGGAGTTTGGTCCTTGACCTAGGAAACGAAGCTGTCCATAGGGACACCTTCCGGCGGCATTGGTTGGTACGAGACAAGACCCAAAGGCCGCTCTGATACAAACACCTACGAAAGGACGAGCGATAGCGACGTTAACAGACTCGGTTGTGCTGTTGAGGCCGTGCCGCGCTGAGCTCCACCGACCCTACCCTGTTGCGAGACCACTGTGCCCCAACCGCCCCTCCTCCCCCCGACCCGCATCTTCCTCGCCTTCCTCGCCCTTGGCCTCACCTCCTTCGGCGGGCCGGTCGCCCATATCGGCTATTTCCGCGACGCCTTCGTGACCCGCCGCAAGTGGCTGGACGAGCGCGCGTATGCCGACCTCGTGGCGCTGTGCCAGATGCTGCCGGGGCCGACGTCGAGCCAGGTCGGGGTCGGCATCGGGCTGACCCGGGGAGGGTATGCGGGCGCGCTGGCGGCGTGGCTCGGGTTCACGGCGCCGTCGGCGGTTCTCATGGTCGGGATCGGCTACGGCGTGCTCGCCTGGCAGGATTCGATCCCGCCGGGGCTGCTCGCGGGGCTCAAGGCGGTGGTGGTCGCGGTGGTGGCGCAGGCGGTGTGGGGCATGGCGCGGACGCTCTGCCCCGACGCGCCCCGGGTGACGATCGCCGCCCTCGCCGCGGCGGCGGCGCTCGGCATCGCCGGGCCGGCCGGGCAGGCGGGGGTGATCGCGGGCGGGGCGGTCGCGGGGTT
>JAJEHI010000165.1 GCA_022823775.1 Defluviicoccus sp. | reverse complement strand
CTCTCCCGGCCTGAAGGTCAGCGTGCCCGAGGCCGCCCTGTAGTCCGCCCCCGCATGGGCCGTGCCGTCCGAGGTGGCGTAGTCGACTTGCACCGGGATCCGCAACCGCCGGCTCAGGAACACCCTGAAGTTCAGGGTGTTGCTGTTCATGAGGCGGTCCTCATAGGCAGTCGCGTCGAGCACCCTCACTCTGGTCGTATCGACTGGATCGTCGTCGCACGGCCCGCGCCGCAGCCGGCCTTCGCAATTGTGCACATCGCCCAGAGCGACGAACGGAACGGTAATCGTGGAAGACCAGGTCGCGAAAATGAGGGTGTTGGAATCTCTGTAGCACTCGGCTTCGATGGTGCAATTGTAGTTCTCGCCGGGACTGGTGGCATAAGCGGTTACGGACCTGCAGCTCAGCGGCGCCGTGCTCGCCTGCATGATCCGCGCCTGGCACCCCTCGTCGGTGACCGCGTCGGACCGGTTGCAGATGCCCATGTCGGAGCAACAGGAGATCGATCTGATCTGGCGCCACGCGTGGCCGCGTCCCCGTCTTCCGTGGTCGAGGCGCAGCGTCACGTCGCTCGCCGCCACGAGGTCGACCTTGGCGACCACCGTGCCGTAGGTCGCACATCTGTTCTGGACCCGGAACGTACTCTTCTTGAATATCCCCCGGTTCTTCCACGAGGCGTCCAGGCACTCGGCGTCCCGGTGGTCCACCCGTTCCGGGCGGCTGCATTGAGCGGCGGCTGCAATTGACGGGAGCGACAGGATGAGCGCCGCGGCAACGACCGCGATCGCCTTGTCCCTGGTGCGGCTCGCGTTTCCTCCGGCCATTGCGCGTCTCCTCTGCAATGCCAGGGGCGCTCCCCGAAAGGATGCGCTTGAGAATCACGTGGGGAGGTTCGCCGCCGCAACCAGACGGATTTTCCGATGGGGGCAATAGGAAATCGTTAAGTCCGGGGTGACAGCAGGAGACGCGGACGGGCGGTGCGGGCGTCCCGCGATCCGAGCCTCGACCGGACCGATGCGCCGATAACCCGCGGGGAACCGATCCCCCTCTGGTCTGGAAGACCGCCGGTCGGCCCGATCGCGGTTCCGCCGGTCCGCGCGATGGCGAGCGAAAGCCGGAGGCGCATCGGCGATGCATGGCGCATCCTCCCGGTTCGAACGTGGACAATATTTTACCGAAGGGTTGAACATTGCTCGGAAGCCTATATGTTCAACCTCATGGTTGAACATGACCTGAATGGCGTTTTCCACGCGCTTGCCGACCCGACCCGCCGCGCCATCCTCGACCGTCTGGCCGAGGGCGAGGCGACGGTCGGCGCGCTCTCCAGGCCGTTCCCCCTCTCGCTGGCCGCGGTCTCGAAACATCTCGGCGTGCTCGAACGCGCCGGGCTGGTGACTCGCGAAGCTCGGGGACGGGAGCGGGTGTGCCGGCTCGATCCGGCCGCGCTCGCCGACGCCCGCGCCTGGCTGGAGTTTCACGAACGCTTCTGGACGGACCGCCTGGCGGCGCTCGAGGCGCTGGTCGGAACCGCCCGGGACGAATCGCGATGACCGGGCCGAACCCATCCGCGGAAGCCGCGGAACGGCGCGCCTACCTGACGCTGCACCGCACGATCGACGCGCCGGTCGAGGCGGTCTACGCGGCGTGGACCGAGCCGGACATGCTGCGCCGGTGGCTGGCGCCCGGCAACGCCACGGTCGTGCGCGCGGTCGCCGAGCCCTGGGTCGGCGGGACGTTTCTGATCGAGATGCGGGGCGGCGACGGGCGGAGATGGCTCACAAGCGGCCTGTACCGGGAGGTCGTGCCGCACCGGCGTCTGGTGCAGACCTGGCGCTGGGAGGGCAGCGAGGTGGAGACGCTGGTCACCGTCGAATTCGAGCCGGAGGAAGCCGGCGGGACGCGCCTCACCCTGACGCATTCGCGGTTCGCGGAAGACGGCGCGCGCGACGAGCACGAGCAGGGGTGGAGCGGCTGTCTCGCGAAGCTGGAGCGGTTGTGGGCCGGATGAGCCGGATTGCGCCGGCGCTCCGTCCGGACTGGGTGTCCGATGACATGTATCCGTTCGAGAGCCGGTTCTTCGCCGACGCGTCGGGGCACCGGATGCATTTCGTCGACGAGGGCGAGGGCGAGCCGATCGTGTTCGTGCACGGCAACCCGGCCTGGTCGTTCGAGTTCCGTCATGCGGTCCGCGAGCTTCGCACGGAGTTCCGCTGCGTCGCGCCGGACCATATCGGCTTCGGCCTGTCGTCGCGCAGCGGCCGGCGCGAGGACCATCGTCCGGAAAGCCACGCGCGCCGGTTCGCCGCCCTGCTCGACCGTCTCGACCTTCGCGGCATCACGCTCTTCATGAACGACTGGGGCGGGCCGATCGGCCTCGACTTCGCGCGCAGGCACCCCGACCGCGTCCGCCGTCTCGTCATCGCGAACAGCTGGTGCTGGCCGGTCGGCGACGACTTCCACTTCAGTGCGTTCAGCTTCCTGATGTCGAGCTGGATAGGCCGGTACCTGATCCGGCATCGCAACATGTTCGTGAACGCGGTGATGCCGAAGGCGGTGGGGGATCGGAGCATCCTGACGCCGGAGATCATGGCGCATTACCGCAACGCGCAGCCCTCGCCCGCAGCGCGCGCGGCCTGCGCGGCCCTGCCGGGTCACATCGTGGGCGCGGGCGACTGGCTGGGCTCGATCTGGGACGACCGCGCGGCCTTCGCGGACAAGCCGGCGCTGCTGCTCTGGGGCCTGAAGGACATCGCGTTCCGACGGAAGGAACTCGAACGGTGGACGTCGGCGCTGGCGGATTTCGAGCTTCACGAATTCGAGGATTGCGGCCACTTCCTCGCGGAAGAAGCGCCCGACAGGGTCGTCTCGGCGCTCCGGGGATTCATGGCGCGAACCAGACACCGGCCCTGCGAACGGGAAAGCTGACCTGCATACCGGCAGCGCGAGCGGGGCGCCGGCAGCCGCCCGACCTGACCGGATCGCGGCGGTCCGTGCCGACCCACCCTCCCCCAGCCCCTCCCACAAGCGGGAGGGGAGAAGGTAAGCAGGGGGCGGCGGCGAGCGAGTCCCCTCTCCCCGCTGGGGCGAGGGTTAGGGGGAGGGGTCCAAGGAAGCCGGGCTACTGCATTCTCCGACTTGACCGACCGCCCACTCCCGCCGTCTTTTGCCATTGACAGGAGCTATAGCTGTCACGAGCCTGCGTTGCCCCGCACACAGCGCGCGGCGACGGGGTCCGGGTCCATGGAGCTGAGGCAGCTTCGCTATTTCTGCAAGGTGGCCGAGCATCGCAGCTTCACCGCCGCGGCGCGGGCGCTCAACGTTTCCCAGCCGACGCTCGGCGTGCAGGTCAGGAAGCTCGAGGAAGAGCTCGGCCTCGGGCTCTTCCGGCGCCATTCGCGCGGCGTGGAGCTGACCGAGGCGGGCTCGATCTATTTCTCGCAAATCCAGGACGTGCTGCGGCGCCTCGAGGTCGCCGGGCAATCGGTCGATCACCTGCGGACCGCGCCCCGGCGGGCGCTCAGGATCGGCGTCATCCCGTCGATCGGCATCGGGGTGATGTCGACGGTGCTGGAAGCCGCGGAATCGCTGGTTCCGGAGCTCGAGATCTCGATCCTCGTCGAATTCACCGAAAACCTCTCGCGCGCCCTCACCGCGGGCGAGATCGACTGCGCCCTGTCGTTCGCGCCGGTGCGGGACGAACGGTTCGAGTGCACGCCGCTCTATGTCGACCGGATGCGCCTGATCGGGAGCCGGTCGCTGCTGGGAGATCTCCCGGATACCGTACCCTTCGAGGTCGCCGCCGGCCTGCCGCTCGCGATGGACAGGGACAGCGTCGCGCCGCGCGCCGCGAAGGAGCTGGGCGTGCCTCTGACCAGGGCGCTTCAGATCCGCTCGATGCTGCTCCGCCAGGAGCTGGTGGCCAACGGACAACGGGGCTTCATCGGCCCGTACCTGTTCATGCACAAGCAGATCGAGAACGGGGAGCTGCGCTGCCTCGACATCGAGCGGCCCAGCATCTGGTGCCGGCTCTATCTGAACTCGAAACGCTCGCAGACCCTTTCGGAAGGCGAACGGCGGGTCTTCGGCGTCGTGCGCCAGCACATAGACCGGCTGATCCGGTCCGGCGAGTATCGCTGGCTGCCGCCCAACGCCAGGGCGTTCTCGGACGCTCGCGATATAGGCGAGGCCTATATGTTGTATTAGCACTTCGTCATATTCATCGTCCCGCGTTCCGCCTACGACATGCTCCGGGATGACGGTCGAATCGGCTGTTCATGCCGCCGCCAACGCAAACGCAGCGCCGTAACGCTGCAAATCGGGAGGAATTCATGGCTCAGCTGTCGAACAACGCAAATCGCCGCCGTATCGCCGGGGCGTTCCTGATTATCGCACCGTTGCTGGCGAGTTCTCCGGCGGTCGCCGAGGAGCTGTCGGTCGCAACGTTCATGCCGCCGCAGCACCACATCAACAAGAACCTGTTCGGGTGGTTCGGCAAGGAAATCGCCAAGCGCTCGGGCGGCACCCTCACCATGAAGCTCTTCCCCGCCGGCCAGCTCGGCGCAGGCCCCGTCCAGCAGTGGAAGCGCGCGGTCGAGGGCGTCGCCGATATCACCTTCGGCGTCCAGGCCTACACCGCGCCCCTTTTCCCGCGCTCCATGCTGATCATCCCGCCGGGCAAGTCGACGACGGCCGATGAGTCGACCAAGCGTATGTGGGGGGTCTACGACCGGTATCTCGCGCAGGAGTACAAGGCCGTCAAGGCGATGGGCGTGTTCACCGTCGCCGGCAGCCTGATCGCCGCAACCCGCGACGTCTCGACCATGGATGGGTTGCGCGGAGCGAAGCTCGTCCCCTATGCGGCGATGACGAGACCGATCGTTCAGGCGATGGGCGCTGTCCCGGTGCAGATGCCGGTTACCCAGATGTACACCGGCCTTTCGACCGGAACGATCGACGCGACCTACGCCTCCTTCAACAACATCACCCCGCCGTGGAACTTCTGGGACGTCGCCAGGTTCGTCGTCGGCAACGTCCCGGTCCAGTTCGCGGCCACGTTCGTCGCGATGAACAAGGAGCGTTACCGGGGCCTGTCCCGCGAGCACCGCAAGATCGTCGACGACATCTCGGGCCTGCCCATGTCGCTCAAGGGCGCGGAGGCTTTCGACGGCGCCGACCGTCGCGCGGAAAAGATGATGAAAAACTCGTCCAAGATGGCGCGGGTCAAGTGGGTCCAGGTGTCCGCCGGGGAGCGAGCCAAGATGGACGAGGCGGTCCGGCGCGGGCTGGAAGCATTGTTCGCGGACTACGAAAAGCGCGGCATCGCGGACGCCCGCGAAATCTACGAGGCGATCAACAAGTAGAGACCCCTCGCGCATGATTGCCGGCGACGGCCGGCCGGGCTGGCTCGTCCTGCTGGATCGGTGGGTGGAGCGGCTGACGTTCCTCGTCGGCGGGATCGGGCTCGCCGTCATGGTCCTGCTGACGAGCTGGAACGTCATCGTGATGCGCAAGGCGCTCAACGACCCGATCGTCGGCGCCGAAGACATCCTGATCCTCAACCTCGCGATCCTGGTCGCGGTCGCCATCCCCTATGGCGGCCGCACCGGCGCGCATATCGAGATCGAGATCTTCGAGACCTGGATGTCGAAGGCCTTCGCGCGCCGGTCACTGGTCGCGATGAAACTGCTCGCGGCTCCCCTGGTCGCGATCCTGGCCTGGCGGCTGTTCGAGTCGGGCGTATCGGCCCGCGAGTTCGGCGAGGCGACGCAGCAGCTCCTGATCTCCTACGAGCCGTTCTATTTCGCCATGGGCGCGATGATCGCGCTCTACGCCGCGATCCTGGTCGCCGACCTGGTCCTGCTGCTGGCGGGCCGCAACCTCGTACCCATGCCGGATCCGGACGGGGATGCGGGATGAGCATGTCGCTCATCGGGGTGATCGGGCTGCTCGTCCTGTTCGGGTTGCTCGCGCTCCGTTTCCCGGTCGCGCTGGCGATGATCCTGGTGGGTACGTTCGGCACCCTTTGCGCCCAGGCGAACCGCTTCATCGGCCTCGGCATGGCGAGCGACCGGGCCTGGGCGCGGGGCTGGAACACGGCGATGTCCAACCTTTCGGGCGAAGCGTTCGAGGTCGCCTCGAACTTCAACCTGCTGGTCATTCCGATGTTCGTGCTGATGGGCAATCTCGCGGGCGTCTCCGGCATGTCGCGCGACCTGTTCACCGCGGCGCACCGCTGGATCGGCCATTTCCGCGGCGGGCTGGCCTCGGCGACGATCTCGGCCTGCGCCGGGTTCGCGGCGCTGTCGGGATCGTCGCTCGCCTCCGCCGTCACGATGGGACGCGTCGCGCTGCCCGAGATGAACCGGTTCAAATACGCGCCCGAGCTCTCGACCGGCGCGGTGGCGGCCGGCGGCACGCTCGGGTTCCTGATCCCGCCCTCGGGCGGGATGATCATTTACGCGGTGCTGACCGACCAGTCGATCGGCCGGCTGTTCATGGCGGGCGTCGTGCCCGGCATCGTGCTCACGCTGCTCTTCATCGGTGCAATCTGGATCATTGTGCGCCTGCGTCCCGAGAAGGGGCCGGCCGGCGACCGCGCGACCCCCGCCGAGCGACGCCGCTCGATCGGGGCCGCGGTGCCGATCGTCCTGGTGGTGGGGATCACGATCGGCGGGATGTATACCGGCTTCTTCACCCCGGTCGAGGCGTCCGCCGTGGGCGCGCTGCTGACCTTCCTGGTGGCGCTCTGGCGGCGCTCGCTCGACGCCGGGCGGCTGCGCGCCGTGGTGCTGCAGACGATGAGGGCGACGGCGACGGTGTTCCTGATCATCATCGGGGCGTTCGTCTTCATCCCCTTCATGTCGCTGACCGGGCTCGCCGGCGACATGGTGACGTTTCTCACCTCGCTGCCGATCGGCGAGATCGGCGTGCTGATCGTCGTGATCCTGATCTACATGTTCCTCGGCACGTTCCTCGAGGGGATCGCGATGCTGGTGCTCACCATTCCGGTGGTGATGGCGCTCGCGACCCAGCTCCAGTGGGACCTGATCTGGTTCGGGATCATCGTCGTGATCGTCCTCGAAATGGGCATGATCTCGCCGCCCGTCGGGATCAACGTCTTCGTCGTGAAATCGATCGCCCCGGAGGTGCCGATGCGCACGATATTCCGGGGGATCTGGCCGTTCTGGTTCGCGATGGCGGCGATGATCGCGTTGCTGGTCGCGTTCCCGGGGATCGCGATGTTCTTGCCCGACACGATGTTGGGATCATGATGGTTCGAACGACAAGGGAGAGACTGGAATGAGCAGGCTGGATGGAAAGGTCGCGGTGGTGACCGGCGCCGCGCAGGGCATCGGCGAGACCTATGCGAAGGCCCTCGCGGCGGAAGGCGCCAGGGTGGTGGTTTCCGATATCGCCGATCCGTCCCGCGCGGTCGACGAGATAACGGGCGCCGGCGGCGAGGCCATCGCGAACGTCGCCGACGTGACCGACGACGCGGCGCTCGCCGCCCTCGTCGAAGCGGCGGAGTCGGCGTTCGGGCCGATCGAGATCCTGGTCAACAACGCGGCGCTTTTCGCCGAGCTCCGGTTCACCCCGATCATGAAAATGTCGAACGAGGAATGGGACCGGGTGATGAAGGTCAACGTGCGCGGCACGTTGCAGACCACCAAGGCCGTCGTTCCCAGCATGCTGAGGAACGGGCGCGGCAAGATCGTCAATATCAGCTCGGGCACCTTCTACTATGGCGGGCCCGGCCTGGCGCATTACGTCTGCTCGAAGGGCGCGATCATCGCCTTCACCCGGTCGGCATCGCGCGAGTTCGGCGATCAGAACATCATGGTGAACGCGATCGCGCCGGGACTGACCGTGACCGAAGGGGTCGACAATCACCCCGATCTCCATGTCGCCCGCGCGCCCACCGTGCAGTCCCGCGCGATCAAGCGGGACATGCTGCCCGAAGACCTGATCGGGATGCTGCTGTTCCTGGCGAGCGAGGACAGCGACTTCGTGACCGGGCAGACCTTCAACGTCGACGGCGGACGGTTCAACCAATAGCCCACGCCTCCCCGCCGGCGTCTGGCGAGTCGCCCGGCGGACGGGGTCGGGCGGCTTCGGGGCGGGGGCCGAGTCTGTGCTGCGGTTTGCCGAAGAGATCATGCTCCTCATCCTGGACGATTCCGGGGAGTTCGTCCGCGTGCCGGCCTGGCCGCTCCACTGCGCGCTGGGCGGCGGGGTGCTGATGGACCTCGCGCTGGAGGGGCGGATCGACACCGACACGGAACGGCTGTTCGTGGTCGATTCGACGCCGGTCGGCGACGACCTGCTGGATTCGACTCTCGCCCGGATCGCGGAGACGCCGGGCTCGTTCGACGCCCGCCACTGGGTCCTCACCGTGGCCGACGGCGCCGGGCGAATCCGCGCCCGCGTGCTCGAGCGCCTCGTGGACTACGGCATCCTCGAGTGCCGGGAACGGAGCTTCCTCTGGATGCTCAGGTCGCGGCGCTACCCGACCGTCGACAGCAAGCCCGACCGGGAGGTCAAGCACCGCCTCATGTCGGTGCTGTTCAGCGACGACATCCCGGATCCCCGCGACGGCGCCATCGTGGCGCTCGCCGACACCTGCGGCATATTCGAGCACATCCTGTCGCGGCGCGAGGTCAGAGGCACCGCCGAGCGCGTCGCGCTGGTGGGCGGTCTCGACCTGATGCTGCAGGGCGTCTCGTCGGCGGTCCGCGAGGGCCGGACCCCGGCGGGATAGGCCGGGCCCGTTTCGGTCGGAGGCACACGTGGGAACGCCTCGACCCGAACCGGCGGCCCCCTCACCCTAACCCTCTCCCCGCTGGGGTGAGGGGACTCGCTCGCGGCTTCCTTGCTTGCCTTCTCCCCCCCCGCTGGCGGGAGGGGCCGGGGGAGGGTGGGTCGGAAAATGCCGTAGCCCGACTTTCCCGGACCCCGGCACAGATCCGGCCAGGACGCATCGGCGCCCCCTACCCCGCCCCGTGTCCGCCGGCGTAGCGGTTGGGCTCGGACGAGCGCCAGCCGGCGAGGTCTTCGGCGCGCGGGCGGAAGATGTCGACCCTGAGCGGATGGCACGCGGCCGTGTCGCTCGAATGGCCGGCGCCGCAATCTCCGCCCGGGCAGGTCGACAGCCCGACCAGCAGGTCGATCTCGGCGAACAGTTCCAGGAAGTCGCCTTGCCGCGCCGGGCTCGCCTTCATGAAATACTGGTTGGTGTCGCGCGTGTAGCCGGTGCACATGAACACGTTCACCACGTCGTGCACGTGCCGCTCGGCCTCGGCGAGCGGCAGGTCCCGCGCGGCGGCGAGCGCGCGGGTGAGCGTCGAGTGGCAGCAATAATCGTAGTCCGCGCCGCTCAGCATGCGGTTGGTGTAAGGGTCGCATCGCGTGCCGATCACGTCATGGACGCCGGCGCCGTACGCGTCGAACCCGTACCAGTCGAGCGTGTCGTGGGTGATCGTGGCCATCGGGCGGAAACGGGGAAAGTTGCTCCACAGCCGGTCGCCGGTCGTCACGTGGGTCGCGTGCAGCGCGCGGGTCTTGCCGCTGTAGAAGCGCTCGGCGAGGTCGGCCGCGTTCCACAGATTGAGGTCGCCCACCTGCGAGCCTCCGGGGACGACGATGCGGAACAGGTGCCCGGCCGGAACCTCGAACGCGCGCGCGTCGCGGGGCGGGACGACGACCTCGCCGGTCTTCGTCATGCCGGCGCGCGCCGTCTCGTAGAAGTCCCGGTCGTAGGGCGGCAGCCGGTCGACGGTATAGACCGTCACGGGTTCGACCGCGCGCCTCTCGGCCGCGTCCGCGGGCTCCGGATACTGCGCCGGTATCGCCATGATCAGCTCCTTTCGATCACTCGCCACCGCGCGACGAGGTCGGCGGACTCCACCACCTCGCCGAAATGCATCTCCACGCAGCGCAGCGTCTTGTCGTGCAGGTCGCGGTCGTACGAGCCCACGCAATCGCGCGGCACGACCACGTAGTATCCGCGCGCCGACGCGTCGCGCAGGGTCGATTCGACGCAGACATGCGTCTGGACCCCCGCGACCGCCACCGTCCGGATGCCGCGGTCGCGCAGTATCTGGTCGAGTTCGGTGCCGGCGAAGGCGCTGTGGCGGTGCTTCTCGATCACGAGGTCGCCGTCTTCCGGATTCACCCGGTAGAACCCGGCGCCCCAGGTCCCGGAGACGCAATACGCCTTTTCCATGCCGCGCGCGACCTGGCGGGCGTGGATCGGCGGCGACAGATAGGCGCGGTCGTAATCCGCCTTGATCCAGACCACGGGGACGCCGGCGCGGCGCGCGGCTGCGGCCAGCCCCTCGATCGGCTCGACGACCGCCTGGCAGGCGGCCACGTCCCTGCCGAGCCTGGCCTCGGTGTGCCCGCCCGGGGCGCAGAAATCGTTCTGCACGTCGATCGCCAGCAGCGCCGTGTGGGCGGGCTCGATCACTTCGGACAAGTCGGTCAACAGATCTTGCGGCATGCTTCCCTCGCGATCCGGCGGCTCAGCGCGGATACCGGCCGGCGATCACGTCGTCGGTCACCTCGCGCCCGATCCTGCGCAACTGTTCGAGCTCGGCCGCCTCGTCGTCCATCGCCGGCGCCGCGACGATCGTGTCATGCGCGAACGTGCGGATCGTCCCCTCGGCACGCTGCGCGGGCGGCACCGGATCGCGGCCCTCGGCGACGTCGCGGATGCCCTCGCGCACCAGGCGGCGGAACAGGCTCACGCCGCGGTCGGTTGCGCCGAGATGCTCGCGCGCGTGGATCGCGGTCGGGCCGATGCTCACCTGGGCGTCGTAGTCGCCCGGCAGCCGCTGGCGCTCCTCGTACGGACGGTCCGGCATCTGGCCGAAATCGGTGCCGAGGCAGTACCGCTCCATGTCGGGCGGATCGATCTCGTCGTAATGGTTGAAGCCGATATTCATCGTGTGGGTGTCGTCGAGCGGCACCGCCCAGATCGACTGCATGGGGCGCGAAAACGTCTTGGGCGTCTCGCCGGTCTCGAAGGTCGGCGCGAGCTGGTGCAGGTTGGGCATGATCATCTCGGTCGAGCGGACCCAGACATTGCCACCGATCCGGCGCACCCCGACATACATCATGCCGAGCGGGTTCTCGCGAAAGTCGAGCTCGGGGATGACGCCGAAGGACCCGGTGAAATTGATGCTGTGCAGGAACGCGGTGTGCACCGGGTCCATGGCGTTCTCCTTCACCTGGATCCAGTTGCACGGCAGCACGTTGCCGCCCCAGGGCTCGAGCCGGTAATTCTCCAGCTCGAACGAATCGTAAACCGGGAAGGGCGGACGCGCCTCGGGCGGGCCCATATAGGCGAAAACCAGCCCCTTGAACTCGTGGACCGGATAGGCGCCGTGCCACAGCCGGTCCTTCAGCGTGCTGTCGGCGGGCTCGCCCGGGGTCTCCAGGATCCGGCCGTTCACGTCGAACGCCCAGCCGTGATAGCAGCACATGATGCCGCGCTCCCGTACGATGCCGAACTCAAGCGACGTACCACGGTGCGGGCAGTGGAGCGCGAGCAACCCGAAGCGGCCGGATCCGTCCCTGAACAGCGCGAGGTCCTCGCCCAGCACGCGGATACGGCGCGGCACGTCCTTGAGGTCCGCGGCGAACGCGACCGGGTGCCAGAACCGCCGCAGATATTCGCCCCCGGGCGTCCCCGGACCGACCCGCGTCAGCGCCTCGTCCGCGGCGAGCCTGTCGAGCGCGGCCCGGTATCCCGCGTACTCGCCCCTCAGAAAGGTCGCCCGTTTCGCCATCTCCGCCGCTCCGGCCGCGATGCTATCCTGAGCGCCGATCATATTACCGGGAGGCTCGAATGCCCAAGCGCAGCTACATCAACCCCGAAAGCGTCGTCGCACCGCCGGGCAACTTTTCCTGGGTCGTGCAGGCCGACAAGACGCTCTACCTGGCGGGCCAGGTGGGGATCGACAAGGACGGCAGGACCGTCGATCCCAAGGACGCCGGGGCGCAGGCGAGGCAGGCGCTCCTCAACATCGACGCGACGCTGCGCGAGCTCGGCGGAACGCTCGATAATATCGTCCGCACCACGACCTACGTGGTCGGGCGGGAGAACCTCCCCGGGGTGCGCGCCGGGCGCAAGGCGGTGATGGACGAGGGGCTGATGACCGTCGTCCCGGCCAACACGCTCCTGGTGATCTCCGGCCTCGGGGACGAGGAGTGGCTGGTCGAGATCGAGGCCACCGCCGTTCTCGACTGAAGGGGCCTTGCGCGCTTTCGGATCGGCCGCGTCACGCCGCCGCGAAGCGCTCCACCGCAATTCGCGCGGCGCGCTCGCGCGCCCGCCACAGGTCGTAGGCCATCTGCATTCCGAGCCAGGTCTCGGGCGTGGAACCGAAGGCCTTCGACAGACGTATCGCCATGTCCACCGATACCCCGGTGCGTTCATTCACCAGTTCCGACAGGGTCTGGCGCGTAACGCCGAGCCCCCGGGCGGCGCGGGTTACGGACAGCCCGAGCGGCTCGAGACATTGCCGCTTCACGATACCGCCCGGATGCGGAGGGTTATGCATGCCCATGACCGATCTCCTCAATGATAGTCCAGATACCGCAGCGTGGACCAGGTGCGTCACGGAAACGCCCGGCCTGGAGCCTGTCCGCTTTAGTTGGAAGCGTAGCGCATGGCGCATCCCTCGATACGCCGCTTCGCGGCTACTCGGGATGAGGATTTTCCGTTCGGAATTCAACCATATCCTCACCCTGAGTAGCCGCGAAGCGGCGTATCGAAGGGCCGGCGTCCTAATGCAGCGAGCGGATCATGCCGCCGTCGACGATGACGGTCGCTCCGTTGATGTAGGATGCGCGCTCAGAGGCCAGGAAGGCGACGACGTCGGCAAGCTCCTCCGGCCGGCCGAGGCGGCCGAGCGGCACCGTCGTCCGGTGCTTTTCGGCATAGGCTTCCTCGCTCATGCCCGCGTTCTTCGCGCCCGAGAGGAAGCGCTCGGTCAGGATGCGGCCGGGCGCGACGCAGTTGAACAGCACGTTGTCCCTTCCCATCGTGACGGCGAGCGACTTGAACAGCCCGACGATGCCGGGCCGGAGCGCGTTCGAGAGCTCCAGCCGGTCCACCGGCTGGCGGACCGACGACGAGACGACCGTCAGCACCCTGCCCCAGCGCCGCTCCCGCATCCCGGGCAGCACGCCCCGGATCAGGCGCACCGTCGACATCATCGTGACGTCGAAACCCGCCTGCCACGCCTCGTCGTCGAGCGCGTCGAAGCCTCCGCGCGGCGGGCCGCCGTTATTGGCGAGCAGGATGTCGACCGGCCCCACGGCCTCCGCGACCCCGGACAGCAGGCGGTCCACATCGTCCGGGCGCGACATGTCGGCGGCGAAGGCCGTAACCTCGCCGCCGGTGTCCCGGGCGATGTCGCGCGCGGCGGCGTCGATCGCCTCTCGCCCGCGCGCGCAGATGGCGACCCGCGCGCCCTCCGCCGCCAGCGCGGTGGCGCAGGCGCGCCCGATTCCCCTGCTCGCGCCCGTCAGCAGCGCGACCCTGCCCTCGATCCCGAGATCCATGCCGGCCCCTATTCCGCGGCCGCCTCTCCCGCCTCTTCCGCGCGCAGCCGGTCCATCAGGCGGCGCGCCTGGAGGTGGGCGGCGTCGGCGTTGATGTCGATGCGAGCGGCGTCCGGCCGGGCGTCGTTCCGCCTCTGCTGCGCCTCGAGAAAGGCGATGTCCTCGAGGAACGCCGTCCGGACCTGGTCGTGCATCCCCTCGGTGATGCCGGGCACGGTGAGCTTCGCGCTGTGCGCCTGGGCCCAGAACTGGTGCAGGCTGGTTTCGGTCTCGGGCGTGATGGCATTGAGGTTGCAGTTCGACATGCCCCGGCCGCGGTCGCCCTCGGGCGCGCCGGTGCCGGTGGGCGCGCCGCCGACGTCGAGGATCACCGCCGACGGTGCGATGAAGTCGACGATCTGCCAGCGGTCGATATTTCCGGCGAACCCGCCGAGCTTCGCCAGCATGGGGGGCGGCGGGCGGTCGATTATCCAGCGGGTCGTACGCACCCCGCGCGGCGTTCGCTCCGTCTCGGCCGGCGTCTCGGCCACCCCCATCTCGCCCAGCGTGGTCGGGTGGACGAAGGGGAGGTGCGAGAGGTCGAGCAAATTGTCGATCAGCAGCTGGAAATTGCACCGGATGTGGAGATAGGACGGCTTGGCCCGCCAGTCCGGATGATCGAGCCAGTGGAAATCGGGAATGTCGTCCGGATTCATGCGGCCTGGATCGCCCATACAGATCCAGACGAACCGGTCACGCTCGACCAGCGGAAAGGCGGGTACGCGCGCGCCGGGCGGGATCGCGCTCTGGCCGGGGACGGCGACGCAATGCCCCGCGCGGTCGAACTGGAGCCCGTGATAGCCGCACTCGATCCTGTCGTCCAGGACCCGGCCCATCGAGAGCGGGAGCGCGCGGTGACAGCACCTGTCCTCCAACGCGGCCGGGGTGCCGTCGGCGGTCCGGTAGAGCACCACGGGCGTCCCCAGAATCTCCCGCGCGAGGGCTTGTCCGGCCGCCAGCTCGTGCTGCCACGCGGCGACGTACCAGGCATTGCGGACGAAGACGCTCATCGATTCCCGCCGATCTTCCGTACCGCCGCCGATGGTGACTCGGCGAGGCGGCGGGGGCAAGCGCGCGCCGGATAGGCGGTTGCCGCGAGGGCGGGTAATCTCCATCCTCTCGCACAACACCGCCGCGTTCCGCTGGAGCCCCGATGCCCGACACCGTGAACACGATTTTCGGCCGCGAAGCCTTCCTCGCCCTCCTTGAGAGCGAGGGCGTGACGCACCTGTTCGGCAATCCCGGGACCACCGAGCTGCCGATCATGGCCGCGCTGCCGGACCGGCCGGCGATGACCTACGTCATGGCGCTCCAGGAAGCGCTGGTGGTGGCGATGGCGGACGGGTTCTCGCGCGCGTCCGGCACCTTGAGCGCTTGCAACGTCCATGTCGCCCCGGGGCTCGGCAACGCCATGGGCTCGCTCTTCAACGCCAACTGGATGGGCTCGCCGATAATCGTCACCGCCGGGCAGCAGGAGCAGGGGCACGGGCTGACCGAGCCGATGCTCTACGCTCCCCTGGTGCCGATCGCCCAGCCGCTGGTGAAATGGGCGGTGGAGGTCAACCGGCTCCAGGACCTGCCGCTCATCGTGCGCCGCGCGGCGAAGGTCGCGATGACCCCGCCGACCGGGCCGGTGTTCATCTCGCTGCCGGGCGACGTGCTCAACGAGCAGGACGCGCTGGAGCTCGGCCAGCCGACCCGGGTCGACACCGCGGGACGTCCGACCGACGAGGCGCTGGAACGCCTCGCCGACCGGCTGCTCGCGGCCAGGCGCCCGGTCCTGCTCGCCGGCCACGAGATCGCGACATCGGATGCGCTGGAAGAGGCGGCGGCGGTCGCCGACGCGCTCGGCGCGCCGGTTTATCAGCAAACCGTCTGCGACGGCGCCCATTTCCTGTCCGAGCATCCCGCTTTCATGGGCGGGCTCAGCCGCGAGCAGCGGGATGTCCGCGAGACGCTTGCGCCCTACGACCTGATGTTCTGCATGGGCTCGGACGTGCTGCGCATGTCGGTGTTCAGCGAGACCGATCCGCTGCCGGACGGCATGGCGCTGGTCCAGGTCGGCCTCCGCGATTGGGAGATGGGCAAGAACTACCCGGCGGAGATCGCCCTCCGCGCCGACGTCAAGGAAACGCTCGCCGCGCTCGCAACCGTCATCGGGCGGAAACGGGGCGCCGAGGGGGCCACCCGGGCGGAGGCCGCGCTGGCCGCGCTCGGGTCGACCAACTGGACGGCGAAGCGCGAGGCCCTCCGCGCGAAGACGCTCGCGCGCGCCGATACCAGGCCGATCCCGCCGGAACTCGCGATGCTCCGCGTCGTCGACGCCCTGCCGGCGGACGCGGTGATCGTCGAGGAGGGTATCCTGAGCGGCCGCTCGATCCCCGCGCTATACCCCTTCCGAGACGCCAACGCGCTCTACGGGCTCGGCAGCGGCGGCATCGGTTTCGCCATGGCGGGCGCGGTCGGGGTGCAGATGGCGCTGAGGGACCGGCCGGTGGTGGCGGTCGTCGGCGACGGCAGCGCGATGTACAGCATCCAGGCGCTCTGGACCGCCGCCAACGCGAACCTCCCGATCGCCTATGTCATCGCGAATAACGGCGGCTATCGGATCATCAAGGAGCGGTTGAAGGCGTTCCACGGCGTCGAGGACTATACCGGCATGGAGTTCAGGGACCCGCCGATCGACTTCGTCGGCCTCGGCCGCTCGATGGGGGTCGAGGCGCACCGGATCGAGGATGCCGACGACATCGGACCCGCCATTGCCCAAGCGACCCGGCGCAACGGGCCGACGCTGCTCGATGTCGTCGTGGACGACGGCTTCGGGAACGAGGGTCGGTAGAAACCGGCGCGCCTATTTCCGGCCCGGGCGGATCAGCAAGCCCCCGTAGAGCCACAGGAACCCGGCATAGCCGCAGCACCAGAGAACGGCCGAGAGCGTCCAGAGCGGCATCGACCATTCCGGAACGGTCCCACCCGCGAGCCGGGCCAGCACCGAGGCCACGACCGACAGGTAGACCGCCGCCGTCGCCGGGCCCGCCGTCAACTCGCGGCCGCTATGGCCCAGCGTCGCGCGGGTCATCACGGCGAGCGTCATTACGCCGATCGCGCCGGCCATCCAGACATGCTGGGCCGACGCGGGCGGGACCACACCGGGCCAGAGGATCGCCGCCCCAAGGGCCAGCATCCCGAGCGGCACGAAGGCGTATCCGAGGTGGAGTATCCAGACCAGGGGCTCGCTACCGGTGTCCGCACCGCGCCAGCGGGCAAGCCGCCCGGCCTGCAAGACGCCCGAGGCGAGCAGGAGATATCCGGTCTCCGGCGCTTCGGGAAACGCGACCCAGACGGCCAGCGCGACCAGGGTCAGGAGGAGCGCGAGCCTGTCGAGCCGCCCGAACTCCGCCGGCAGGGCCTCGCTCCCTAGCGCCGCCAGCCAGTTCCGGGTGAAGGCCGGCACGATGCGCCCGCCGATCAGCGAAATCGTCATGACCGCCGCCGCGAGGCCGGTGCGGAGCCCGTACCCCGACGCCGCGTAGGCGTCCCCGGCGGCCTCCCAGTGGAACAGCGCGTTGCCCGCGACGAACGCACCGATCAGGGCGACGACCGCGAGGTTCCGCCAGTTTCCCGCCGCGACGACCTCCCGCGCCACGTAGCCGCCGAGGACGACGAGGCAGGAGACGTCGATCGCGGCCACCGCCCAGGCGGCGAGGGTTTCCGACGCCGCCACCGCGATCCGGCCCAAAACCCAGAGCGCGAGCAGACCCAGCAGGGGCCATCCGGCGAGCGGCGAGCGGCCCGTCCAGCTCGGCACGGCGGTCAGCAGAAACCCCGCCAGCACCGCCCCCAGATAGCCGAACAGCGCCTCGTGGGCATGCCACGACACCGGATCGAACGCGCTCGGCAGCGCCAGAAGCCCCAGCAGCATCGGCACCCAGAGCGCCATGCCGAACAGCGCCCAGAGCGCGGCGGACAGAAAAAAGGGCCGGAACCCCCAGGACAGGAAGCCGGATATCGGTCGTTGCGGGACCGTCATTCCATTCCGTCTCCGCGGGACGCGTTCTCCGCATGGTATAGCTTCGTCGACGGTCCGCCGACCGGGCGCTTCCGCCTTGTCCGCGCGCCCGAGTGCCCGATAGACTGCCGGCCGGGTCGCCGGTCCCGACGGCGGAGGAATGGGGATGGCCACGGCGAACGCGCGGAACATGAAATTCGGCGGCTATCACCGCCGTCGGAGCGCCAGGGAAGACGCGGAGCTCACCCATGTGGGTCGGGGCACGCCGGGCGGCGAGTACCTGCGCCGCTTCTGGCATCCGATCGCGCTGTCTTCGGAGCTCGGCGAGTTGCCGCTGGCGATCCGCATCCTGGACGAGGAGCTGGTGCTGTTCCGGGACGGCGGCGGGCGGGTCGGGCTGCTGCATCTCCGCTGCAGCCACCGCAACACGTCGCTCGAATACGGCTTCATCCAGCAGCGCGGCATCCGCTGCTGCTATCACGGCTGGCATTACGACGTGGACGGGACGATCCTGGAGACGCCGGGCGAGCCGCCCCGCAGCCGGATCGGGGACAAGCTCTGCCACGGCGCCTATCCGACCCGCGAATACGGCGGCCTCGTGTTCGCCTATATGGGCCCTCCGGACGAAATGCCGGAATTTCCGGTCTACGACAGCTGGGTCTACCCCGAGGGCAACCGTCTGGTGCCCTACAAGATCCACAACCCGTGCAACTGGCTGCAATCGCACGAGAACGGGGCCGACCCGATCCACACCTGCTTCCTGCACGCGCGCGGCAACGAGCTGCAGTTCAGCAAGCAATACACGGCGCTTCCCTCCCTCTCCTTCTTCGAGACGCCGATCGGTCTCCTATCGCTCGGCACGCGGCGGTGGGACGACTATCTCTGGGTCCGGGCGAGCGACGCGAGCGACGTGATCCTGCCCAACGCGGCGCAGTTCGGGCTCGCCGAAGTCGCCTCGGAGGAGAAGTTCGCGCTCTGCGCCTGGGTCTCGCGCTGGATCGTTCCGATAGACAATTCCAACGCCTACGCGATCGGGCTCCGCCACTTCAACCCGGTGATCGATCCGCACGAGACCGGCGATCCCGACGGAATCGGCCTCGGCAAGGTCGATTTCCCCGGCCAGGTCGCGGCGCCCAGCCACGAGGAGGGCCAGCGCAACCCCGGCGACTACGAGGCGCAGGTCGCCCAGGGCGCGATCACCGTCCATGCCAACGAGACCCGCGGCGTCACCGACGAGGGCGTCGTCATGGCGCGGCGCCAGATCCGCCGGGGCATCCGCGCGGTCGGAAAGGGCAAGCCCCTCGACTGGCCTTCCGGGGCGAACGGCGACCTCCTGCCGACATACAACATCGAGCTCGTCTCCCGCGTACCCAGGAAACCGGGAACCGACGACGACGCGACGGTAAAACGCTTCGGCAAACGGGTCGCCGAAATCGTCATCGAGAGCGGCGACCTGCCGCCCGGCGTCCGCCAGGACGCGGCGAAATCCCGCATCGACGCGATGATCGCGGACGAATTCTCCTGATCCGCGACGTGACCGCCGTGACCGAGCTTCGCTGTGCGGTCGACGAGCGTTTCGTCGTCGGCGAGTCGCCCCGCTGGCACGAGGACGAGCAGGCGCTCTACTGGGTCGACATCTACAGACCCTCGATCGAGCGCCTGGAGCCCGCCACCGGCGCGCGCCGGACCTGGCCGATGCCCGAACGCATCGGCTGCTTCTCGTTTTGCAAGGACGGCCGCCTGATCGCCGGTATGCAGTCGGGCATCGCCTTCGTCGACCTCGCGACGGGCGCCGTCGATCGGGTCTTCGATCTGGAACCCGGCAATCCGGAGGTGCGCTTCAACGACGGGCGGGCGGACCGGCAGGGGCGGTTCTGGGTCGGCGGCATGATCGAGACCATGGACCGCGAGACCAACATGCTCTACCGCTACGACCCGGACGGAACCTGCCGGGCGATGGTGGACGGGCTGATCTGCCCCAACGGCCTCGCTTTCAGCCCGGACGGGACGACGCTCTATCACTCCGACAGCCGGCGGGACTTCGTCTGGGCGTGGGATCTCGACCCGGCTACCGGCGACATCGCCAACCGCCGGGTGTTCGTATCCAACGACCCGACCGAAGGACGGCCCGACGGCGCCGCGGTAGACGCCGAAGGCTATTACTGGATCTGCTGCGTCGGCGCCTGGCGGGTCGCCCGCTACGCGCCGGACGGCAGGATCGACCGGGTCGTCGGCGTGCCAGCGCAGAGGCCGACCGCGTGCACGTTCGGCGGTCCCGACCTCGGCACGCTCTTCATTACCACCGCCACCTTCCCGCTCTCCGACGAGGCGCTCCGGAAGCAACCGCTCGCCGGTGCGGTGTTCGCGCTGGATGCCGGCGTGACCGGCCTCCCCGAACCACGGTTCGGAGCCTGACCTTTCAGAGCATCGCCTCCGCGTAGCGCTCGCGCTGCGCGGCCGCGTTGCCGAGCCAGGCGGACAGGGTCATCGCGCGCTTGAGATGGAGCCCGGCGTCGTGCTCGTCGGTGAACGCGATGGCGCCGTGCATCTGGATCGCCGACTTCGTCACCCGAAGCGCCGAGGCGGACGCGTGCGCCTTGAGCGCGGCCGCCATCGCCGGGGCGATGTCCCCTTCCCCTCCGGCGATGCGGAACAGGAGGGACCGGGTGCCGACGATGCGTGTGAAATCGTCGACCGCGCGGTGCTGCAGGGCCTGGAACGCGCCGAGCGGGCGTCCGAACTGCTCGCGCGTCCTGAGATATTCGAGCGTCATCTCGAGCGCCGCGTCCATTGCGCCCAGCAGCTCGGCGGAGGCCGCGACGAGCAGCCCGTCCCGGAGCGACCCCGGGCGCCCGAAACCCCGGTTCTGGCGCGCGACCAGCGGGACGGCGGCGACACCGTCGAACGCGACGTCGCCGAACGACGCGCCGTCGACCGTGCGCCGCGTCTCGATGCGGAGTCCCCTCGCGCCCGTCTCGACATGGCAGAGCATGGGTCCGTCGGGGCCCGTCGCGGCGACCAGCATCCCGTCGGCCGCCGCGGCGGCGGGAACGCCCGGGCAGGAGCCCGCGAGCACCGCGCCTCGCGCGGCCGGCGCGGCCCGGACCTCGCCGGCGCCGGACACCGCGTCGACGGCGGGCACCACCAGAACGTCTCCCGCGAGGACACCGGCGAGTAGCGCTTCGTTTCCCTCGCACGCGGCGAGCGCGGCGGCGGCCATCATCGAGGCTCCGACCGGTTCGGGGGCGAGAGCGCGCCCGGCCTGTTCCAGCAGCAGCGCCGCTTCCGTCATGCCGAGGCCGAGCCCGCCGCGCTCCGCCGGAACAAGGAGCCCGATCCAGCCCTGCACCGCCATCTCGCGCAGCACCGCGGGGTCGAAGCCGGGTTCGGTCTCCCGCAGTTGCCGCAACCGCCCCGGCCCGCCGGTCCCGGCAAGGAACCGGCTCGCGCTTTCCCGCAGCATGCGCTGCTCTTCGGAGAGGAGGAGGTCCATCTAGAGGCGGAAAGAACTGGTAGCGGAGGCCGGACTCGAACCAGCGACCCACGGATTATGATTCCGCTGCTCTACCAACTGAGCTACTCCGCCACCGGAAGGGGACGCTTTACGACCGGCCCCGAACGGAGTCAAGGACGAACGGCGCGGCGGATCCAGCCGCCGCCGAGCACGCGCTCGCCATCGTAGAGGACGCAGGCCTGGCCGGGGGCGACGCCGTGCTCGGGCGTATCGAGCGCGACGGTGGCGGTGCCGTCGGCGGACGCGTGGAGCGTGGCCGGCGCGGGCGGGCGCGCCGAGCGGATCCTGGCCTGGACCGGCGTCGGGCGGCACGGCGGCTCGGCGCCCGCGAGCCAGTTGAGACCGCCGAGCGCGATCTCGCTCCGGGCGAGCGCGGCACGGGGTCCGACCACCACGCGGCGAGCCTCGGGCTCGGTGCGGATCACATAGAGCGGCTCGCCGGTGCCTCCGACCTTGAGCCCGCGGCGCTGTCCGACGGTAAAGGCGATCGTCCCGTCGTGGCCGCCGAGTCGCCTGCCGTCGAGATCGACGATATCGCCCGGCTCCGCCGCGCCGGGGCGGAGACGCTCGACCGCGCGCGCGTAGCCGCCGTTCGGAACGAAGCAGATGTCCTGGCTGTCCGGCTTCGCGGCCACCGGCAGGGCGCGGCGCTCTGCCTCCCGGCGGACCGCGTCCTTGGTCATCCCGCCGAGCGGGAAACGCAGATAGTCGAGCTGGTCGCGGGAGGTCGCGAACAGGAAGTAGCTCTGGTCGCGGTCGGCGTCGACGGCGCGGTGAAGCTCCGGTCCGTCGGGTCCCGGCAGGCGGCGCACATAGTGCCCGGTCGCCAGCGCATCGGCGCCGAGGTCGCGCGCGAGCCCCAACAGGTCGCGAAACTTGACCGTCCGGTTGCAGGCAACGCAGGGGATGGGCGTCTCGCCGGCGACATAGGCCTCGGCGAAGGGCTCCATCACGCTTTCCCGAAACCGGGTCCGGTAGTCGAGCACGTAGTGCGGAATACCCAGCGCGTCGGCCACCCGGCGCGCGTCGTAGATATCCTGCCCCGCGCAGCACGCCCCCTTTCGCGCCGATGCCGCGCCGTCGTCGTAGAGCTGGAGCGTCACTCCGACCGCGTCGTAGCCCGCCTCCGCGACGAGGGCCGCGGTGACCGCGCTGTCGACGCCGCCGGACATGGCCACCACGACACGGGCGCCCGCGCGCGGCTTGTCGATGTCGAGCGAGATCATGGCGGAGGCTCAGTCGTCCATATGGTTGACGGTCTCGGACGGCAGGTTGAATTCCATCCCGTCGAGCGCTTCGGTGAGCAGGATCTGACAGCCGAGGCGCGAATTGGGCATCACGCCCCAGGCCAGGTCGAGCATGTCCTCCTCGTCGTCGCTGGAAGGCGGCAAGCGGTCGTAGTCGGCGTCGCTCAGGATCACGTGGCAGGTCGAGCACGCCATGGAGCCCTCGCAGGCGCCCTCGATGTCGATACCGTGCTCCCAGGCGATCTCCAGCACCGACCGGCCTGGCTCGGCGTCGACCTCGCGACGCGCCCCGTCGGTGGATATGAACGCGACGCGGGGCATCGGCAAGCCTCTCAGGCGACGCGCCGGGCGGTGCGCCGCCGCAGGTCCGCCCAGGACGCGACGAAACGGTCGATCTCGTCCGGCGTCGTCCACCAGCCGAGACTCACCCTGAGCGCGCACATCGCCGCAGCTTCGTCGACCCCCATCGCTTCGAGGACGTAGGGAAGCCGGATCCGCCCGGACGAACAGGCCGAGCCCGCGCTGACCGCTATCCCGTCGAGGTCCATGGCGATCACCTGCGCCGCGCTCTCGCAGCCCGGCATCACCGTCATGGAGGTGTTGGGCAGCCGCGGCGCACGGTCGCCGACGGTCCACGCCTCGGGGTCGACCGCGTGGAGTTCCGCTTCCATCGCATCGCGGAGAGCCGACAGTCGGGCGAACTCCTCCAGCCTCTCTCCCACGATCCCGGCCGCGCGTCCGAAACCGACGACTCCCGCGACGTTCTCGGTCCCGGCGCGGCGACCGCGTTCCTGACCGCCGCCATGGATCAGCCGTCCGGCCGCGTCCGGATCGCGCAAAACCAGCGCCCCGACCCCCTGCGGTCCGCCGATCTTGTGGGCGGAAAGGGCGTAGCTGTCCGCGCCCAGCGACGCCGCGTCGACCGGGATCTTGCCGGCCGCCTGGACCGCGTCGCAGTGGACGCGAGCGCCGCGGCGGCGGGCGATCTCCGCGACCCGGGCCACGGGCTGGATGACGCCGGTTTCGTTGTTGGCGAGCATGACCGCGACCAGGGCGGAGCGCGCGTCTCCGGCGAGCGCCCGGTCCAGCGCCTCCGGATCGACGACGCCCTCCGGATCCACCGGCAGGATTTCGGCCTTTTCGTCGGCCGACAATACGGATTCGTGCTCAATGGCGGAGACCAGCACGCGTTCGGCGCCGGAGCAGCGTATCGCCTGGTTGTTGGCTTCCGTGCCGCCGCCGGTGAAGACGATCCCGGCGGGATCGGCCCCGACCAGGCGGGCGACGGACTCCCTGGCGTCCTCGATCCGCGCGCGCGCGGCGCGGCCCGGAGCGTGGATCGAAGACGCGTTGGCGCCGGCGCGCATGGCTTCGTCCACCGCGTCGGCCGCTTCCGGCCAGACCGGCGCGCTCGCGTTGTAGTCCAGATAGACCCTGGCGCTCATGGCTCGTCTTCCGTGACCTCGCCGCGCCCGCGCCGCCGACAAGCTTGGAGTCCGGTGCCGCCGTTGTGCTATAAACGCCGACGCTTTCGCGGGCCCGTCATCCGCCGCCCGCGCCAGCCTGTCAACCCGCGGCGCCGCAACCCTAGTTGCGCGTCCCGACCTGTCAACCGCACGGATTCTCCGTCGGTTTCGCGGCAAGGAGGGATTTCCGGCCATGCCCGAGGTCATATTCAACGGCCCCGAGGGACGGCTGGAAGGCCGCTACCACCACAGCAAGCTCACCAACGCGCCGATCGCGATCCTCCTCCACCCGCACCCGCAATATGGCGGGACGATGAACAACCGGGTGGTGTTCCAGGCCTACCAGGCGTTCACCAGGCGGGGATTTTCGGCCCTAAGGTTCAATTTCCGCGGGGTCGGGAGGTCGCGGGGCGCCTATGACGAGGGTCTGGGCGAGTTGAGCGACGCGGCCGCGGCTCTCGACTGGCTGCAATCCTGCAACCCCGACGCGCCGCAATGCTGGATCGGAGGGTTTTCGTTCGGCGCATGGATCGGCATGCAGCTGTTGATGCGAAGACCGGAGATCACCAGTTTCATCTCCATCGCGCCGCCGGCGAGCATGTACGACTTCACCTTCCTCGCCCCCTGCCCGTGCTCCGGGCTGTTCGTGCACGGAGACGCGGACCAGCAGGTGCCGGAAGACTCGGTGGCCCAGCTCGCCGAACACCTGTCGAACCAGCGCGGCGTGACCATCGACTACCGGGTGATCAAGGGCGCCGACCACCTCTTCAACGAGCATCTCGACGTGCTGACCGGGCACATCGACGACTACCTCGACGAGCATTTCGTGCTCGAAGAGGAGGAGTCATGACCGATCGCCGAAGCGCGCGGAACAACATGTGGCCCGCATTTGCCACGGGATCGGACGGCGCGCGAACCGACGCCCGGATGGAGGTCAAGATCGACTCCGGCGGCGGCATCGTCATACCGGAAGCTTTTCTCCACGCGATGGAGGCTGGAGAAGGCGACATGCTGGTCGCGCTCGATATCGATATCCGGCCGATCCGGTAGCGGAAACCCGGCTCAGGGCAAATGCAACATTCCGCCGATCGTCGGTGACGGCACGCCGGTCGTGGTCGGCAGGCTGAGCGGGAGCGCGCGACGGCTCCGCATGGCGAGGAAGGCGAAGGCCTGAGCCTCCAGCGCGTCGCCCTGCCAGCCGAGCGTCTCGACCGGTTCGCATGGAACGCCGAGCCGTGCGGCGATCCTCGCCATCATGAACCGGTTGCGCCGTCCGCCGCCGGTGACATACCAGCGGCTGGGCGGTCGGGGCAGGTCATCGACGGCGCGGGCGACCGCGACGGCGGTCACCTCGACCAGCGTCGCCGCACCGTCCGCGACGGGGAGCCCCGCGACGGAGTCGAGGGAAAAGTCGAGCCGGTCGACCGATTTGGGCGGCGGGCGGTCGAAAAACGACGCGGCGAGATACGCCGCCACGATATCCTCGGAGACGCGCCCGCCAGCGGCGAGCTCTCCGTCCTCGTCCCAGGGCCGCCCGGTGTGGCGTTCGACCCACTGGTCGAGGAGCGCGTTGCCGGGGCCGGTGTCGAAGGCAACGGGGGACGTCCCGTCGGCGATCCAGGTAAGGTTCGCCATGCCGCCCAGGTTGAGCACCGCGACAGGCCCTTGCACGCCCGACAGCAGCGCCGCGTGGTAGAGCGGCGCGAGCGGCGCTCCCTGCCCGCCCGCCGCGACATCGGCGCTGCGAAAATCGTTTACCGCCGGGATGCCGAGCGAGCGGGCGAGCGCCCCGCCGTCGCCGATCTGCACGGTCACGCCGTCATCCGGGCGATGATCGACGGTATGACCGTGAAATCCGACCAGTTCCGGGGAAGGGTGCCCGGCGGGAAGCTTCGAAAGGAGGTCGCGCACGGCGTCGGCATGGCGGCGGGTGAGCTCCGCTTCGACGACCTCGTGGCCGGATGGCCGGCCGAGCGACGCGGCGAGGCGGGCGCGGAATTCGGAGGGATAGGGATAGATCGCCGAAGGCCCGAAGGCCCGGACCGTCTCGCCGTCGGTCTCGATCAGCGCCGCGTCGATGCCGTCGAGCGAAGTCCCGCTCATCAGCCCCACGACCCAGGCGGGGCCCTCCCGGCCGGCCATGGCCGCAACCCGGCGGTCAGCTCGCGGGAACGGTCGAGAGGTAGTGGTCGACGATCTCCGATCCGGTGGCGAGCCACACGCCCTCGTGGGCGCAGATATATTCGAGCCCGCCGTCGAGCGCTCCGATCCGGTGCGGCATGCCGATGACGAACGGGTGGAGGCAGATCGCCATGACCCGGCCCGACTCGGCGCCCTCGCGGTAGAGCACATCGAACTGGCGCTTGATCATGGTCTCGAATTCCTCGGCGGTGCGCCCCATGCGGATCATCGCCGGCAGGTCGTTGATCTCGCCGGAATAGGGGATCGAGCAAATCGGGCGGCCGTCGACATCCATCCGGTAGGGCTGGTCGTCGTTGATCCAGTCGGCGACGTAGTCGGCGCCGTTGTCGATCAGATAGTCGAGCGTGTGCCAGCTCTCCTGCAACCCGGACGACAGCCAGCCGCGCGGGCGGGCGCCGGTCGCCTCTTCGATCCGGTCGAAAACGCGCTTCACCGTCTCGCGCTCGGCCTCGGGCTCCATATGGTGGAGGTAGCGGGAATTGCTCTCGTTGTGCCCCATGAATTCCCAGTCGAGCGCCTTGGCGTCCTCGACGATCTCGGGGTAGTCGTCGCAGACCTCGCTGTTCAGCGCCACGGTCCCGCGCACGCCGTGGCGTTCCAGCACCTCCATGATCCGGAACACGCCGACCCGCGCGCCGTAATCCCTCGGCGCCCAATTGATGATATCGGGCGCCATTCCCGTACCGGTCGGGACCGGCTCGTCGAGCGGGAAAATCTCGATATTGGGGATGACCCAGACCGCGAGCCGGGCGCCGCCCGGCCAGGAGATCTTCGGTCGGCGGTTGATGGGGACGTAGGGAAAGGGCCCGGTTCGGCTGGGTTGCATTATCGGTCTCCGGTCGGATTTCGGACGCCGGGATGTTAAACCGGCGGGCGAGGCGGGCGCTAACGGTTTCCGGAAGCGGCGCGGCTGTGCTAGAGCGTGTCCGTTTCGATCAGCACCGCCAACGTGGCGGAGGCACGCCCTTCGATACGGCGCTTCGCGCCTACTCAGGGTGAGGGTTCGATTTCTGTCCCTCATCCCGAGTAGGCGCGAAGCGCCGTATCGAGGGACGCCGTGTCCCCCTGGAGACGACGATGACCGTCTACAGTTCGGAGTTCATGAAGACCGTCGCCGGGCGCGGATTCCTGCACCAGTGCACCGATGCCGACGGGCTCGACGCGGCGCTCGCGGAAGGCGTGCCGAAGCTCTGCTATATCGGCTTCGACTGCACCGCGGACAGCCTCCATGTCGGCTCGCTGATGCCGATCATGCTGCTCCGCTGGTGGCAGAAATCCGGCCACAAGCCGATCGTGCTGATGGGCGGGGGAACCACCAAGGTCGGCGATCCGTCGGGCAAGGACGAGTCGCGCCAACTCCTGTCGGCGGCGCAAATCGACGACAACATGGAAGGCATCAAGGGGGTCTTCTCGCAATTCCTGTCGTTCGGCGACGGCCCGACCGACGCGGTGATGATGAACAACGCGGACTGGTTGGACGGGCTTTCCTACATCCCGTTCCTGCGCGAATTCGGGCGGCATTTCTCGGTCAACCGCATGCTCGGTTTCGACTCGGTGAAGCTCCGGCTCGACCGCGAGCAGCCGCTGAGTTTCCTCGAATTCAACTACATGGTGCTCCAGGCATACGACTTCCTGGAGCTTTATCGCCGGACCGGCTGCATCCTTCAGATGGGCGGATCGGACCAGTGGGGGAACATCGTCTCGGGGATCGAGCTCGGGCGCCGCACCGACGGCGCATCGCTTTTCGGACTGACCTCGCCGCTGATCACCACCGCCTCGGGCGAGAAGATGGGCAAGACCGCAGGGGGTGCGATCTGGCTCAACGCCGACCGGGTGAGCCCCTACGACTACTACCAGTTCTGGCGCAACGCCGCGGACGACGATGTCGGCCGCTTCCTGCGGCTGTTCACGACGCTGCCGCTCGAGGAAATCGCCCGGTTGGAGACGCTCCGGGGCGCCGATATCAACGAGGCCAAGAAGGTGCTCGCCCGCGAGGCGACGGCCCTCTGCCACGGCGCCGACGAGGCGGCGCGCGCGGAAGACACCGCCCGGACCACCTTCGAGGAGGGGGCGCTCGGCGACGACCTGCCGCGCTATCCGCTCGACCGGTCGGCTCTGGAGGCCGGCATCGCTGCCTTCGACTTGATGGCCCGCGCCGGGCTCGCCGCGTCGAAAGCGGACGCGCGCCGGCTGATCCGAGGCGGCGGGGGCCGGCTGAACGACCGCGCCTTCGAAAACGAGATGCAGACGGTGTCCCTGGGCGATCTGACGGAGGACGGGATCATCAAGCTCTCCGCCGGGCGCAAGAGACACGTGATCGTGACACCGGTCTGATACGGGAAACCGGTCCCCGTCACTCGGTGAGCGGAGGTTTGGGCGGCAGTTCTTCCCGCTCCGCGTCGAAAATTCGGAAGATGTTGCGGAACACGCCGGGGGTCAGCACGCCGAGCGGATTGACCGAGAACGACGGCTTTTCGATCTTGCCCCGGATGGCGTAGGGGGCGGCGAACAGGCCTCCGTGTTTCTCGCCGGAGAAAAGGATGCCGATGCCAGGCAGTTCGCCCAGCGCGGCGTTCAGCTGGTAGGCAGGGACCAGCGTACCGTCGATTTTGAGCGTTTCCTTGTCGACGTCGATCGTACCGTGGCCGGTCGCGCCGAAGCCGGTTCCTAACGCGCGCCCCTCCGAGATTCGGATCGTGGATCCATCGTAATCGAAGGGAACGGTGAGCTTCTGCACGCCGACCCCGCGCCCGCCGAGCTCCTCCGAAAGCGAGCCCAGGGACGCGACCCGAAGCGCCTCGACCAGTCGCGGCGCGCCGGTAAGAACGAAGTCGCGGAGGACAAGCTCGCCCTTCCAGAGCCCGGTTTCGTCGCCCGTCCCGCGTTTCGCCGACATCGCCACGCGGCCGCCGCGAACCCATCTGGTATCGCCCACGAGACCGAATATCTCGCCGGCGTCCTCGCTCTCTATGCGGAACTGCCCGCCGCTCTCTCCCGGCCGGTAGCTGAGGTCGAACCGCTTGCCGTTTCCGAAGCTTCCGGCGAGGTCGATCGCGCGCCAGCTATCGGCCCGCCGATCGGCGGTCAGCGACATGTCGCGGATCGTCCGTCCTTCGGTCAGCTTCGCGCGGCCGAACCGCGCGGCGATGCGGAGCGGCGGCAGCGATGCCCCGGTTTCGCCTTCGATGAGCCGCTGCAGGGGCGCGGCGTCGAACAGCTGGCCGCGCGTGTCGACGGTCCACCCGCTCGCCTCGTCGCGTGTAAGTATGCCCGCGATGTCGAAGCGACCGGGCACGGAAAAATTGTCGATTTCGATTCTTCGGATACGGCCGCGTTCGAGGCTCAGCCGACCCGCCGCCCGGAGGTCCCCGGCGGCAAGGCTGGCGATCCGGATCGCGCGCGTCTCGCCGTTCTCGACCGCGATTTCGAACGCCGCCCTGCCCGCCACGCCGGGCGGCTTCCACCATTCGAGCGGCGCAAGCGCGAGCTCGGCTTCGGTGGTGTCCAGCGTGCCCGCCACGCGCTCGGTCCTGTCGGACGAGACTTCGTACGCGGCGTCGACCGAGAGCGGTCCCTTGACCGCGGGCCCGAGGCTGACGCCGAAGCGCTTTCTCTCGGGTTCCGTGAGCCGGGCGCGGACGGTGTACCGGCGCAAGGTCTCCGCCGTACCGGTGAAGTCCTCCTGCCAGCCGACGGCGGCGGCAATTCCGGAAAGGCGCGCGTCTCCCTCGATCTTCATACCCTTGGTATCGAGCGCGAAGCGGAGAGCGCCAGCGGTCAGATCCTGGCCCAGGAACACGCCGTCCGCGGCGGCGGCATCCAGGGTTCCGGTCGCATTGAGCGCGGTATCCTCCAGCGCCAGCGCATCGATGAGGGGGAAGCTGCCCTTTATTCTTGTCGAGAGCGTGCCGCGAACCTGCCCGGGAACCAGGCCGACCTTCGAGGCGTAGCGAAGACGCGGATGATCCAGCACCGAAAGCGCGGTGGCGACCGGCCCCGATACCCGCGTCTCAAGCGTGAGATGCGCCCGGTCGACCGACAGGCCGGCGATATCGATCCGTCCCGAAGCGATCCGGAGGTCGTCCACCCGCCCCTCCACCACCGCGATCTGCACGCGATCCCGATCGATCTTGACCGTCCCCTTCGCGTGCGTCACCGGAGGAAGCGGCTTGAAATAGTGTACGGTCGCACGGTCGAGGCCGAGCGTCACGTCGACGCGTTCGATCCTTGCGCCGGCTGGGGGGAAGGAAGCGACGAGGCGGGCGTCGACATCGCGGACATCGCCCTGGTTCAGGTTGGCGGACAGCCAGCGCCTCGCACCCTTGGCGATTCCCTTGGGCCAGTACCGCCCGAGCGCCGACATCGTCATCCCTTCGAGCCTGGCGCGAGCCCGGAGACGGGGCGTCTTGCCGATCCCCGCGATCTTGCCGGTGACCGACAGCGTCGGCACGCCGAAGTCGATATCGAGCCGGTCGATGGCGACCGTGCCGTCGGCGCCGCTGTAACTGCCGTCGAACGTCAGCGACCGGATGTCGTAACGATGGCCGTCGAGCGCCGCAGGGCTCAGCGATCCCGTTCCGCCCCTGACGGCGAAACTAGCCTTCCGGAGCCCGCCGTCTGGATTGGACGACGCCTCCAGACGACCTTGGAGAGGTAACGCGATGCCGGCCGGATCGGGCAGGTGAGGAAACCATCCGGCGAGAACCGGAGCGAGGCGGCTCGGGTCGAGGCCGCGGAAGTCGAGAGCGACATGGGATGTCCGGTCGTTCAGCCGGTATTCGGCGGTGCCGCCCAGGGAAAGCCGCTCGTCGCCCGACCACGAGTCGATATCGAACACGCCGACGACGGCATGCTCCGTGCGTTCCAGATCGATGGACACGCGCTCCGGACTCATTTTCAGACCGAGCAGCCGGTCGTCGAGCGAGACCGAGGCGCGATGGATGGCGATCCGATCGAGCTTGCCCAGAAGGGAACTGCCGGAGCGCCCTCCGTTGCCGGACTCGAACAGCTCTAGAGACTCGCCGCCATCGCCCGCCAGACCGATGCTCAGCGTGCCGTCCTTTCTCCGGATCGCGGTGACATCGGCGTCGGCGAGCCGGATCGTCTTCACGACCAGATCGCCGCCGAGCAGCGCGCGAAGCGACAATCCCATGGAGATTTCGGAGATTCTTGCGACCGCCCGCTCGTCTTCGCCGCGCAGCTCGGCATCGGAGATCACCAGGTCGAGCGGGCGCTCCGTACCGCCCCAGTTCAGAACGAGGTCGGAGAACGCCATGCGGTAGGGCAGGCCCAGCACCGCGAGCCGCTCTTCCAGATAAGGCTTGAGCACGCCGAGCGAGACCGGGCCCTGGGACAGTCTCCAGGCACCGTAGAGACCGAGCAGAAGCACCGAGACCGCGCCGATGGCGGCGATGCCGAGACCGATACGGGACAGGCGGCGCATCATCGCGCGGCGCGAGCCGCTTGACCGGAACCGGCCGGCGGCACAATTTCGGGCACCGTCCCCGCCGCCGGAGAGATACGCTTGACGCAAATCGCGGCCGAGTTCACCGCCAACATCGAGGCCCTGCCCCGGCCCGCGAACGCGGAAGCGGCGGATCTCGCGTTCGAACGCTGGGAGGAGGCCGCGGCAGAGTGCTCCCCGGAGACCGCGGAACTCGCACGCGCGCTCGCCGCCGACCCGGCGGCAAGATCAGTGCTCGCCGCGGTGTTCGGAAACAGCCCCTTCCTTACCCACTGTGCCATCCGCGATATCGCATTCGCCTGTGACTTGCTCGCCGATGGCGTGCAGACGGCGTGGGATCGGACGGTAGCGGGGCTCGATCGCATGGGGCCGCACGATGCCGGCACGGAAGAGATAATGTCGGCCTTGCGCATCGCCAAGAGAAGAACCTCGCTCGCAACGGCCATCGGCGACCTCAGCGGCGTCTGGCGGGTCGAAACGGTTTGCGCCCGCCTCTCGGACTTTGCCCAGCGAGCGCTGGCGCTCGCCGCGGACCACCTCCTTGCCCGGGCGGCGGCGGCCGGCGAGATCGTACTGTCGTCGCATGACCGGCCGTCGCTCGGCTCCGGCTGGATCGTCCTCGGGATGGGAAAGCTGGGAGGGCGAGAACTCAACTACTCAAGCGACATCGATCTGATCGTCCTGTACGACGGCGCGCTGATCGAATACGCGGGCAATACCAGCCTGCAGCAATGCATGATCCGCCTTACCCAGGCCCTGGTCAAGGTGATGGCCGAACGCACCAGCGACGGCTACGTCTTCCGGACCGATCTCCGGCTGCGTCCGGACCCGGGATCGACGCCGGTCGCGGTTTCCACCGGGGCGGCGGAGATCTACTACGAGAGCGCGGGCCAGAACTGGGAACGCGCCGCCATGATCAAGGCGCGTCCGGTCGCCGGAGACATGGTGTCGGGCGAGGCATTCCTCGAAGTTCTGCGGCCGTTCATCTGGCGCAAGAGCCTCGATTTCTTCGCGATCCAGGACATCCATTCGATCAAGCGGCAGATCAACGCCAATCGCGGCGGCTCGACGACCCTGGCCGCCGGTCACGACATAAAGCTCGGCCGGGGCGGCATTCGCGAGATCGAATTCTTCGCCCAGACCCAACAGCTCATCTGGGGCGGGCGCGATCAGTCGCTGAGGGTGCGGGAGACCTGCGATGCGCTCCGCGCGCTGGCCCGGGCGGGGCTGCTCGAATCGATCGTCAGCAGCCGGCTCATCCAGGCGTACCGCTTTCACCGCCGGCTCGAGAACCGCCTCCAGATGATCGACGATCAACAGACCCACACGCTGCCGGAGAGCGAAGAGGCGCTGGAGCGCGTCGCTTTCCTGATGGGATACGGGGACAGGGCGCATTTCGAGGCGGCGCTGCTGGAGGAGTTGCGCGCGGTGGAATCCCACTACGCCGTGCTGTTCGAAAAAACGCCGGACCTCTCGGGCTCCGGAAACCTCGTTTTCACCGGCGCGGAGGACGACCCGGAAACTCTGGAGACCCTGGCCCGCCTCGGCTATCGCGAGCCCAGCCGGGTCGCCGCGCGGATTCGCATATGGCACCACGGCCGCTACAGCTCGACCCGGAGCGCACGGGCGCGCGAGCTCCTGACCGAGCTGATTCCGACGGTGCTGGAAATCCTGTCGAAGACCAACGATCCGGATGCGGCGCTGCTCAGGTTCGACGATTTCCTGCGCACGCTTCCCGCCGGCGTGCACGTCCTTTCCCTTTTCACCAACAACCCGGCGCTGCTGGATCTTCTCGCCAAGATCATGGGAAGCGCGCCCCGGCTCGCCGATTGGCTGAGCCGCCACCCGATCATGCTGGAGGGCGTGCTCCAGCCCTCCGCTCTCGACATTACCGCCGGCGCCGACAGGCTTGCCCAGGACCTCCGACGGGCGCTGCGCGAAGCCCGCCATTACGAGGAAGAGCTCGACATCTGCCGGTACTGGAACAACGACCATGTCTTCGAGGTCGGGGTCCAGATGCTCGACGGGCTGATCGACGGCGCGGATGCGGGCGGGCCGCTTGCCGATATCGCCACGGCCTGCGTGCGCGCCCTCCTGCCGGTGACCGCGCGGGAGTTCGCGCGCAAGCACGGCATCCTGCGCAACAGCGCTTTCGCCGTCGTGGGGTTCGGCAAGCTGGGCGGCGGGGAACTGACGACCGAGTCCGATCTGGACCTCCTGTTCCTCTACGAATCGGAGGACGAATATGCCGAATCGGCCGGCCCGCGCCCGCTGCCGAGCCAGACCTATTACGCCCGTCTCTGCCAGCGGTTCATCGGAGCCATGTCGGCGCCGACCAGCGAGGGCAAGCTCTACGAAGTCGACATGCGGCTTCGGCCGGCGGGCGCCTCGGGACCGATCGCCACTTCGCTGCCGGCGTTCATGCGCTACCAGCACAAGGAAGCCTGGACCTGGGAGCATCTGGCGCTGACCCGCGCGCGGGTAATCGCCGCGCCCGCGCCGTTCGCCGCCAAGATCGAGGAAACCATCGCCTCGGTTCTCACCCGGGAGCGCGATCCCGACCGGCTGGTCCGCGCGGTCGCCGACATGCGAGAAAGAATGGAACGGGACCGGGCGGCGGACGATTTCTGGTCGATCAAGCGATACCGCGGCGGCATGATCGATATCGAGTTCATCGCCCAGTACCTACAGCTGCGGCACGCTCACGATCGTCCCGGCGTACTGTCGACCAACACCACCGATGCGCTCGACCGGCTGGCCGCGGCGGGTTGCCTCGAACGGACGGTCGCCGATGAGCTGATCGAGGCGATGACGCTGTGGCGCCGGCTGCAGGGAATCGTCCGCCTTGCGTTCGGCGCCGGGATCGCGGGCCGCGACGCGCCGTCGACCAGCCGCGAATTCGTGGCCCGAGCTCTGGGCGCGGCCGACCACGCGGCACTGGAAGAGAGGTGCCTCGCTCTCGCCGCGCGCTCGCGCCGGCACTTCGACGAAATAATCGCCCTGCCGGCCGCCGCGGTGGCAACTGCCGGAGGCAACCCGGCGGACAGTCTCGACCGGGGATAGAACGCCGCGCTTCTCGCGGCCCGGAACCTACGGCGGCACGAGCTTCGGAGGACCGGTTCTCCAGGAGCCGTCGGGTTGCAGGCAGGCGTCGCCATAGGCCTCGACCTCTCGTCCGCCGACGACGATTCGCGCCTGATATTCGCGGATCATGAGACAGTCCGCGGGCGGGACGGCGGTTGGGCGTATCGCCGCCGTCGGCGGGGGGACCGCCGCCGGAACGACGTACCTTATCGCCGGCGCGACATGCACCCAGAAAACGGGGCCATGGAATCTCCGGATCGGCCGCTTCCGGTGTCGTCGATGGGCCGCGCCGTGGCGATGGAAGGTCCAGCCGAAGACCCGGTGGCCGGGCACGACCGCCGGTGGATGGTAGTGGCGATGGTGGACATGTCCCGGATGATGGCGGTGACGCTTTCCGGCCTCGGAGGGGGGCGCCGCGCTTGCCACGAAAACCGCCGCGAGCGCGGACAGGCATGCCGCCCGGGCGAACGATTTCAGGCGGCGCCGTCTGCCCAGTTCATACCGCATGCCGAGCCCCTTCGTCCTTGCGGCGACAACCGGAATTCCTGCCCGCCATCGGCTTCGGGCGCGCGCGACCGGGCGCCTGTATACATATCACGCGCCACGGAAGAGGTTTCCGTCGGATGTTCTCCTGCTCGGCCCCTTGACGAAAACCGGCGGCGCCTGCAATCAAGAAAGCGGCTCGGCGACGGAAGGAATCGTGAATGGCACTCGAAATCGGACAGCGCGCGCCTGACTTCGAAATGGCGACCGACGGCGGCGGCTCGGTGTCGCTCTCCGACCTCGCGGGAAAGAGGGTCGTGCTCTACTTCTATCCCCGGGACGACACGCCGGGCTGCACCAAGGAGGCCTGCGGCTTCCGCGATTCCCATCCCGATTTCGCCGGGCTCGACGCGGTCGTCGTCGGTGTCTCCAAGGACAGCGTCGCCAAGCACGACAGATTCAAGGCAAAGCACGATCTGCCGTTTACCCTGGCCTCCGACACCGATGGCGGCGTGTGCGAGAGCTACGGCACATGGATCGAGAAATCCATGTACGGGCGGAAGTATATGGGGATCGAGCGCGCGACTTTCCTGATCGACGAGACCGGGGTCGTCCGCAATGTCTGGCGCAAGGTCAGGGTCAACGGGCACGTCGACAGCGTTCTCGAAGCCGTCGAGTCCCTTTGAACGGCGAACCGCCGCTCAGTGCGGGCGCGGCAGCTTGAGATAGCTGTAGCGATCTCCCGAACGCACGCGGATCGACAGCACGTCGTCGTCCCTGAGCACGGTCAGACGGATTTCCGCGCCCGGCTCGCCCGCCGACCAGATCGTCCGGTAATATTCGGGCAGATCGGAGACGGCGACACCCTCGGCCGACAGGATCACGTCGCCCGGCTGCACCCCGCATTGGTCGCCGGGCGCGTTTTCGGCGACGCCGGTCACCACCAGCCGGTCGTCGGCTTCGCTGACATAGACGCCGAGCCAGGGGCGCGGGACGCGGCGCGCGCGTCCCGTCCGAACCATGTCGTCGCGGATCGGCGCCAGCAGGTCGATCGGCACGAACAGGTTGCCGGGGACGGATTCGCCTCCGTCGACGGAATGCTCCACGTAGAGCGAACCGCAGCCGACCAGACTGCCCGACCGGTCGATCAGCGCCGCGCCTCCCCAGAACGGATGAACCGGAACGGTGCAGATCGCTTCGTCCAGCATGTACTCCCACGACCCGGCGAACTCCCGGACGGTGGCGACCTCGCCCTGGATCGCGTGCTTGATCCCTCCGAACGAGGCGATGACGACGGGATCCTTGGCCGACACGCCATCGGAACGGCCGATCGGAACGGGTGACGCGTCGACCGGCTCGTCGGCGCGCACGAGGCCCAGCCCGGTCTCGTGGTCGTAGGCCACCGGGCTCGCGGAGACCGTGCGACCCTCGTTGTCGATGAGCGATATCGTCTCCGCCTCGGTGATCAGGTAGCCGATGGTGAGCACCAGCCCGTCCTCGCCGACCAGGACGCCGTTGCCCTCGCGCTCGGTGCCGAGGATCGTCGCGGTGAACGCACTCGGAGGGACCTCGGCGCGCAGCCGGAACACGGCGCCCAGGACCCGGTCGAGATCGTAGGAAAGCGCCGCCGGATCCGGGCGGGACGCGCCCGTCAGAGCGGGATGGACGATGTCGAGAACGCCGTCGGGCCGATGCCCGTTGGCGTGCTGGATGCCTGACATTTTGCTCCGATCGTTTTGGGTGGCTCGGGGCGAGGCTAACCGCTCGACGCGGTCGACACAAACGCGACGCCGATTCTCCCTAGCCGTCGTCGACCGTCACCAACGCCTCGGTCAGCAGCGCCCTGATGTCCTCCGGCATGGGTGCGGAGACCCGGGTTGCCGGATCGAAGAACACCTCCACCGATTCGAGCGTCGCGGTCAGGGTTCCGGTGTCGACGTTGTACATCCGGTTGAGATGGGCGCAGCTTCTTTCGCCGACGCGGACGAACGCGGTCTCGATCCGCAACAGTTCGCCGGCCTTCATCTCGTGGACGAAATTGAGGGTGTTGCGGGCGACGACCAGCATCACGCCGCGCGCCTTCATCTCCGAATGCGGACAGCCGATATGGCTCCATATGTGGAACCCGGCATCGTCGAAGAAGTTGCAGTAGTGGCGAACGTTCATGTGCCCGAACTGGTCGCAATACCAGGGATGAACGACCGCGCGGTGCGTTTCGTGCCAGCGTCCCAACCGATTTCTCCTCCCGAAGGCTGGCGCTCTCTTTGTCGAAGGCGGGCGGGGTGTCAAGCGCCCGCCGATACCGGGTTGACGGCGCGCGGCCCGGCCCGCCCATTATCCGCGCGCAACGATCGGAGGTCGGGTCATGGATTTCGGCGTCAGCTTCGCGACCGCGGCGGAGCACTGGAAAACCGTCAAGCGCGCCGAGGCGCTCGGCTTCGACCATGCCTGGTTCTCGGACACGCAGCTGCTGAACGCCGACGTGTTCGTGGCCATGGCGGCGGCCGCCGTGCAAACCTCGCGGATCCGCCTCGGCACCGCGGTCGTCGTGCCGTCGAACCGGATCGCTCCGGTCGCCGCGAATGCGCTGGCCTCGCTCAACAAGCTCGCGCCGGGGCGAATCGATTTCGGCATATCCACCGGGTTCACCGCGCGCCGCACGATGGGCCGGGGCGCGGTCTCCCTGGCGGAGATGGCCGAATACATCGAGGCGGTCAGGGGCCTGCTCGACGGCGAGACGATCGAGTGGAACGACGGCGCGGGACCGCAGAAAATCCGTTTCCTCAACCCCGAGCACGGGCTGATCGACATCGACGATCCGGTACGCTTTCACGTCTCGGCGTTCGGCCCGAAGGGACGGCGGCTGACGGCACGGATCGGGGCGGGGTGGATGTCGGCGGTCGGCAACGTCGAACGCGCGATCGCCGACGCCGCCGACATGCGGGAGGCCATGCGCGAAGAGGGCCGCGACCCTGCCGGCCTCTACGCCACCGCGATCACCGGCGGCTGCGTGCTCGCCGAGGGCGAACCCTTCGACAGCGACCGGGCGAAGGCGCTGGCCGGGCCGGCCGCGGCGGTCGTCCTGCACAACCTGGTCGAGCAGGAGCGGTTCGGCACGATCCGGCTCGACCTCCCCGACACCCTCGCCCCGCTGCTCGACCGGTACCGCTCGCTGTACGAGAGCTACACGCCGGAGGACGCGCGCTACCTTACCCTCCACCGCGGCCATCTGCTGTTTCTCAGGCCGGACGAAGCGCCGCTGATTACCGCCGACCTGATCCGCAACGCGACGATCACCGGCACGAAGGCCGAGCTGCGCGAGAAGATCCGGGCGCTGGAAGAAGCCGGATTCACGCAGTTCTCCTGCCACATCCGGTTCGGGCACGAGGAAACGCTCGACGAATGGGCGGACGTGATCGAGGGCCTGTGACGCCCGGGCCTAGCCCGCATTTGTCACCAGGGTCATGGCCTGCGCGGCGCCGTCCGGCCGACAGGGCAGGAGAGGCGCGCAGCGCGATGCAGGGACATCGGGCAAGCGCCTCGACGCACCC
>JAJEHI010000038.1 GCA_022823775.1 Defluviicoccus sp. | reverse complement strand
GAGGAGCGATCGCCCGACATCCTCGCCCGCGTGACGCGGGGCATGATCCGGGCCTCGCGTACGCTCCATTCCGACGGGGCGGCGTTCGAACGGGTGTTTCGCGGCAATGCCATCGTCGAACTGTCCGCCGACGAGATCGCGGCGATCTGGCGCCAGGAACGCGACAATGGCGGTTTTGCCGTCAACGGCGAGATGTCGGGGGCACACTGGGACGCGCAGTTCGCGGACTTCCGCGAGCTCAATCCGACGCTGCGGGAAGTGGCGCAGGACGAGATCCTTGCCCGCAACTTCGTGCGCGACGCGCTGGCCGCCCTCGACTCCTTCCCGTCCGACTTCGACCCGCCGGAGGGGTAAGGGCGCCTCTATCCGCCCCGCGCGACCTCCCGCCTGAGCACCTTGCCAACGGCGCTCTTCGGCAGCGCGTCGGCGAGCTCGATGACGTGCGGCACCTTGTAGCGGGCGATCCGACCGCGCAGATCCTCGCGGAGCGCCTCGCCGAGCCCGGAGTCTCCGTAACCGTCTCGGGCGACCACCACGGCGCGGATGCGGTTGCCGATCTCGGCGTCGGGCAGCGGTACCACGCAGGCCTCGGCCACCGCCGGGTGGCCCCTGAGCGCGTTCTCGATCTCGTAGGGCGAGATGAAGATGCCGCGGCTCTTGAAGCAGTCGTCTTCGCGCCCGGCGATCCAGTAATAGCCGTCCCCGTCGCGCCAGGCGAGATCGCCGGTGTGGTACCAGCCGTCATGCACGACCCGCGCCGTCATCTCTTCGTCGCGGTGATAGCCGAGAAAAAATCCGGGGCTGTCGGCGGCGATGAGGAACCGGCCGATCTCGCCCGGCGGCAGGGTCCGGTAGTCCTCGTCCGTCACCTCCACCCGCGCGCCGGGAATCGGACGACCGATCGAGCCGGGCTTGACCGGATGGCGCGGCCCCTGGCCCAACACCATCTGCATCTCGGAGACGCCGTAATGCTCCCAGATGTCGCAGCCGACGCGGCGCTTGAACTCTTGCCATGTCGCCGCTTCCAGCGCCTCGCCGGTGGCGCTGCAACCGCGCAGCGACGAGAGATCGTAGCGGTCCTCGATCCCCTCGACGGCGAGGATGCGGCGATAGACCGTCGCCACCGAATAGAGCAGCGTGACCCCGAACCGTTCGACCGCCGCCAGAACGCGTTCGGGCCGGGCCGGGCCTTCCAGAATCGCGGCCGTCACGCCATTCCGGAGCGGGAAAACCACGTTGTGACCCAAGGCGCTGATGAAGCTCCACTCCCCGGTCGCGAGCGCCACGTCGCCGGGCTGTGGCGGTACCCGGTGGCGGTTGGCCTCGCCGAGGGCAACGACCCAGCGATGGGCGTGGACGATCCCCTTGGGGCGGCCGGTGGTGCCCGAGGTGTAGACCATGAAGGCGGGCTCGGCGGCGGCGGTATCGGCGGGCGGGACCGCGTTGCCTCCTCCCCCATCGAGACTCGTGGCGCCATCATGCGCGCCGCGCCAGAGGAAGACCCGTATCCGGTCCTTGTGCTCGAGGACCGGGCCGGCGATTTCCGCCAGCGTCACCGCCGCTTCGGCCCCGCTGTGATCGACGACATAGTCGACTTCCTCCGGACCGAGCAGAGAGTTGACCAGCACCGGGATCGCCCCGATCCGCGTGAGCGAGAGGAAGGTGACGGCGAACTCGATGCAGTTGGGCATCCGCACCAGCACCTTTGCACCGCGCCCCACGCCGGCGCCGACGAGCGACCCGGCGAGGCGGGCGACCCGGTCGCGCAGGTCGGCATAGGTCGTCTCCCCCGCCTCCCAGGCGAAAGCGGTCCGCCCGCCGTGCGCCGCCGCCTGGCGTTCGAGGACTTCCGTCGCGATGTTGACGCGTTCCGGGATCACGCGGTCAGTCGCCGTCGGGATAGGGCCAGTTCTCGTAATACGGCCCGCGATAATCGGCCTTGCGCTTGCCGAGGAAGGCGCGGATGCCCTCGCGGCAATCGCCGGTGCGCGTGATCTCCTGGATCGCCGCGAATTCGCGCTCCCAGCCCTCGTCGCTGCGATTGGCGTTCCAGTACATCTTTACCAGCTCCTTGGCGTAGCGCACCGATAGATAGGGGTTGCTCGCGATCTGTCCGGCGAGCGCCATGACCTCGTCGAGCAGGTCGTCATGCGGCACGACTCGCTCGACCAGCCCGATCCGCTCGGCCTCGGCGGCGTCGACGATGCGCCCGGTCAGGATCATCTCCAGCGCCTTCCCCACGCCCACGAGCTTCGGCAGGTTTCGCGCCCCGCCCGATTCGGGCAGGAACCCGGCGGGCACCGCGACCTCGCCGAGCTTCGCCCGGTCCGACGCGATGCGGAGGTCGCAGAGCGTGCAGATTTCCAGCCCGATGCCCACGGCCGGCCCGTTGATCGCCGCGACGGTGATCTGCGGCAAGTCCTCGATCTTCTTGAACGCCCGCTGCAGCACCTGGTGCCGGAGGTCGTTGAAAAAGAGGTGGGCCAGCTCGCGATAGGCGCCGAAGTTCCCCATGTCGAAGTCGGGGTCGTCGCCCGCGCCGAGCGGGCCGGCTTCGGTCTTGAGGTCGCCGCCGGCCGAGAAACCCCGCCCCTCGCCGGTGAACACCACGACCTTGACGTGGCTGTTGTGGCGGATCTGGTCGCACAAGATGTCGAGCTCGACCCGCATCCGGACGTCGACCGCGTTCAGCGCCTCCGGCCGGTCGAACGTCACGACCCCGATGCAGTTCTCGCCCGGCCGGTCGGGGTTGTCGCGCACCTCCCACCTGAGCGCCTGGAATTCCATGCCCTCTCCTCCTCGATTACCCCGGATGGCCGATCCGCCGCCCGGCTGCGTGGCTGTCCCCGATTGTAGTCCAACGTCCCGACGGGCGGGTATGCCGCCGGCGCCGGTCGGAGACCTTCGCGCGGTTCTCCCGCGTTCGCTCTTGCGTTACGGTTGAGGCGCTTGCGATTCGAGCGCCATGGGATACATTGCTTCGCCAGCGGTCTGACGGGCCGGGGATGCGGATATGCGACCCTGCGTTCCATTGGCGTCGGAGAGTAAACCCTTCTCGGCAACTCCGTTTCGTTCTCGGATCGGCGGACGCCCCGCGTTCGCGTTCGCAGGGATCGCGATTGCGGCATGTTTCGTGCCGCTCGACGCTTCGGGACAGCATTTTTACGCGGGACTCGGCTACGGGCTGGAACGCCCGTCGGAAGCGGAACCGGCGGACGGGGGTTGTTCCGCCGTTCGCCCGGCGCCGCGCGACGGCTGCGAGACAGGCGCAAGCCGCACGCCGTTCCGCATGTTCGAGGACCTGGCCGGCGCGCCGGCCGTGGAGCCCGTCATCGAACCGCCGACCCTGCGGACAGCGCGGATCGAGTGGATGACGGGACAAGGCGCGGCGTTCGCGTTCGAAGACTCTTCCGATTCCTCCGAACCGGAAAAGCGGCGGTCGCTGTCGCGGTTCATAGCCCCGTCCTTCGACATTCCGGCGATAGGGGCTCCCGGACAGGGCTCCCTCAGCCCATTCCTGGGAGGAGGAATGGGAGCCGTGCGAACGGGAAACGGAGAAGCGCCCATATCGTCATGGGACGTCGGACCGTTCGTCCCCGGCGCGAGCAAGGTCGGAACCGCCTGGATGGTGACGGCGGGCGTTGCGGCGACGCTCAGCGCAAGAGCCACGGTGGAGCTCTCGTGGCGCTATAACCATTCGGGAGAGGCAAAGACGGGCCGGGGCTCGGGCCGGGTCGAATGGCGAGAACGCGGCCGGCCGATCCCGACCAACCTGGCCCCGACCGGCGTGGAGGCCAAGAGCCACGGGGTCCGGCTCTCCTTGCACTACGGATTTTGAGCGGCCGGTCCTTCGAAGGTTTGCCGAACCGGTGAAGACGGGTTTCGATCCGCCGTCACGTCCCCACCCTGAGCGGCGCGCCGAGGCTCCTCAGCGCGGCGATAACGCTGAGCGCGGTGATCTTGCCGGTACCGGGGTTCTCGTCGGACGGGACGTTTTCGATCTTCATGCTGAGGCGGGCGCTGTCGGCGTCGACGGCGATCTCGTGGGTGTTTCGGTCGAGGCCGGGGTCGGCCCAGATTTCCAGCCTGGTGCGGTCCGGCCCGATTCCGGCAAGCCCGAGCGCGGCGGCCACGTTGACGTTGGCCGGGAATCCGGCCGCTCCCTCGCGCGCCGTCCCTTCGAAGACCCGGAGCGGCGCGTCGAGGTCGTCGATGGAGATCCCGTTTTCTTCCAGAAACGGCGCGCCCTTGAGCGAGCGCGGCGGCTTGCGGGTGATCATCCGGACCTCGGCGACCTCGCCCTCGGCGGCCGCGCGCACCGCGTCGAGCCCGAGCAGCGCGCCGGTGGCGAGGATTATCGTGGCGCCGGTCTCTCCCGCCCGGCGGACGAGATCGCCGTGCACCAGGAGCGCCGCGCCGCTCACCGTCACCAGGGTTCTTCCGGCCTCGATCGCGGCGGCGGCGACGTCGGCAAAAGCGGCCTTGGGCACGCATTCGACGATGACGTCCGCGAGCTCGGGCAAGGCATCGGGGCGCACGACCGCGACGCGGGGCGCGACATCGGCCATCCTGCCGCGCGCCCTGGCGAGATCGCGGCTCGACACCGCGGCGAGATCGAGCCCCTCGATGCCGGCGGCGAGCGCCCGGACGACCGGCAGCCCGACGGCACCCAGCCCGGCGACGCCAACGCGCTTCATCGGCTGTCTCCGCTCATTCGTCGCAGAACACGAAGCGGGCGGAGCCGTTCTCCGCCCTGATCCGCCCCGCCGAGGCGCCGGGAAAATGCGCCGGCAGGATCACCGTATCCGTATCGGTAAAGCGATCGACGAAAGCGGTCCGCGTGCGGCGCGATTCTTCGGGATCGCTGCAGAAGATGGTCGAGAGCTGCGGTTCCGGCACCTGCAGCGCGTGGTGCATCAGGTCGCCGCATAACACCGCCGTCTCGGCACCGCGCGACAGGTTCAGACAGACATGGCCCGGCGTGTGGCCCGGCGTCTCCTCGATCGAGAGTCCGGTGTCGATCTCGAAATCCTTGTCGATGAATTCGGCCCTGCCCGCCTCGACGACCGGCAGCACGCTGTCGTCGAAGGTCTGGCGCATGAAGTCGATCTCCCGGCTGGCCGCCTCCCAGTGGCGGTACTCGACCTCCCCGAACAGGTAGGTCGCGTTCGGGAACGTCGGCACCCAGCGCCCGTCTTCCAGCTTCGTGTTCCAACCGACATGATCGACATGGAGATGGGTGCAGAGCACGAAGTCGATGTCTTCCGGCTCGGCGCCGGCGGCCTTGAGGTTGGCGAGCCAGGGCCATTTCCTGCGGTGCCAGTTGGGCCGGTCGGGGCGCTCCTTGTCCTCGCCGACGCAACTGTCGATCAGGATGGTGTAGCGGCCGGTCCTGATCAGGTAGCTCTGAAAGGCGAAGAGCATCATGCCTGTTTCCGGCACAAGGAAGTCGGGTTCCAGCCAGTGGCGGTGGCGCTCGACGATCTCCGGCGTGGCGTCCGGGTACATCTCCAGCGGGTCGCGATAGGGCCCGGTCCACTCCTCCACCGCCCAGATGCCGATATCGCCGCATCGCCTCGGTTTCATGTTCGTCCTTTCCCTCGTTGTCCGAACCTATCGCGCAGGGGCGGCGCCACTTCAAGCTTTATTCGGCGGGCCGCGGCACATAGGGTGCGCCCCGGTTTTCATTCCCGAAGAAAGGCATACGCATGGCACGGCTTACCCTGGAACAGGCCGCGACGATCGTCGACGTAACGCTCGAGACCGGACGCGAGAAGGGGATGAACCCGCTCACCGTCGCGGTGGTCGACGATGGCGGGCATCTCAAGGCGTTCAAGCGCGAGGACGGGCCGGGAGCCGCGCTCCGCCCGCAGGTCGCCACCGGCAAGGCGGCCGGAGCGGTCGGCATGGGCCGGTCGTCGCGGCAGCTGGGCGCGATGGCGGCCGAACGGCCGCATTTCGTGAACGCGCTGGTGGGCGCCGCGCAGGGCCGGCTGATCCCGGTGCCGGGCGGAGTGCTGATCAAGGACGGCGACGAGATCGTCGGCGCGGTCGGGGTAAGCGGCGATACGTCCGACAACGACGAGTTGGCGGCCGTCGCCGGGATCGAAGCCGCGGGGCTCAGCGCCGGGATATGACGCAGTCCCTCGATATGGCGCTCCGCGCCTACTCGGGATGAGGGATGCTCTTGGCCGCCACGACCCACACCTCACCCTGAGTAGCCGCGAAGCGGCGTATCGAAGGGCGGGCCCGGTTCAGCGCAGCCCGTCCTCTCCCTTTACGTCGGCGTCGCGCAGCCCGCCCGCGCGGTCGTAGATCCGGGGCGCGGTCGACATCGACTGGATCCAGACGATCTCATTCGCCCGCGGCGCGTCGGGGATGACGCATTCGATGGAGTCGAAATGGCTCCGCACATACGCCGCATGGGCGTGTGCGATGGGCACGTCGACCGCGGTTCCAGGACCGCCCACCTTCTTGGTCGAAGGAACGATCGCGGCCGATTTCTCCATCAGTTGGCGCATGCCGTACCCGCCGGGCTCATGCCACAGCGCGGCGTGCTCCAGCTCGCCGTTCTCGCCGACGACGGCCGACTTGCCGTAGGCGACGATCCTGTCCGCCCCGCCGAGGACATCCATCAGCTTCCGCGCCATGGCGAGGCCGAGGGGTTTCAGCGCCTCCATGAGCGGCATCAGGTCGTCGACATACCGCCCGGCATAGGGGTTGGCGGTCACCGCGGCGATATAGCCCTTCCACTGCGGTGTCTCCGCGGGCGGACCGAACTCGTGCAGCACCTCCTCGACGTGGAATACGAACTTCCGCACTTTCACCAGCGGCCCGAAATCGCCTTCGGCGGTCGTCTCGATCGCGATCCTGGCATCGTCCATCTGTCTCTCCTCAGGTTGCGGGCCGGGCGAGCGCGCGGGCATCGCCGACGACGCGGCGCTGTCGGCGCAATACGAGCATCGCCGCCGCGACCTGTCCAGCGCGGTGCATCGCCCGTGCCGCCCGAGCGCCCCGGTCGAGCGCTTCGCCCACCGCTGCCGGGGTCAGACCTCCTACCGCGACGGTGACAAGGCGGTTGCCGAGATCGCTGTCGTCGTCGAGGTCCGACGCGGGTCGCCGCGCGATGGCGGGATCGTCGACCGTGACCTCGTTGGCGATCAGCGTAGCCGCGACGTCGGCTGCCGCGGCGTCGCGCGCCAGCACGGTCACCGAATCGGCGATTCCGAAGGATCGGCTGCGCCCGCGCCATCCGCTGGTGGCGATCCCGCGAACCGGCATGTCATGGGTCAGCCTGGCCGTCGCATCGACGGCGGGGGTGTCGAGACGCGCCACCACGCCGAGGTCGAGCGCCGTACCGGGCGCGAGATGGACCGCGATGTCGCCCCCGTTATTGACGTAAGCCGTCTCGAGCGTGCGTCCGGCCGTGAGCGCCGCCAGCATCTCGTCCGCCACCGCACCGGCGACGGCGGCCATCGGCGTGACGAACGCCGCGCGGTGGGGCCAGACGGCGGCAACCATGCGACGCGCAACCGGGCCCTCCGGTTGGGGTGGATCCCCGCCGACGGGCGTTCTCATCGATCGGAGTTCGTCGACCAGGCGCTGCAAGACGTCCTGGAACGCGGCTCCGATCTGGCGGTAGGCCGCTTCGATCTCGGCCTCCGCGCCGGCGGCACCGACGATCAGGTCGATGGGGCCGTGCTGGAGGTGAAGCCGCCGCCCGTCGGGCAGCAGACGGATGTCAGGCCTGTTCGCGAACGTCCTGCTCTTCCATCGGCCACGGGTTGTCGGGGCGCTGCGGTTCCGAGCGAACCGGGCCGCGCTCCATCGCATCGTCCAGCGCAACGATTTCGTCGCCGTAGCCGCCGAAATCGAGGAACTCCTGCCTCGGCATGGTGAACTCGATCGGGGCGACGAGAGCCGGCGTAGGCACGTAGCCGAAGGCCTTGTCCGGCATGACGGTGACGTCGACCATCAGCGTGATTCCACCGCCCGGCCAGACATAGACCGGAGCGCCGCCGCAGGTGACGCGCGTCGCGTGGCGCTTGACCGAGCGCGTCAGCCGCACCGGGTTGACGGTGACACCGGCGCGGAGCGAGCCCCCCGCTCCGCCCATGAACAACACGCTGGAAAGCGCCGGCTCGCAGTTCTCCCCGATACGGTCGACCACCACCTGGAGATCGGCCGGCATCGCATCCTCGGCGGGCGTGAGGTCGTCGTCGAGCACGAAATACGCAGCGTCCTCGCCGGTGGTGGAGACCATCAGGAGCTTGAGCCCCGGCCACGCCGTCTTGCCGTCTATCCGCTCGACGATATCGAGGGGGTCGGTAATGTCGGTGCCGCCCCAGCCGCTGCCGTGGTCCGCGACCTGGAAGTAGCGCCCCGGAGTCGAGCGGCGCCCGCGCACCCGGATGCCAGCGGCCGGCATGTCGAGGAACTTGCCCGACTGATGCTCGGTCAGAACACCGGTGATGTGGTCGTCGACCACGATCACCTCGTCGACGAGGCCGTGCCATTGCGGCGCGAAGATGCCGATGGTGGCCGACCCGCAGCCGACCCGCATACGCTCCTCCCGCACGCCGTCGATGACCGGCGGTTTGCCGGCCTGGACGGTAAGCGCCGCGCCGTCGTCGATCGTCATCTCGACCGGCTCCTTGTTGCACAGCGCAAGCATCGCTTGACAGGTGACGTTGCCTTCCTTCTTGGAGCCGCCGGTGAGGTGTCGCACGCCGCCGATGGCGAGCATTTGGGAACCGTACTCGGCCGTCGTCACGTGGCCGATCTGCTCGCCGTCGACCCGGACCGCCGCCGGCTCGGGTCCGATATAGCGGTCGGTGTCGATCTTCACCTTGACGCCGCAATAGCTGAACACGCCTTCGGAGACGACGGTCACCATGTCGATCCCCTCGTGCTCGGAGGAGACGATGAAGGGCGCCGGCTTGTAGTCGGGATAGGTGGTGGTGGCGCCGATGCCGGTCACGAAGACCGGCGCCTCGCGGTTGACCAGCGAGCCGTCCCAGCTCTCCGAGGCTTCCAGGAAGGGGACCAGCTTGCCGGCCTCGTCCACCGCCCTTTGCGTCACCAGCAGGGGATCGACACGGGTCAGCGTGCCCTCGACATTGGCGTAGCGGTCGCAGGCGCCGGACCTGCCCGGACGGATGCGGCACAGCACCGGGCAGGCATCGCAGGTGACGATGCCGTCGGTCATGGCTTCAGCCTCCCTTCCCGCCGTTCCGGGCCAGGATCGCCGCGCGCACCCTGTCGGGCGTCGCGGGCGCGCGGGTAAGGCGTACCCCGGTCGCGTGGTGGATCGCGCCGAATATCGCCGGCGGAGTAGGGATCAGCGTCGGTTCGCCGATCCCCTTCGCGCCCCAAGGTCCCGTCGGCTCCGGGTCCTCGACGATCACATAGTCGATCTCCGGCATGTCGCCCACGGTCGGGATCAGATAGTCGTGCAGATTCTCGGTCCGGCCGGGGACATATTCCTCCATCAGCGCGAGGCCGAGCCCCTGGGCGACGCCGCCGTCGATCTGGCCCTCGACCTGCTGGGGGTTGAGCGACTTGCCGACATCGTGGGCGGCCACCATGCGGCGCACCTTGACGGTGCCGAGCGCCACGTCGACTTCCACCTCGGCCATGTGGGCCGCGAAGGCATAGGTGGCGTAGGGCGTGCCCTGGCCGAACTCGTCGGACGGTTCGGTCGGCGGATCGAAGGTGCCCTCGCCCACCAGCACGTCGCTGTCCCTCGTCAGCGGGAGCGCCGTCAGATCGACCTCGCGCACCGCCTCGCCGTCGCGCACGACCAGCCTGCCCTCGCCGAACTCGATCTCCGCGTCGTCGCCGACATTGGCCAGCCGCAGGATCTGGCGCCGCAGGTCCTCGCCCGCGAACTTGGCCGCGTTGCCCGAGATATAGGCCTGACGGGACGCGGACGTCTTGCCGGCGTCCGCGGTCAGGTCGGTGTCGCCCCAGACCAGGTTGATCCGGGACAACGCGATCCCGAGCCCGTCGGCGGCGCATTGCATCGCCGTGGTGTTGATGCCCTGGCCGATGTCCTGCGCGCCGGAATAGAGCGTAACCTCGCCGGCGCGCGACAAGCCCATATGCAGGGTCGACGGGTTGGGCATCGAGGTGTTGCCGCAGCCGTACCACATGCAACCGACACCGACGCCGCGCCTGAGGACGCCGGAGGACCGGGCGTTGAACGCCTCGGCTTCCGCCCGCGCCTTCTTCCAGTGCGGCCGAAGCCCTTCGAGACAGGCGGCCAGGCCGGCGCTCGCCTCGAGCACCTGGCCGGTCGCCGTCGCGTCGCCGACGCGGATGGCGTTGATATGGCGGAATTCGAGCGGGTCGATGCCGCAGCGCTCGGCCATCATGTCCATCAGCATGTCGTGCAATAGCGCCGACTGCGGTACGCCGAAGCCGCGGAAGGCGCCGGCCGGAGGCTCGTTGGTATAGAGGCCGGCCGAGGTCGCGAGCACGTTGGGAACGTGATAGGGGCCGGTCGCGTGCACCGGGACCCGGTCTTTCACCGTCAGGCCGAACGAGACATAGGCGCCGGTGTTGAAATCGCCGTGAAACCTGTAGGCGGTGAGCTTGCCGTCCTTGGTGCAGCCGTAGGCGCCGGAGGTGCGGGACGGGTGGCGCTTGGTCGTCGAGGCCATCGACTCGATCCGGTTGAACACCGTGCGGACCGGCCGGTCGAGGTTCCACGCCGCGACCGCGAGCAGCACCTGGAGCCCGCCGTCGATCTTGCCGCCGAACCCGCCGCCGCAGGCGCAGGGCAGCACGTGCACCGCATCGACGGGAAGGCCGAGCACGTTGGCGATCTCGTCGCGGTCCATGTGCGGCGCCTGGGTGGTGGCCGCCATCTCGAGCCGGTCGCCGATGCGCCGCGCCCATCCCGCCTCGGGCTCGATATAGGCGTGCTCGACGAAGGCGGTCTCGAAGCTGCCCTCGACGACGACATCCGATTCGGCAAGCGCGGCGTCGGCGTCGCCCTTCTTGACGAAGCCGCGCCCCATCACGTTGTCGTCGCCGGCGGCGTGGACGATGGGCGCGCCTTCCGCCAGCGCACCCTCGATCCCGTGGACATGGGGGCGGATTTGGTAATGGATCGGCACGTCCTCGTCGCGGATCCCGTGCACCGACTCGTAATCCCCGACCAGGGCCAGTACGGGCTCGCCGCGATACTTCACCTCGCCGTCGGCAAGCACCGGCTGATCCTTGATGTGCGGATAGACTCCGAATGCGTTGAGCGCCGGCACGTCGGCGGGCCCGATTACCCGGACGAGGCCGGGATGGGCGTCGAACAAAGGCTGGAGATCGCCGACGGTAAAGGTCGCGCTCCAGTGCGGCGAGCGTACCGCGCGCATCCAGAGCGCATCGGCCGGAGCGCTATCCGCGCCGAAGAGCTCGCTGCCGTCGACCTTGCGTTTTCCGTCGGTCTTGGGCACCCGAGCGCCAACCGCCTCGCCGGGACCCGGATCGTCGAGCTCGATGCCGTTGGGCTCGATCGCATGGCGGACGGCGGAAACGATGTTCTTGTAACCCGTGCAACGGCAGAGCACGCCGCCCAGCGCGTCCTCGATCGCGGCGTCGTCGGGAGTCTCCCGGCGTCCGAGCAGGTCGGCCGCCGCCATCAGCATGCCCGGCGTGCAGATGCCGCACTGGGCCGCGCCGTTCAGGTGAAAGGACTCCTGGAGCCCCGCGAGGCGCCCGCCCGCCGCCGCCAGCCCCTCGACGGTGAGCACCTCGCGCCCCTCGACCTGGGCCACCGGCGTCATGCAGGAGCAAACCTGGCGGCCGTCCAGCAGCACCGTGCAGGCGCCGCAATCGCCGGCGTCGCAGCCGACCTTGGTGCCGGTCATCGACAGCTCTTCCCGCAGCACGTGGGAGAGGCGCCGGATCGGATCGGTGCGGATCTCGGCCGGGTTGCCGTTGAGGGTGAAGGAAACCTTCGATTGCGTGGCCATCATGCGCTCCCGAGCTCAGCCAGCGTCCGGCGCACCAGGGTCAGCGCCGCATCCATTCGGTATTCGCCGGTCCCGCGTACGTCGTCGATGGGCGAGAGCACGGCAAGATGGTCTTCCGCGACGGCATCCTGCAGGCCCGCGTCGATAGGCCGGCCGCGCAGTTCGTTTTCGAGCGCGACGAGCCGCCGGGCGACCGCCGAACAGGAACCGACGGCAAGGCGGATCGAGGCGACCGTGCCGTCGGGGGCGGGCTCCAGCACGCCGGCGGTCATGACGATGGAAATGACCAGGTAATGCCGCGCTCCGAGCTTGAGAAAGGTGCTGGTCGTCCCTTGGGCCGGCTTGGGGACGGAGATCCCGGTTACGATCTCGTCCCGCGCCCGCACGGTTTGCCGGTTGCCGGTTATGAACGCGCCGATCGGCACCGAACGGATGGCATCACGGGAAGCGAGTTCGATCTCCGCGTCGAGCGCGAGCAGGTTGGGCACCCCGTCCGCGGCGGGCGATGCGTTGCAGACATTGCCGACGACGGTGCCGGAGTTCTGCACCTGGACGCCGCCGACTTCCCGCGCCGCGCGCTTGAGCCCGTCGAACATCGGCGGCAGCCTGGCTTCGACGATCCGGGTCCAGGTGACCAGCGCGCCGATTCGCCAGCGGTCGCCGAGATCCTCGATCGCCTTCAGCGAATCGATCCCGGTCACGTCCAGCACGTCGTCGTCCAGCGGCTTGCCGACGCGGGCGGGATAGTAGTCGGTGCCGCCGGCGACGATCGTCCGGGGAGCCTCGGCAATCGCCGCGAGCGCCGATTCGAGATCACCTGGCCTCAGATAGCTTGCCATCGCCGGGCGCGCTCCCACGTTTACAGGGGAGGGAAACAGTCCCTTTTCCGCCTGGAAGATTGTCCCGTGAAAATTGTTCGTGTACAAACAAATTTAAGTGCATTAGCCTTTCGCGTGTCAAGCGAACCGCGAACCTCCGGACTCGCGCCGGACACCGCGCGGGATTGTGTGGAGCATCACTTGACTTTGTGCCGCACGGGGTCGATGACTACCTGTGGCTTTCGCCATCCAACAATCGAGCACATACGGGTGAGCCTATGGCGACGAAGCTAGCCGAATCGCGGCCGGACGGAGAATTGCAGCGCAAGTCCGTCGATGCCGTGGTCATTCGCTTTGCGGGCGATTCGGGCGACGGGATGCAGTTGACGGGAACGCAGTTCACCCAGTCGACGGCGCTGATGGGGAACGACCTCGCCACGTTCCCGGATTTCCCGGCGGAGATCAGGGCGCCGGTGGGCACGACCTACGGCGTGTCCGCGTTCCAGATCAACTTCGCGTCCTACGACATCATGACGCCGGGCGACGCGCCGGACGTGCTGGTGGCGATGAACCCGGCGGCGCTGAAGGTGCACCTCCGCGACGTGCCCAAGGGCGGCACCATCGTGCTCAACACCGATGCCTTCACCGATCGCAACATCGCCAAGGCGGGTTTCGGCGCGAACCCGCTCGAGGACGGTACGCTCGACAACTACGTCACCATCGAGATCGACATCCAGAAGATGACGCTGGCCGCGGTCGCGGGACTCGGGGTCACCAACAAGGAAGCGCTGCGCTGCAAGAACATGTGGGCGCTCGGCCTGATGTGCTGGATGTACGACCGCGACCGGCAGCCGACCGTCGACTGGATCGAGCAGCGTTTCGGCAAGCGTGCGCCCGAGATCGCCAAGGCCAACATCGCCGCGCTCAACGCCGGTCACGCCTACGGAGAGACGGCGGAACTGCCGAGCGGCATCCCGGCCTACATCGTCCCCAAGGCGGACGTGCAACCGGGCGTCTACCGCGCGGTCACCGGCACCGAGGCGGTCGCCTGGGGCCTCGTGACCGGTGCGCGGAAGGCGGGGCTGAAACTGTTTTTCGGCTCTTACCCGATTACCCCGGCATCGTCGCTCCTGCATACGCTCTCGAACCTCAAGCAGTACGGCGTCACCACCTTCCAGGCCGAGGACGAGATCGCCGCCGTGTGCTCCGCCATCGGCGCGTCCTTCGCCGGCTCGATCGGCGTCACGTCGAGCTCGGGACCGGGCGTCGCGCTGAAGACCGAGGGCATCACGCTCGCCTTCGCAGCCGAGCTGCCGCTGGTGATCGTCAACAGTCAGCGCGGTGGGCCGTCGACCGGGTTGCCCACCAAGACCGAGCAGTCCGACCTGTACCAGGCGGTCTACGGACGCAACGCCGATTCGCCGCTGCCGGTCATCGCGTCCTGCACCGCGGGCGACTGCTTCTTCGCCGCCATCGAAGCGGTCAGGATCGCCGTCACCTACATGACCCCGGTGATCCTGCTGACCGACGGCTATCTCGCCAACGCGGCCGAGCCGTGGGAGATCCCGGACATCGACGAGGTGCCCGATTTCAAGGTCGACTTCGCCACCGCGGGAGAAGGGTTCCACCCCTTCCTGCGCGACGGGAAGACGCTCGCGCGCAACTGGGCGGTTCCCGGGACGCCGGGGTTGATGCACCGGATCGGCGGCATCGAGAAGAGCTACGACACCGGCCACATCTCCTACGACCCGGACAACCACCACCGCATGACCAAGGTGCGGGCGGCCAAGGTGGACGGCATTGCCGACGACATTCCGCTGCAGGAGGTCGCGAGCGGCCCGAAGAGCGGCAGGCTCGCGGTGGTCGGCTGGGGCTCCACCTTCGGCGCGATCAATCAGGCGGTCGAGCGCTCGCTCGCCGCCGGGCTCGACGTGGCCCACATCCACATCCGCCATGTCTGGCCGCTGCCGCGCAATCTGGGCGAGCTCCTGGCGGGCTACGAGAAGATACTGGTGCCCGAGATGAACAACGGGCAGTTGATTACCGTGCTGCGCGACCGGTTCCTGGTCCCGGCCGAAGGCCTCAACCAGATTTCCGGTCTGCCCTTCAAGGTTTCCGACCTCGAAGCGGCGATCCGCGAGCGCCTGGAGAGCTAGCATGAACGTCCAGACCCCCGTCGAGCAGCTGAAGCCCGCCGACTATGCGTCGGACCAGGAGGTTCGCTGGTGCCCGGGCTGCGGCGACTACGCGATCGTCAAGTCGGTTCAGCGCACGATGGCCGACCTCAAGCTCGCACCGGAAAACGTGGTGTTCATTTCCGGCATCGGCTGCGCCGCGCGCTTCCCTTACTACATGGCGACCTATGGCTTCCACACGATCCACGGCCGCGCCCCCGCCATCGCGACGGGCACCAAGCTCGCCAACCCCGACCTCGACATCTGGGTGGTGATGGGCGACGGCGACTGCCTGTCGATCGGCGGCAACCACACGCTGCACGCGATCCGGCGCAACGTCGACATCCAGATGCTGCTGTTCAACAACGAGATCTACGGCCTCACCAAGGGGCAGTACTCGCCGACCTCGCGGCTCGGTACGCGGTCTCCCTCGACCCCGCAGGGCTCGATCGACGCGCCGGTCAACGCGACCGTGTTCGCGCTCGGCGCCGGCGCCCGCTTCGTCGCGCGCTCGGTCGACACCAACCAGAAGCACCTCCCGGGGATCCTCAAGCGGGCGCATGCCCATCGCGGCGCGTCGTTCGTGGAGATCATCCAGAACTGCATCGTATACAACGACGGGGCGTTTTCGGGCTGGACCGACAAGGCGGCCGCGGCCGATTCGCAGATCCTGGTGGAGCACGGCCAAAAGCTGGTCTTCGGCAAGGACGGCGACCGGGGACTCAGGCTCGACCGCGATTCGCTCAGCCTCGAAGTCGTGACCGTCGGCGAGAACGGCGTCACCGAGGACGACATCCTGGTCCACGACGAGACCAACCGCGTGCTCGCCAACCTGCTGGGCGCGATGGAACACCCGGAGTTCCCGGTGGCGATCGGCGTGCTCTACTGCAACCCGGCGGAGACCTACGATGCCGCGGTCCATCGCCAGATCGCCGAGACCCTCGAGAAGACCCCGCCGACCGACCTGAACGCGATGCTGCGCAGCGGCCGCACCTGGACGGTCGCGCCGGGCTGAGAGGCGCCACCCTCCCGCAACCCCTCCCGCAAGCGGGAGCGGAGCGTATAAGGAGTCGGCGAACGAGTCTCCCTCTCCCCACCGGGGAGAAGGCCGGGGAGAGGTGGAACCTCTCCCACGACAGTTGGCCGCAATCGTGCCCGGTCGAAATATGCTTCAGGTATCGAGCAGCGCGCCGAGGCGCGTCGCGGCGTCGGCCGAGAAGGGGTTGACGAACTCGACGCCGCCCAACCGCCGGCCGTGCTGCATGTCCTCGCTCAGGATCGCCGAGCAACCGGCCTGCCGGGCCGCCGCCCAGAGCATGGCATCCCCAAAGGACAGGCGATGCTCTCCGACAGCATCTATCGCGTCGGCGAGGTCCGATTCGTTGGCGGAGATCGCCGGGAAGACTTCGAGCCAACTTCGCACGAAGACGCTTGCGCGTTCCGGTTCGAGAAGAGTCTTCCGGGTCGTCGCGTGAAAGAACTCGGCAAGCGCCTGTAACGTGAGCACACAATCGCATCTTGCGGACTGCTCGATGAGTTCCCGCGAGCGCCGATGGCGTTCGCCGGCATCGCGGTCGACAGCGTAGACGAGGATGTTCGTATCGAGCGAGAAGCGGCCCCTAACGGTCATAGAGGTCGTCCCGCCGGACACGCAGCCCGCCCAGCGAAGCGCCTTCCTCCAACAGCTCCGTCATCCGCTCATAGGCCGCGACCCATTCAGGGTCCGCCGCCTTGTCTGCCCGATGCGGCATCAGCCTGGCGATGGGGCGTCCGCGCCGGGTGATCACCACGTCTTCGCCGGCTTCGACCTCCCGGATCAGCCGCGAGAACTGCTGGTTGGCGATCATTAGGGAGACGGTGCGCATGGTTCCAGACCCAATCTGTAGTACGTAGTATATATGGAAACGCCATCCCGGCCAGGCAAACCGGATCGACGCCGAACGAGCCTCCCCCCTTCCGCCGGCGCGGGGCTTTACCGGTCAGGCCGCGCGGCTATCATGGCGCCGGCCAAAAACCGGGGGGAGTCCTCGATGCCGAGAAGCGTTGCCGTCGTGGGGTCGGGGCCCGGCGGCATGTATGTCGCGCAGGGGCTGATCGATCGGTCTCCCGGCTGCCGCGTCGATGTTTTCGACCGCCTGCCCTCGCCGTTCGGGCTGATCCGGGGCGGGGTCGCGCCCGACCACCAGACGACCAAGAAAATCTCCCGCGCCTTCGAGAGGACGATGCTGTCGGACGGGGTGCGCTTCGTCGGCAATGTCGAGGTCGGCCGCGACGTCGAGATCGGCGAGATCGAGCGGATCTACGACGCGGTGGTGCTCGCCTACGGCGCACCGTACGACAATCGGCTCGGCATCGCGGGCGAGGACAAGGCGAACGTCTTCGGCTCCAACGCCTTCGTCGGCTGGTACAATTGTCATCCCGATTTCATCGACCTCGACCCCGGTCTGGATATCGATGCGGCAGTCGTGATCGGTGTCGGAAATGTCGCCGTCGACGTCGCCCGAGTGCTGGCCAAGACCCGCAGGGAGATGTCGGTCACCGACCTCCCCGATTACGCGGCGGACGCCATTGAGGCGTCCCCGGTCCGCGACATCTACATGTTCGGAAGGCGCGGGCCGGTCGAGGCGGTGTTCACCAATGTCGAGTTGCGCGAGATGGGGGAGCTCGAGAACGCACAGCCCATCGTCGACCTCGACCAGCTGCCCGAGAAGGTCGTGGCGCCGCGCATGAGCGACCGCGACGTGCGGCTGCGCAAACGCAACATCGAAACGCTGAGAAGCTTCGCCGACGTCCCGGGAGAGGGAAAAGGAAAGCGCGTCCATTTCCGCTTTTTCTGTTCGCCGGTGGAAATTCTGGGCGGCGAACGGGTCGAGGGCGTCAGGATGGAGAAGACCCGGGTGGAGAACGGCCGCGCGGTGCCGACCGGCGAAACCTTCGAGGTTCCCTGCGGAATGGTGATCACCTGCATCGGGTCGCGCGCCGAGGCTATCGACTCGGTGCCGTTCGACGACCGCAGGGGGATCGTCGTCCACGAGGACGGTCGGGTGCGCGAAGGGCTCTACGCGGCGGGCTGGGTGAAGCGCGGCGCGGTCGGCACCATCGGCACCAACAAGAACGACTCGCTCGACGTGGTCGACCGGATGATCGCCGAATTCGCCGGCGCGGAAAGGGACGGGCCGGACACGTTCGACCGGATCGCGGCCGAGCGCGGCCTTCGTGTCGTCTCCTATCCCGAGTGGCAAATCATCGACCGCCTCGAGGAAGAGGCCGCCCCCGACGGCGCGCCGCGCAGGAAATTCGCGACGCCCGAGGCGATGCTCTCCGCGCTCGACGCGAACGGCGGCTGACCCGGTTTCCCGCTACTGGGACTTTGCGGCTGCTTTCCTTCGCGTCGGCTTGCGGCGGATGAATACCGGCTCTCCGGGCTCTTTCCGGACCTCGAACCCTCCGGACTTCGTTACGAGCGTGCTGAGGTTGGGACAGCCATAGGTCCTCGGATCGAAGTCGGGCGCCGCGCCGAGGATGCGGCTCCCGACGCTGCCCAGGTTCACCCAACCGTCCTCGTCCTCGCCCTCCATCGCCTTCACCACGATCTTCACGGCCTTCGACGGCGGCTGCTTCTTCGACGCGGCGGCGGCGATGCCGCTCCCGCTACCCTTTTCCGGGACGGCCTCGACCAGGTTCTCCACATAGATGAAGCGGTTGCAGGCGTTTCGGAACGCTTCCGGAGTCTTGCGCTCGCCGAACCCGTAGACGGCGAGCCCGTCCTCGCGGAGCCGTTGGGCCAGCCGCGTGAAGTCGCTGTCGGAGCTGACCAGGCAGAAACCGTCGAGCGTGCCCTTGTGCATGAGGTCCATGGCGTCGATGACGAGCGCGATGTCGGAGGCGTTCTTGCCTTTCGTGTTGCTGCGCTGCTGGTTTTGCAGGATCGCCAGCGATTTGATCGCCCCGTCCCAGCCGGCGAGCTGAGTGTTCGAGAAATCGCCATAGATTCGTCGTACATTGGCCTCGCCCAGGGTCACGATCTCCTCGAAGATCGCTTGCGCATAGCGGGCGCTCGTGTTGTCGGCATCGATCAGTACGGCGAGGCTCTTGGGTGCTCCGTTCTCGGGCATGAGCATTCTCCCCGGGTGGCCCGATCGGGGCGCACCCGTTCTCGTTCTAGGCCAACCGTTTCAGCAGCGACAGGAACGCCCGGCGTTCGGCGTCGCTCAGACCCGCCAGGGTCTCGTCGGTGATCGCGTGGCCGTTGGGCATCGCGGCGGCGATGAGTCTGCCTCCGTCGGCGGTGAGGCTCAGCACGACGCGGCGGCGATCCTCCGGGTCGGGCTTACGGTCGATCAGCCCGCGCGCGAGCAGCCGCTTGATGACGCCCTGCATGGTGGCCGCGTCCATGGCGGTGCGCCGACCGAGCTCGTTCTGCGAGACCTCGCCGAGATCGTTGAGTTTCACCAGCGCGGCGAACTGCAGCGGCGTGAGCTGCGCATCGCCGATCATCTCCTGGAATATGGCGGCGTGGCGCTGATGCGCCCGGCGCAGCAGGTGGCCGACCTGATCCTCCAGCACATAGGCGGGTTCCGCGACGCTTGCATCTTCCCGCGCGGCGATCGCAGCCGGCTTCATCCGATGCCTTCGAAAATCGTTTGTACACAAACAAGCGCGTCTTTGACGCTAACCCATTGGAAAAACGGAGAATTTTTTAGTTCTTTTTCGCCAACGGGCGCGAAAATCTACCTGTTTTCGCATCCCGCCGCAACCGATGGCGGGGCCGACCGGGCGGTCGTCACACGGGGAAGGCCATCGCATCCCGGGCGAGGGGAATCCGCTCGCCGTCGCGCTGCGCGAGGAAGGCATCGCGCAGACGCCGGCGAATTCGTACCAGGTCCATATCCGGCTCGAACAGGAACTCGTCCGAACGCGCCGCGACGAGGTCCAGCCCCGCGGCGATCCTCGCATCCTCGTCCGAGACGCGCCGGACACGCGGCAGCGCGACATCCTCGAAAATCTCCCGGGCGCGCGTCCGTTCCTCTTCCGTGCGGGCGCGCCAGGTCAGGAAACGCACCACCCAGGTCCGATCCGCGTCGAGCGGAAACTGCCAGAGTCGCGCCGCATAGGGTTCCGCGCCCGGCGCGGCGGAGATCGGGTTGGTGTGAATGCCGGGAAGCGCCACGCGCTCGCCCCGGATATCGCGGGTCAGGTGGCCGTGGTGGATCGGCTCGCCGTCGCGGTCCACCGAAATGCCGCGGATTCCGTGCGGAGTGTCGACGATCTTCACCCGCCGATCGGCCAGGGGAACGTCGGACGGGTCGATCGTGCCGCCCTTCCATCCGTTTTCCGAAGGCGTGCTCTGGGAATCCGCATGCAGGGTGACCGCGTGAAAGGCGTCGCCGCCGTCGACCGTCAACAGCCAGTTGGCGTCCCATATCTCGGTCGGCAGCCGAAACCAGACGAATTCCTCCGGGTTGGAAAGCTCCTCGGGCACCTCCGCGGCAAGCGGCGGCGGCGGGAACCGTTCGGCGTCGCCGATATAAGCCCAGACATAACCGCCGAGCTCTTCCGACGGATAGGCGCGGACGCGCACCTCGTCCTTGAGACGACTGGATTCCGGCTCCCAGGGTATGAGGGTGCAGCGGCCGGTTCCGTCGAACCGCAGCCCGTGAAAGGCGCATTGCAGATGTCCGTCCAGGATCCGGCCGCGCGACAGCCGGACGCCGCGATGCGGGCACCGGTCGTGGACGACCTGCGGTCGTCCCGCCGCGTCGCGCCAAACCGCGACGTCCTCGCCCAGGACGGTGAGCAGAACCGGGCGCTCCGAAGGCAGTTCCTCGGTCCGCAGGACCGGATACCAGTAATTGCGCAGCCCCAGCTCCAGTCCCGAGGGTATGTCGGGGGCGATTTCCCGGGTCTCCATCCGCGGCACCTGCGCCTCTGCCATCGTCGGAAGCCTCCCAGTCGGGTTCGCGTCCCTCAAGGGGGACCTTGCCGGAAAAACGGTGCCACAGCGGGTATTCGGCCGCAATGCGGACGCGGCGGCTCAATTCAGGACATAGCCGCCGTTTACCGGCAGGAGTTGGCCGGTCACGAAGTTCGCCGCGTCGGACAGCAGGTAGATAACGGTTCCCACCAGGTCCTCCGGGTGCTGGTCCCGCTTGATGAACCGTCCCTGGACATAGCGCCGGTGACGTTCCTCCGGCACCCCGGCGGTGGCCTAGACCCGGGTCATGCCGGGCGCGATGGCGTTGACCGCGATATTGTCTTCGCCGAGTTCGCGCGCCATGGCCCGGGTCATGGATATGACCGCGCCCTTGCTCGCCACATAGTGGAGGATGAAGTCCGAGCCGAAGAGCGCGGTATCGGATGAGATGTTGACGATCTTGCCGTTAGCCGACTGGCGCAACCAGGGAAGACACGCCTTGGTCGCCAGCCAGACCCCCCGGGCGTTGACCGCCATCACCCGATCCCACACCTCGACATCGATGTTATGGATACGTTTGCCGCCGAGTCCGGTCGCGAGCGCGCCGTTGTTGACCAGGCCGTCGATCCGCCCCCAGGCTCCGCCGATCGCGGCGCCCATCGCCTCGACCGATCCGGGATCGGCGAGGTCGACCGGCACGAACGTCGCGTCGCCCCCGCCGGCCGAAAGCGACTCAGCGGTCTCGTGCCCCTCCGCCTCCAGAATATCGGCTACCGCGACCCGCGCTCCGGCCGCGCAACAGGCTTCCGCGTACGCGCGTCCCAGGCCGCGAGCCGCGCCGGTGATCACGACGTTCTTGTCCTTGAGATCGATCGCCATGAACGGACCTCCGCACTTCCCCGAACGATCCGGCTAGACCGCGGCCAACGCCTCCGCCTGAGCCTCGGCCTGCCCGCGGAAGTGGCGGCGTATGCGCGCGAGCCCGATGTCGTGCTGGTAGAGATTCTCCCGGGGCGGCCATGCGGGCATGGCGGCCAATGCCATCTCGTCCTGGGCGAGAACCGCGTCCATGAACGCGCGGAAACGATGCTTGTACATGAAGTGGTACAGATCGCTCCGCCAGCCCGACACGTTGCGGAAGCGGTAGGCAAAAATCTTGGTCTCGGTCTCGTCGACCGGAGTCACGCAAAAGACGATGCATAGCGGCCCGCCGGGCCCGCCGCCCGGAGGAAAGCCGATCTTCGCCCGCATGTATATGGTGCTGCCCGTGTCGACGAACTCCATCCAATCGAACGAGGTCTCCTTTTGCCCTTCGCGGAAGAGCTCGAATCCGTGGGCGGTTTCGGCCAGCTTCATCCGGTCGACCCGGGTTCCCCGCTCCTGCATGTAGGTCGTGCCGTGCAGATAGGAACCGTGCATCGGATCGGCGATGTTGTCGTAGACGTACTGGAAGTGCCCCTTCCAGACATTCGTGTGGAGCGGGCCGCTCCAGTCCGGCGAGGTAAGCTCCTCGGGCAGCTCCAGGGGCGCCGGTTCGGGATGCGCGTCGTCTCCGAACCAGGCCCAGACCATCTGGTAATGCTCGAAGGTGGGATAGCTCTGGATCATCTTTCGGCCGACCATGGGGCACTCAGGAAAGGCGGGCACCCGCAGGACGACGCCGTCGCTATCCACCTCCACGCCATGATAACGGCACCGCAGATTGCCTTCGGCCACGCTGCCGATCGAAAGGGCGATGCCGCGATGGGGGCAGCGATCCTCTACCGCCCGCACAGTCCCCTCGCCGTCGCGCCAGAGGACGATGCGTTCGCCCAGCCGCGTCACGCCGACCGGCTTGTCGGTCACCTCGTGGGAGCCGGCGATCCCGTACCAGCGATTGCGGAGGCCGAGCTTCAGCAAATCGTCGACCCGGTGTCCGGCGGTCGCCGAGGCCGCAGCGGTCCCGTTCCCGGTTTCGCCGGTGTCCCGCGCGGGCCCGCCGCCCTCAACCCGGACCGGTGTCGGGCATCGAGTCTTGACCGGCGTGTCGCTCAGCCGCGCGAGCTCGCCGCACAGCACCGCGTCGGTCCACTCGCCGCCTCCGTGCGGATCGATGCCGGACTCCTTCAGACCGGCGACGATCTCCGGAAGCTCCCTCGCCCCACCCTCGAAAATCCCGAACAGCGCGTCGCAAAGGCCCGCTTCGTATCGGTCTTCGGGCATTTCTCTTCCAATCCCGTTCCGTCGCCGACCGGAAGATTCACGTCGCGACGTCGTCGATCCAGCGCAGCGCGGCGACGACCTCGCCGAACGTCGCCGTCGCCGCGAGGGTGACCATAACCGCCTGACGCAACGCCGCCACCGGCACGTCTTCCTTCAACAG
>JAJEHI010000020.1 GCA_022823775.1 Defluviicoccus sp. | reverse complement strand
GCGGTCGCGAGCGGGTTGCTGATCGGGCTGGTCTACGGCCTCAGCGCGCTCGGCCTCTCGGTCATTTTCGGCGTCATCCGCATCGTCAACTTCGCCCATGGCGAGATCATGGTCATGGGCATGTTCTTCGCCCTGCTGATGTTCCGCTGGCTCGGGCTCGATCCGCTGCTGTCGGTCCCGCTGGCGGCGGCGCTGATGTTCGGCTTCGGCTATGTCCTGCAGCTTGCCGTGGTCAGCCGGGTGTCCCACCTGCCCGAGCATATGCAGTTCCTGCTGCTGGCCGCCATCGCAATCATGATCGTCAGCGCCCTGCTGCTGGTCTTCGGGCCGGACGCGCAGGGCGTGGAGGTCGATTACGCCTGGGACAGCTTCGCCGTCGGCGAGCTCATCATCGACTATCCCAAGATGTTCGCCGCGATCGGGGCCATCGTCGTCGCGTCGCTGCTGCTCGCCTTCTTCAAATACACGACCACCGGCAAGGCGATCCGCGCCTGCGCCGACAACCGCATGGGGGCGCAGGTCGTCGGCCTCAATGTCAGCCGGCTCTATGCGCTCACCTTCGGCATCGGGGCGGCCTGCCTCGGCGCCGCCGGCGCGATAATCCTGCTGCTGTTCGAAGTGCATCCCTACCTCGCGCCGGGCTACACGCTGCTCGCTTTCGTCATCGTGATTATCGGCGGCCTCGGCAGCCTGTTCGGCGCGCTGGTCGGCGGCATCCTGATCGGCGTGTCGGAAGCCCTGGCGGCGGTGCTGTTCCAGCCGTCGATGAAAACCGCCTTCAGCTTCGCGCTGCTGATCCTCGTCCTGCTGCTGCGGCCGCAGGGCCTGCTGGGCAAGGCCGTCCGATGACGGCGGCGGTCCGCCGGTTCTTCGGCCCGCTCTCGCCGGCCGGGCTCTGGCTCGGCGGGGCGTTCCTCCTGCTGCTCCTGCTGCTGCCCTGGTGGGGCGGTTCCTACATCATGACGGTCGCCACGACCGTCTTCTACCTGGCGCTGGTCGGCCAGTCCTGGAACCTCATGCTCGGCTTTGCCGGGCTGCTCTCGATCGGCCACGCCCTGTTCGTCGGCATCGGCGCCTATACCGCGGCCTACCTGTTCGCCGCGGTCGGCCTGCCGCCCGCCGTCGGCGTCCTGCCGGCCATCGGCCTGGCGGTCCTGATGGGCCTGCTGATCGGCTATCTGGGATTCCGCTTCGCCATCGGCGGAGTCTATTTCGCCCTGCTGACGATCGCGTTCGCCGAGTTCGTGCGCGTCGTGATCGACCATGTGTCATGGCTCGGCGCCACCGAGGGGTTCTTCCTGAAGGTGTCGGAGGCGGACCGGCACGGCATCGACCTGGCGAACCTGCGCGGCGCGCCGGAGATGTATTACTACCTGATCATGGCGCTGGCCCTCGGCGCCCTCGTGCTGTGCCGCTACCTGCTGCGCAGCCGGCTCGGCTACTACTGGCAGGCGATTCGCGACGATGCCGGCGCGGCCGAGGCGCTGGGCGTCAACGTGCTGCGCTACAAGATGTATGCGGTGGCGATCTCCTCCGGCATGGCGGGGGTCGCGGGCGTGTTCTACGCCTTCTACCAGAACAGCCTGTTCCCGGAGATCGTGTTCAACATCGAACGTTCGATCGAGGCCACCCTCGGCTCCATCGTCGGCGGGGTCGGCACCCTGTTCGGCCCGATATTCGGCACCTTCATCCTGACGCCGCTGGGCGAGATCGTGACCGAGGCGATCGACCTGCTGAAACACTGGCATGTCATCGATCCGGAAACCAAGCTGGACGGCCTGAAGCTGCTGATCTGGGGCTTCATCGTCGTGCTCATCGTGTTGTTCAAACCGAAGGGCCTGTGGCCCTGGGTGTGCGTCCGGCTGCGCCTGACCCGGCCCGAGGCGGAAGGTTGAGTGCCGTGGCGCCGCTGCTCCGGGTCGAGGGCGTGAGCAAGAGCTTTCGCGGCCTGCTCGCCCTGAACGACGTCTCGTTCGACGTTGTAGAGCGCGGCATCGCCGCCCTGATCGGCCCGAACGGCGCCGGCAAGACGACGCTGTTCAACGTCATCGCCGGCGTGTTCCCGCCGGACAGCGGCCGCGTCCGTCTCGGCGAGGCCGATATCACCGGCGAGCGGCCGGACCGGATCTGCCACGCCGGCATCGGCCGCACCTTCCAGATCGTCAAGCCCTTCGCCCAGATGACCGTGCTGGAAAATGTGACGGTCGCGGCGCTGCACGGCGCCGGCACCGTCGCGGAGGCCACGCAGTCGGCCCGCGGTTTCCTGGAAATGCTCGAACTCGACACCAGGGCCGCCCAGCATGCCGCCAACCTGACCCTGCCCGACCGCAAGCGCCTGGAGGTCGCCCGGGCGCTGGCGACCGGGCCGCGCCTGCTGCTGCTCGACGAGGTCATGGCCGGCCTGCGGCCGTCGGAGACCGACCGCATGGTCGCCACGCTGCGCCGGCTGCGCGACGATACCGGGCTCACCATTCTGCTGATCGAACATGTCATGCGCGCCGTGATGGCGCTGTCCGAGCACATCACCGTGCTGCATCACGGCGAGAAGATCAGCGAGGGCACGCCGGAGACGATCGTCCGCGATCCGGCAGTGCTCGAATGCTATCTCGGGGACCAGGACCTGTGATCCTCAGCGTCAGCGGCCTGAACCTGTTCTACGGCGACGCCCAGGCGCTCGACGACGTGTCGCTGGAGGTCGACGAAGGCGACATCGTCGCCGTGGTCGGCTCGAACGGCGCCGGCAAGAGTTCGCTGATCCGCACCATCGCCGGGATCGAGAAGCCGCGCTCCGGGCGGATCGTCTACAAGGGCGAAGACATCACCGGCTGGCCGAGCCACCGCATCTGCAACCTCGGCGTCGGCCAGGTTGCCGAGGGCCGGCAGATCTTCGCCGGACTGACGGTGCGCGAAAATCTGGAGGTCGGCGCCTATCTGGAGCGCGGGCGGGCCAGGAGCGCCGAGACCATGGAGCGGGTGTTTGGAATGTTCCCGATCCTGCGCGAGCGCGCCGAACAGCAGGCCGGCACGCTGTCCGGCGGCGAGCAGCAGATGCTGGCGATCGGCCGCTGCCTGCTCGGCCAGCCCGAGCTGATTATGTTCGACGAGCCGTCCCTCGGCCTGGCGCCGACCATTGTCCAGGAGGTGTTCGGCATCGTCGAGCGCCTGAACGCCGACGGCACCCCGATCGTCCTGGTCGAACAGAATGTCGCCCTGTCGCTCAAGATGGCGAACCGGGCCTATGTGCTGGAAAACGGCCGCATCGTGCTGAGCGGGCCGGGCGAGGACCTGCTGCAGGACGACCGGGTGCGCGAGGCCTATCTGGGGCTTTAGCCCCGGGTTAAACCGGCAGGCCCCGGTCAGGCCGTCTCCCGCAGCATCCCGGCAATCTCCGCGCCGTGGGTCAGGCTCATCATGTGGCCGGCGCCGGGCAGGTCGATCAGCGTCGCGCCGGGGATCGCCTGCGCGACCAGTTCCGAGAGCCGGGCGTGCAGGGGATCGGTGCCGCCGCCCCGGATGACCGTGACCGGCACATCGATCGCCGCGAGATCGGCGACGCGCATGTCGAGCCGCTCGACGGCGTCCAGCCCGACGGCGAGCCGCTCGGCCAGCGCCAGCATTTTCTGCTGCGCCCGCCCGTCGAGGCTCCGCCAGAAACCCGGCCGGTTGTTGAAATAGTCGAGATACTGTTCCATCGCCTCGGTATTGCGTCCGCCGGCGCGCACGGTGGCGATGAACTGCGCGTTCTGGCCGCCGATCTCGTCGGCCAGCGCAATCTCTCCGGCGTCGCGCAGCAGGACATAAGGCGCGGGCTCGAGCAGGGTGAGCCGGCCGGCGAGTTCCGGCCAAGCGAGCGCCAGGACCAGCGCGATCGTGCCGCCATAGGAATGGCCGACGATATGGGCGCGTTCGCCGCGGCACTTCGGCAGTTCCGCCCGGATTACGGCGGCGAGCGCGGCGGCTTCGTCGCGCAGGGTCATCGGTTCCGGACCGGCAAAGGCTTCGGTTTCGCCATAGGCCGAGGGATTGACGGCGGCCGTGCGGAACCGGTCCTGCAAAGCCGCTGCGATCGGCCGCCAGATCGGGGCGCCGCTCGCGCCGGGGGGCTGGAACGGCATGAGCGGCGCGGTTCCATCGTCAGGGCCGCCGGCCTCGTAGCTCACGGTTCGGTCGTCGCAGTCGACAAGGGGCATGGTCGGGTTCCGTACGGGTTCGCGGAGGACAGAAACTCAAGGAGCGGTTTAGTTCGTCCGGAGGCGTAGCGATATCCGAAAACGGCGGGGCGGCAAACGCCGCCGATGCCGGACGCTTCCGGCTTTGCCGCCGGGCGGCGTTTGCAAACGACCGCGCTTGCAGACGGCCGGAAGCCGTCCATAATACGAAATCGGAGAGGCGGCCGGCCCCGGCGCCGGCCGTCGCCTCGCTTCTCGACCGGGACGGTGCATGAAGCAGCCTGTCGCCATCCTGCTCCTCGTCGCCGGCGTTCTCGCCGGCGCAGCGGCTGCGGGTTCGGCCCCGGTCCGGGCACAGCCCTCCATCTCCATTGTCGGCTACGGCCAGTACCGGACAAAGAAGACCGGCGAAGCGTTCCCCACACCGCGGACCGCCGCCGGCCGGACCGTTGTTGTATTCCGACCTCGTCTTGTAAAGCGCACGAACGTCATTTTCGGCCAGCTGGGCCGCCATTTCGGGGTCGAAATCGACCTCCATGGATTTGGAGAGGAGCCGGTGAAGCTCACGATCCGCACCGTTCACCCGCCCCTCACCAATCCCGAGACCGGCGAGACGACCCGGGTCAGCGAATACGACCGGTATATCGAGGAGCGCCGAAACGTCTTTTTCGGCTATGTCTTCAGCTACCGGTGGGAACTGGCGGAAGGCGAATGGGTCAGGCAGTTCTTCTACCGGGGACGATTGCTGGCGCAGCAGCGCTTCCGGGTCGTCATCCCGCTGAATTGACCGGCGCCGCCCGATGCGCACGCTCGCCGCCCTGCTGATCGTCCTGCCGCTCGCCGCCCATTCCGGCCCGGCGCGGAGCGGCCCTGCAATTTCGGTGGTCGACTACGGGGTGTACAAGCTCAGCGTCGATCATCGGGCGACGGCGCAGCGGACCGTCGCCGGCGCGCGCAACGTCGTCTCGAATATCCGCATCTTCCGGCGCACGCGGACCGTATTCGGCCAGCTCGGCCGGAATTTCGGCTACCGCTTCCGGATTGCCGACCCCACTCTGTTCGGTCGGCAACTGACGCTGCGCACCGCATTTCCGCCGCTGCACGATCCGAAGACCGGCCGCCGAGGCACGTCGCAGTCGCGCCCGTTCATGCCGCTGTCGAACGGCGTGTATTTTGTCGGCTACCGTTTCGATTTCATGTGGGAGTTGGCCGAGGGGCTGTGGCGCTTCCAGCTTCTAGACGGCGAGAAGCTGCTGCATGAGGAAGTGCTGCGTGTCGTGGTTCCGCTCAATTAGGCCGGCGCTCGCGGCGTTCGCGCTGTTTGCGGTTGCGGGCGCTCCGGCCGTGCAGGCGCAGGACGGGAACCCGTGGCAAGTATAGAGAAATGCGCATTTATATCGTAATATCAATGGTTTAATGCATGGTTCGTTCAAGGAAAACACATTCCGTCATCAAACCGAATGCAGATTTTTTCAAAATCAGGACGACCCCTGGCGGCGCGTGGCACGCGATTTCCATTTTTGGGCCGCGAACCGGTAGCCGGCTCAACGAGCATTCGGCACGGGTCGAAGAAGGGTTCCTGAGCCGTAGCGCTCTCCCTCGATTTTGCTTCCCGCCTCTTGTCGATGTATGTGACCGGCGCCATCGTGGCGACACTAGATGTTCTGCCGCTTGCGGGATAGCAAGTCATGCGTCTGTCCAAGGGTCGATCACGTCGATACCCGAGTCCGCGAAGTCCCGCACGTTGCGCGTCACCACCGCCATACCGCGCGAGTGGGCGATGGCCGCGATCTGGCAGTCGGCTTCCGGCATTGGCCTGCCCATAGACCGCCGGGAGGCGGCGATCTCCGCATAGGCGGATGCGGCGGCGCTGTCGAAGGGAAGAACGCGGTCGGCGAAGCCCGTGCGCAGCATCCGCTCCAGTCCTTCCGCCAATCCGTCGCGCCGCCTCCCCGGCGACATGATCGCGAGGCCGAAGCGCAATTCCGCCTCACTGACCGCCGTCAGGTGCAGGCTCGATGTCGCACGCTCCGCGATCCAGGACGCGATCGTGGCATTCGGCATGGGGCGCATTAGTTCGGACAGCACATTCGTATCGACTACCAGCATCGCCGGCGTCTCAATCGAAGCGCGGCGGCGCGCGCATCGGCCCGCGCGGCGGTAGTTCGAGTTCCACGCCGCCGTAGGGCGCGAAGCACTCGTGGATGAAGGCAGCCAGATTCTCCGGCTCGGCTTCCCGGCTGACGGCCTCGCGCAGAATCAATCGAGCCTCCTCTTCCATCGAATGACCTTTGCCTGCCGCCCGCGTGCGAAGCCGGGTCTTCACATCGTTGTCCAGATTACGGATGGTGATGCTCGCCATGTCCATGCCCTCCAGTGTCCTCGTGCGAACCCTACCGAGTGATTGCGACGCAATCAAGGTGCAGGCGGCGACTTGCGTTTGTTTCATCGGCGCATCCGTATTCTGTCAGCCTTTCCACGAGCCGCGGGGGTGCTCGCGGCGTACCGACCCGCTGAACTCCATTGCCATATGGCATGCGGTCAGTTGCAGATTCCCAGTTTCCTTGATAACTGCCAAGCTTGTTTGAGAAAGAGGCTCAGGATGGGGCTGTCGGTGCCGGGTGCTCCCATTGACGGTGATTGCGTACCGATTCATAGGAAGAGCGTTCGCCGCAGTCGCGTTGAGACCAGTATCTGGGTGTCGCACTGCGGGCCCATGATCGGCACATACAAGAACAGCGAGCTTGCGATCACATAGGAGGGCCAGTCAATGGCGACAACGATACCAAACGGGGCGGATAAGTTTACTGCTCGAAAAATTGTGTCAGCTTCGCTCTCCATCTTCTGGAAGAGGAAGTTCTTATTTCTTACGCGATTATTAACTTGACACAACAAAGGTGCGGCGCTATGCAGCGCAGATGGAGGGAATCGAACAGGCCATTGCGGAATTCGTTGTCCGCGAGGTGGTGGGCAACGGAGCCCGGCACCTCGCATGGATCGGCGTTCTAGGAGTCGCCGCGATGTTTTTCGGCCGCGGCTGGCGGAAGATGCGCGCCGACATCAAGCGGCTGGAAAATCAGCTGGCGACAAAGCTGGACGCGCGCGACGCGATCCCCGGCGTCACGCACCATTATGAGATCAAGAACGCGGGCGATGTGTATCTGGGAGCGGGCGGCGAATATCGCCTCCCGATTGAGGCGGAGATCGTCTCGCCGACACCGGTGGAAGTGATGATCGGCCCCGTGTCTGTGCCTGCGCCACGGGCCGCCGTGATTATCGACGTGGGCGAAGCGGGGGAGGATGACTGGCGGGCCGAGTACGCCCGCGACAGATGGGAGTCGGTTGTGCGCCTCGCCGACCGCCGCCCGTGGCTGCGCTACGCGGCGGCCAACGACAGCATGACGCGGCCGGAATGCCGCCGCCGGCACGGCACGGTGCTGCGCTGGGACCATCCATGGTGGCGCGACCGGTTCCCGCCGAACCACGCCAAGTGCCGGTGCATCACCCAGCAGCTTTCGGACGACGACCTGGAGCGATTCGGCTATGAGGTCAGCAAGGAACCGCCGGAATGAAGAGCGAAGACTGTTACCCGCCGGAGGTCGCTTGGGCGCGGTTCGACGACCTGCTGGACCGGATGCTCAAAAGCGGGCCACCAACTCCGCGAACATCGTCTCGGGCCGGTTCCGGCGGTTGTAGCGGTACTCGAACTCCTTCACGTATTTCGACAGATGCTTCCCCGAAACGTGAACGTGCGTCCCGCGGATCGCCAGTTTCAGGCGGGACCAGAATCCCTCGATCGAATTGACATGGCTGCCGCCGCGCACATATTCGCCCGCCCCGTGGTTCACCGTTTCGTGGTGGAACGGCATCCCGCGGTAGGACCGCAATTCGTCGGTATGGACAACCGAGCCATGCTCGACGTTGCGCCAGATCAGCGGCAGCAGGGTGTCCTTGCGGACGTTCGGCACGACCCTCGCCATCACGTCGCCGCCGCGCTCCAGCATCCCGAACACAACCGTCTTTCCCGGCGCGCCGCGGCCGCGCTTGCCGCCCGAACGCCGCCCGCCGATGTAGGTTTCGTCGGCCTCGACGACGCCGCCGAGCGGCCACTCGCCGTCCGTCTCCGCCATGTGCTTGCGGATCTGATGCGCCATGCGCCAGGCCGTCGGGTAGGACACGTCCAGTTGCCGCTCCAGTTCCTTCGCCGCGACGCCATGCCGGGACGTGGTGAACATCCACATCGCCATGAACCACTTGTGCAGCGGCAGCCGGGTCCGGTGCATGAAGGTCCCGGCGGTCGGGTGGACCTGATGTTTGCAGTGCTGGCAGACATAGGCCCGCTCGCGCGTCATGCGGTAGAACCTGCCGTGCTCGCCGCATTTCGGGCATGTCGTTTCAAGCCCGCCGAAACGCTTCGCCATCATGTGCTCAAGGCATGATTCGTCGTCGGGAAACTGCTTATGGAACTGGTAGAAACTGGTCATCGTCGGCTCCTTCCCTATGGATATGGGGATTGAACCTTGTTGCGTCAAGTTAATAATCGCGCGACAATATTACCACCCCGACCTCACAGCTACCTGGTCTGGCGGCTGCGATAGCGATACTGCTGTCGGACGGGGGGTACTGCGCTGGAGCAGTCTGAAGGATCCCGACAACTCCTCCGACTACTCAGGAGAATTGGTCCAGGGGAAGCAGCATGGCCGCTGGGTTGAAAGATTCGCGACTGGTAACGTCAGCGAAGGTCCTTACGTAGACGGCAAGAAGCATGGCCGCTGGGTCGGCAGAGGGGCGAATGGTTTCGTCAGCGAAGGTCCATACTTAGACGGCAAAATGAATGGCCACTGGGTCCACAGAATGGCGGATGGTTTCGTCATGGAAGGTCCTTACCTAGACGGCAAAATGAATGGCCGCTGGGTCATCAAATGGCCGCATGGCAGGGTCTCGGAAGGACCTTACGTAGACGGCAAGCGGCATGGCCGCTGGGTCTCCACATCGGCGAGTGGAGCAACTGAGACTGTGAACTATCGCGATGGTAAAAGAGTGCGCTGATCCTCGGATAGGGTGGGGCTGAGTCGGAGAAATCGTGTGCGCTGCGGATGATATCGACAATCCGTAGTCAGTCGCCGCTGGGCGCATGACCGCCCGCCATCGCGGCCTTGATGACCTTTCCGATCCTCTCCGCCGCAGCCTGCACGTCGCGGTCGCCCACATGGGCGTAGCGCAGGGTCATCGTCGGGTCGGCATGGCCGAGCATCCTGGCCACCGTCGACAGCGCGGCGCCCCCGGCCACGGCTTGGCTCGCGACGGTGTGCCTCAGATCGTGCAGGCGAACATCTTCGATCCCGGCCTCCCCCCTTGCGTGCCGCTGCCAGAGCTCGACTTCGCGGGTGCACGGTCTTGACGGATCCGCCGGCGACGGAAACACGTAACGGCTCGCGGCTCTCCTATCGGTCGTGCGCCTCCTTCTCCGGCGGCGCATTGTCGTTGGCGGCTTCGGACTGCCGGAACCGCTCGCGCGCGATCTGCCGTCCCAACAGGCGGGCGAGGCGCATCACGGCGGCGGCGATCCGGGCTTCCGGCCCGCCACCTGCCCCGGCCCGCGAGCCGGTGTTGTCGTTCGCGGCAGCGCGGGGAACTGGCGCCCGCTCGCGGCCGTTTCCGTCTCGCTGCATCGCTCCCGCCTTCCCGGATTCGGTGACCCTGGAAGGGAGATTTGAACCTGCGAGCAAGCGATGTCAAACGCTTCGCAAAGCACATTTCCTGCGTTGAATCAACGGCTTGTCCCCTCATGGCCAGTCCTGTCACCGGCTGGCCCGGCATGCGCCGACAGGAGGATGATCGAAAAAATTTCGCGATCATCGCGTTTCCGCGTAGTCGGCCAGCGTCATCACGGTCTCGACATGCTCGGTCGGCGCAACGGCCGTCACGAATCGACGGTCCGCCGTCACCACCGTCGCGCCGATACGGTGCGCGAGCGCGAGATACACGCAGTCGTAAACCGCATGGTCGAGGGCCAGCGCCAGACGGAGCGCGTCCGCGCTGACGGTCTCGTCGTCGTTCCAGCGCACCGGCATATCGGGCAGCCAGGCCAGGGCGGCGCCTGCATCGGCGCGCTCGATCTGACCCGCCCGCGCCTTGCGCCACAGTGCATTGGCGACCTCGGAAGCCATCAGGCGCGGCGCGTGCAGCTCCCGGCCGCTCGCCGCCAGTCCCCGCGCGGCATCCGAATCGGGCTCGTCGACCAGTAACTTGACCGCCACGCTCGCATCGACGACGAAGCGCATCAGAAGTCGTCGCGATGGCCGTGGTCGCGGTCCTCGCGGATCAGCACTTCCGCCGGGGTCTGTTTGCGACCCCTGGTCTTCTCCCGCAGCCGGTCCGACGCCTCCAGGAACCTGGCGCGCTTCGCCGCCATGTCGTCGTCGGCGGCGCGTTCCAGGACATGGCGCACCTCGCCCTCCAGCGAGCGGTTGTTCAGGGCGGCGCGCTGCTTGAGGCGATCCACCACGTCGTCGTCGAGCTGTCTCACATTGATCGTCGCCATCGGCTTGCCTCCGAGATTGCTATCATATTGGTAGCGTGTCGTCGGGGCATTTGCAAGCCTCTGATACGGCCATCGGGCGACATTCGCGGCCATGCGGTGACAGGGCGATGAGACCATCCGTTCGTCCCTTGTTCTACGGCTCGCAAGCGCATATCTGGCCGGTATGGACCGGCACGAATCCGCTCATTTCGCCTCCCTCGCGGGGCTGCCGCGATGGTAGCGTCCATCGGCAAGATCGCCTCGCCTGCGCAGGGCGTCGGCTATTTCGAGAAGGACGGCTACTACGCGAAGGACGACGGCGCGCACCGCGAGGCGAGCGCCTGGGCGGGCAAGGGCGCGGCGGCGCTGGGTCTCTCCGGGCCGGTCGATCCCGACCGCTTCCGGTCGGTGCTCGAAGGCGAGGTTCCCGGCGGGCGGCGGCTCGGTCGCAAGGAACTCGGCGGCAGCATCACGCACCGGCCGGGCCGGGACGTGACGCTGAGCGCACCGAAGTCGGTGTCCCTGATGGCGATGGTGGGCGGCGACGAGCGCATCGTCGAGGCGCACGACAGGGCGGTGGCGGCGACGCTCGGCTGGATCGAGAAGAACGCCGTCGAGACCCGGATGCGCGATCCCGCCACCGGGGCGATGGTCCGGGCCGGGGACCAGAAGATGGTCGCGGCCACCTTCCGCCATGACACGTCCCGCAACCTGGATCCCCAGCTTCATACCCATTGCGTCATCGCCAACATGGTGCAGGGCGAGGACGGCAAGTGGCGCACGATGGTCGATGACGGGCTGTTCAATGGCAAGATGGCCATCGGTTCGATCTACCGGGCGGAGCTGGCGCAGGGGCTGAAGGGCCTCGGCTACGGTATCGGGAAGACCCATGCCGACGGCCGCTTCGAGATCGCGGGCGTCCCGCGCGAAGCGATCGACGCCTTCTCGACCCGGCGGGCGGAGATCGAGGCGGCGATGGCGGAGCGCGGCATGGGCGCATCGAAGGACAATCCCCATCTGGCGGCGCGGGCGGCTCTGATGACGCGGGCGGCGAAGCGCGACATCGACCGGGGCGCGCTGGACCGAAGCTGGAAGCGCCAGGCGAAGACCATCGGCTTCTCGCCGGCCAGGGTCCGCGCGCAAGGTCGAATACGGCGACCTCGGCGCCGAGACCGCGCGGCAATGGCTCGGCCTCCCGCCCCAACAGCGCGCCGCGACCGGGGTGATCGCGCCCACGCGGGCGCTCCGCGACGACATCAACGCCACCATCCGCGATGGCCTGGTCGCCGAAGGCGCGATCTCCGGCCCCGCCCGGCCGGGCGAGAAGCTGGTTGCGCGCGATCTCACCCGCGCGCAGATGGCCCGCGCCTCCAGTTACAACATCGGCGATACGGTGATCTTCAACCGTCCCTACAAGACGCTCGGGGTCGAGAAGGGCGACGAGCGCCGGGTCGTCGCCATCGACCGGCGCTGGGGCGTGCTGCGTGTGGAGGACGCGAAAGGCAACCGGACGCCGTGGCAGCCGGGCCGCATCGCGGCCGCGAAGGGCGGGGTCGAGGTCTACACGAGCGAGGCGATGGAGCTTCGCCGGGGCGACCGGGTGCGGTTTACGCGCAACGATCCCGCCTCCGGGCTCGCCAACGGCGAGACCGCCACGGTCGATGCCGTGGGCCGGGACGGCGTTCGCTTCCGTCTGGAGAGCGGTTCGCTGGCCACGCTCCGGCAGCACGATCCGCAGCTCCGCCATATCGACCGCGCCTTCGCGGCGACGGTGCACGCCTTCCAGGGCCGGACGGTGGATCGAATCCTCGCGGCGATGCCGGCGGAGAATCCCAACCTGGTCAACCAGCGCGCGTTCTATGTGGCGATCAGCCGGGCGCGGGATGCGGCGCAACTCGTCACGGACGACGCCCACAGGCTTGCGGATAAGCTCGAACGGGCGACGGGCGAGCGGCTCGCGGCGCTCGATGCGACGGCGCAACGGGCGGCTTACGAGACCGTGTTCGGGCAAGACCGCGACCGCGAACGGAGCCGCGATCATGTGATACGCGCTTCTCACGCGATGGATCGCGGCCATGAAGCCGCCCGCGACGGGCAGGGCGAAGCTCAACGCGAGCGGCAACTGGATCGCGGAACGGGCCGCGAAGCCCGCCGCGAGCGCGAGCGGGAGCATCGGATCGCGCGCGAAACCGGCCGGGACCGCGACGGAAAATCGCCCGCGCGCTCCACGGAACGCGGGCGAAGCGGGACCGAATCGGGCGGCAAGGGCCACGGTCTCGACCGTGGCGGCGAGGGCCGGCAGCAAGTCTCGCGCGATTCCGAGATCGAAAAGGCCGCCGGCGCGAAGCAGAAGTCGCGCGATTTCGACATGGGCCTGTAGCCGCCCCTCCCTCCTTCCGGCCAGATCAGCGCCCCGCGCGGAGGCAAAATCCGTCGCTGTGCGCGCCCGGTATGGCCGCCGATTTCTCCGGAATCGGCCAGCGAATGCCAGACCCGGCCATGCGGGGCCAGGGCCTCTCTGCGAGGGCCTGGAAGCGCCGCAAGGGGGCCGGGGCTATCTTGGGAAAGCGCGAAGTACGCGAGGATCGGCGCGTGTATCGGTGCGACATTCGGCCGGGGCCGCCGCGAGCCCGAGGTTCTCCGGAGAAGCGCGCCGGGCGCCCCGCAAGCCGTTGAAATACCGCGATGTGTTTGAAGCGTGTTTCGCCGCAATGCGCAAGAGCATACGCGCTTTTCCAAGGGGTTTCGGCGGTATGCGCGGGCGCATGGAGCGACAGTGAGGGGCCAGGCGTAGCCAGGCGGAGCCACGAAAGGACAGGGCATCACCGATGCGGCAGGTGTGACCCTTACCTCGCGTCAGCGAGTCCATGCGAAATCGGCGTCCAGCCGCGATGTCGGGGAACGGTAGCGGGAGCCTGCCGCAGGACAAAGCCTCCGTGGCGTTTGAACGGGAACCGGGGTCGCGGTGCGTGCGCTGCTGCGAACATGTCCGGGCATCGCGGCAGGCAATCGTTCCGACGTAGCGCCCGGTCTTGTTGTCGGCGCGTCCGCCGCGAGCGATGACGGGATGAACCCGCACAGGGTTCGGCGTCGCTGCGCGATGACGTGCCGAGGATGCAGTCGGCGCTGCCGCTCGTGCCGATGTCAGTCGCGACGGGGCGAGTGCAACGGCTGCTGTCTGCGTTGCCGATGTCACCCCCGCGCTGGCTTGCGTTTCCATCGAGTCCGGCTTAATGGTACACAGCGACCGCTCCGGGCCATGCTGCGCTTCCGGGGCTTTTGTTTTGCAGTCTGGAACGGGGGCGGTCATGGGCACGTTGAGGGGGGCGCGGGCCGTGCTGGCAGCTACCGTCGAAAACATCCGTGATCGGGTCTTGACAAGCGCAACCGATGCCGGTCCCGATACAATTGCCGGATTGCCGGATTGCCGGATTGCCGGGTCGCCCAACCTGCGCACGGCCGGTTGGGCATGAGCGCGTTCGCATGGCGGCGCCGGCCGGGCCGTCCGTCTTCCCCGCCTGAGTCTTCCGTCGCCGGACGGCGCTCCGGCCCCGACACTCCCGACAGCTCCGACCTCGCTTCCGCGCACCGCGGCGCTGCCGCGCGTGCGGGTTCCGCCGTCCGCCGGTTGCGCCCTGTCCTTGCCGCCGCGCTGCTCTCGCTGCCATTGCTTGCCGGCCTGGCGACCGGGGTGGAGGCGCAGACAAGCACGGTGCAGTTTTCCCGGGACACCTTCACGATCTCGGAAGGCGCTACCGGCGGCCAACCGTGGCAGTTCCAAAGGCGTCTCAATCTGTTTGCCACTACCGGTCCTGGCGTTGCCTTCATGACCATCACCGCAACGGACGGCACGGCGGTGATCGGAACGGACTACCGCGTCAATGGCAACGATAACGGCAGGACTCGCGACTGGGGGACCAATGTCGATTTCGCCAACTTGGGGTTATACACTTCTGCCAACGGCGATGATGCGGCGGACAAGTCGTTCACGCTCACGCTGACGATCAAATTCAGTTTTGGTGGAGCCAGTTTCACGCTCGGTTCGCGCACGACGGCAACCGTCGTCATCCGCGACAACGACCCCACCGTCGTGTCCCTCGCCCGGGTCGGCAGCGGCGCGGTGACCGAGGGCGGCAAGGTGGAGTTCACGGTGACGCTGGGCCGGGCGCTGGTTGCGGGCGAGGTCATCGACGTGCCGCTCGATATCGGCGGCGTGGGCGTGACCACCGGCGACTGGAGCCTGGCGACGAAGTCCGGGTCGGGCCTCAACACGGGCGTGACGCTTCGGAACACCAACAGCACGACCCCGACGGTGCGCTTTTCGGGCGCGGGGGCCGAGACGGCGACGCTGGAGCTGACGCCGACGGCGGACGGCGCGACGGAGGGCAGCGAGACCTTCACCGTCGCGCTGGGCAGTGACGCAGCGTTCGACGCGACGAGCCTCGGCACCGATATCGGCGGCGGCGCGGACCCGCACGGCACCGACAACAGATTCGGCGTGCCCGTGAACGACTTCACCGGCTCCCTTGTCTTCACCCCGGAAGCGGTGAGTGTGGCGGAGGAGGACAGCGAGACCTACACGGTGGCGCTCGACAGGGCGCCGACGGGCACGGGCACGGTGACGGTGGCCCTGTCGTCGGACAACGGCGATGTCACCGTCAACCCGACGAGCCTGACCTTCAACGCCAGCGGCACGAAACTCTGGAACGACCCGCAAACGGTGACGGTGAGCGCGAGCGCGGACGGGGACTTGGCGCAAGACACGGCGACCATCGGCCATGCCGCCTCGGGCGGCGGCTACGACCACGTGACCGGGGATGTCCCGGTGACGGTGAGCGACAACGACACGGCGTCGCTGGTCTTGTTGCCCCCTTCGCTGTCGGTGAGGGAGGGCGGGAGCGGGACCTACACGGTGCGGCTCGTCTTCGCGCCCACGGGCCCGGTGACGGTGAACCTCGCGTCGAACAACGGCGATGTCACCTTCAGCCCGACGAGCCTGACCTTCAACGCCAGCGGCAACAACCTCTGGAGCACCCCGCAGACGGTGACGGTGAGCGCGGGCGAGGACGGCGACCTGCAGGACGAGCCGGCGACCATCACCCACAGCGCCTCGGGCGGCGGCTACGGCTCGGTGAGCGGGACCGTTTCGGTGTCGGTGGTCGACAATGACGCGGCGTCATGCACGAACTGCGTCTGGATCACGCCGGACAGCATCGCGTTGACCGAGGGCCAGACGGCGCAGTTCGTGCTGCGCGCGGACCCGGCGCCGACGCGGAACCTGAGGGTGCTCGTGCTGGTGCACGATGCGCCCAGAGGCGCGGATTTTCTGCGGGGCAGGGACAGGGGCTATCGGGAGCTCGTCATCCCGAGCGGCCAGAGCGCGGTGACGTTCGAGGTGCCGACCCAGGACGACGCGACGGACGAGCAGGACCTTTACATTTCGGCGCAGGCGGTCATGCCCATTGCCCGTCCGGGCGGGTCCTACGACTACAGTTCCCCCTATCGCCCGCGCCCGGGCTCGGGCCAGTTCGGGCGGTACGAGGCCCGGGTGAACGTGCGCGACAACGACGACCCGCCGCCGCCCGAGACGGTGCGCCCGGAGGTGTCGTTCGCGGCGGCCACGTCGTTCGTGGAAGAGGGGGACAGCGTCAGCCTGACGGTGAATGTGGTGCCCGCGCCGACATCCCCGATCGCCATCGCCTACAGGGTGGACGAGAGCAGCGTGGCGAGGGCCGGCTCGGACTTCACGAGGCCGTCGGGGACGGTCCAGGTGCCGGCGGGGACGTCGGCCGTGGAGATCGCGGTGCAGACCACCGACGACGGCGGCTACGAGGGCCTCGAATCGGTCACGCTGAGGCTCTCGGCGGGCGCGGGCTACCGGGTGAAGTCGGGGGCGACCGACCGGCATTCGCTGTGGATCGAGGACAACGACGGCGGCGGCCACTTCTCCGGAACCCCGGTGGTGTATTTCGGGTCGATGTCCTCGACGGTGGTGGAGGACTCGGGCCGGCCCGCGGCATCGATCACGGTGACCCCGGCGCCGGCGTCGCAACTGACCGTCAACCTCGCGATGACGGGCGGGTCGGCGACGGCGGGCTCGGACTACACGAACCTGACCAGCGTGACGGTGCCCGCGGGCCAGTCGGTCGTGGCCATCGGCAACATCCTCGACGACAGCGCGGCGGAGGGCGGCGAGTCGTTCACCATCGAGCTCCGGCCGGGCAGCGGCTACCGGGTGTACGACCCCGGCACCGGCAGCACCCTGCGCCGGAACCGGCACACGGTCCACATCGTCGACGACGAGACCGACCCGGCGAAGTACGTGACGTTCAGCCTGTCGCGGACGACCATCGAGGAGGACGCGGCCGACCCGTGGGTCGATGTCGACTTCCGCCTTTCCGAGCCGCACACGCCCGCGGTCCCGGGGGTTCTCGGTCTGTCGCTCGACTTCAGCGTCTGCCTGTTCGGCTCGGCGCGGTGGAGCAACAGGATGAGCAAGACCGGCGCCAACGGGTACGACTACCGGGTGTGGCTGGACGGGCGCCTCTGGACCGGGGGGAGCTGTCCGAGCGGCAGGTTCGAGGCCGGAGAGACGCATGTGCGGATGCGCATCGAGATCCTGGACGATTCGCACGAGGACAGCGGGGAGACGATCCGGCTCGCGGTCCAGCGGGACGACGTGGAGCGGTGGCGCCGCCTCGGGGTTCTTCTC
>JAJEHI010000182.1 GCA_022823775.1 Defluviicoccus sp. | reverse complement strand
GGCCAGCACCAGGTCGGGGCGGGAGTTGACACCGAGCCGGTCGAAGTGATGTTCGCCGATCCAGGCCGAATGAAAGCCCAGCCGGTCGGCGAGGATCGCCTGCTCGCGGATCTCCAGAACGAAGTCGCTCGCGCTCCGCGGATTGTCCGGATAGTAGTTGTCGGAAAGGGTGAAATAGCCGAATTCCATGACGCTGCGCTCCCGGGCCGGGCTGGTACGGCGGATGTGTATAGGCAAATCGGGAGGGCCGCAACGAAGCCCGGGCCGCACGGCGTTGACGGGCCTTCTCCCGGCGTGAATCATGCGGCACCTCCAGGAAGGGAAGCAGCGATGAGCGATACGGGGATCGGGGCGAGCGTGCCGCGCAAGGAGGACCGGCGTTTCCTCGCCGGGCGTGGCAACTACGTCGCCGACATCGCCGCCGCCAACGAGATGGCGCTCGCCTTCGTCAGGAGCCCGGTGGCGCACGGCCGCATCCGCTCGATCCGAAAACCGGACGGCGCGGAGAACCGGGTGTTCACGGCGGACGATCTCGACGGCGTCGAGCCGATGCGCGCGCCGTCCAAGCTGCCGGGATACAAGCCATCCGACTTCCCGGCGCTTGCCATCGGCAAGGTGCGGTTCGTCGGCGAGACCGTCGTGGCCTGCGTGGGCGCCACCAGGGCCGAGGCGGAAGACCTCGCGCAGGCGGTCGAGGTCGATTACGAAGAGCTCGACCCCGCGGTCGACATGCTTGAGGCGCGCAGGCCGGGAGCCCCGCTGGTCCACGATTCGTGGGGCGACAACATCGCGCTGGCAACCCGCACCGACGGCGACATGGAGTCGGTCAAGGCGCGCGCGGCGCATTCGGTGACCCGCGAGTTCCGCATGAGCCGCCAGGCGATGGTGCCGATGGAGGGCCGCGCGGTCCTGGCGGAGTGGAATTCGCGGATGGACCAGCTGATCGTCCACACCGCGACCCAGGTGCCGCATCTGATCCGCGCCGGGCTCGCCATGTTTCTCGGGCTCGAGCAGCGTCAGGTGCGGGTGATCGCGCCCGACGTGGGCGGGGGGTTCGGGCTCAAGACGTATGTCCAGCCGGAAGAGCTGGTCGCCTGCTGGTACGCGATGAAGTTCGGCCGCCCGGCCCGCTGGATCTCCGACCGGCGCGAGCATCTGATCGCCGACGCCAATTGCCGCGAGCATCATTACATCGTCACCGCGCACGCCGACGAGGAGGGCAGGATTCTCGGCCTAGAGGGCGAGGTCACGGTCGATGCCGGGGCGTACTCGATCTACCCCTTCACCAACTGCCTGGAAGCGGCGATGGCCGGCGGCAACCTGCCGGGACCGTACGCGATCGAGGCTTATGGCGTGAAGACCTGGACGGTGGTCACCAACAAGCCGCCCCTGGTCCCCTATCGCGGCGTGGCGCGGCCCGGCGTCGCCTTCGCGATGGAGATGCTGGTCGACGCGGTGGCGCGCACGGTCGGGCGCGAGCCGCACGAAGTCCGGATGATCAACATGGTCCCGGCATCGGCCATGCCCTACACCAATATCGCCAGGAAGACGTTCGATTCGGGCGATCATCCCGGGGCCGTTGCCCGGGCCGCGCAAATGATCGACATCGCCGCGGTGCGCGAGCGCCAGGCCCGGGACGAGCCGGACGGGAGGCTGATCGGGCTCGGCTTCGGCAGCTACGTCGAGCAGGCCGCGCACGGGACCTCGGTGTTCGCGAGCTGGGGCGTGCAGATGGTGCCGGGCTACGAGCAGGCGGGCGCCAAGCTGACCCCGGACGGCGGGCTGGAGCTCCGGGTGGGCGTGCAGTCGCACGGCCAGGGGATGGAGACCACCCTCGCCCAGGTGGCGAGCGAGATCCTGGGAATCGACCCGGAGAACGTCTCGGTGATCCACGGCGATACCGGGCTCACCCCTTATTCGACGGGCACCTACGCCTCGCGCAGCATCGTCATGGCGGGCGGCGCGGTCTCGCGCGCCTGCGAGGTGCTGGTCGAGCGGATGCGGACCATCGGCGCCCACCTGCTGCAATGCGAGCCCGACCAGATCCGCGTCGCCGGCGGGCGCGTCATGGGGCCGGGCGGCGACCTGCCGTTCTCCGAGATCGGCCGGGTCTGGTACATCAACCCGGAGGAGCTGCCGGCCGACGTCGACACCGACGGGGTCGAGGCGGTCGTGGGCTATCGCCCGGAACCCGATCACGGCACGTTTTCCTACTCGACCCATGCGGCGGTCGTCGCGGTCGATCCCGACACCGGGGCGGTCGAGGTGCTCGATTACGTCGTGGTCGAGGACTGCGGAACCATGGTCAACCCGATGGTGGTCTCGGGCCAGGTCTATGGCGGCGCGGCGCAGGGCATCGGCACGGCCTTGTTCGAGGAATCGCCGTTCGACGAGTCCGGCCAGCCGCTGGCGTCGACCTTCGCGGACTACCACCTGCCGGGCGCGGCCGAAGTGCCGGCGTTCCGCCTCGCCCACATGGTCACCCCCTCGCCCCACACCGAGCACGGCATCAAGGGGATGGGCGAAGGCAGCACCATCCCGACCCCGGCGGTGATCGGAAACGCGGTCAACGATGCGCTCAAGCGTTACGGAGCCGAGGTCAACGAAACCCCGATATCGCCCCGACGCGTGCTCGCGGCGATCGCGGCGGCCGAGGGAGAGGCGGCATGAAGCCGGCGAAATTCGATTACGCGCGCGCCGGCGACGTCGCCGACGCGATCCGGCTGCTGGGCTCGACCGACGGGTTCAACAAGCCGCTCGGCGGCGGGATGTCGCTCGGACCCATGATGAACCTCCGTCTCGCCCAGCCCGACCTCGTGGTCGAGGTCCGCAAACTCGACGCGCTGAAGGCGGTGACGGAGGAAGGCGGGTACCTCGTTGTCGGCGCGGGCATCACCCACGCGGAGATCGAGGACGGCAAGATCCCGGATACCGCCAACGGCATGATGCGCTTCGTCGCCGGCCAGATCGCCTACCGCGCGGTGCGCAACCGGGGAACCGTCGGCGGCTCGATCGCCCATGCCGACCCGGCGGCGGACTGGCCGACGGCGCTCCGCGCGCTGGGCGCGGAGGTGGCGATTGACGGGCCGGACGGCGCGCGGGTCGTGCCGCTGTCGGAATTCCAGCTCGCCGCCTTCACCGTCGCGCTGGAACCCGCCGATATCGTGACGGCGCTCCGCATCCCCAAGCTCTCTCCGGGGGCTAAATGGGGCTATTACAAGATATGCCGCAAGCCGGGCGAGTTCGCGGATTCGATCGGCGCCGTGGTGCACGATCCGGAACGCGGCCGGACCAACGTCGTTCTCGGCGCGACGGACGGGGCGCCGCTCGACGTCCCCGCTCTCGCGGAGGCGGTCAGGGCCGGCACGGCCGTCGAGATCGACGACGCCAAGGCGGCGCTCGCCGCCCAGGGCGCGGTGTTCGACGATTACGGCAACCAGATCCACGCCGTCGCGCTCAGCCGCGCGATCAAGGGAGCGCTCGCGTCATGACCGAGATCAGCCTGACGATCAACGGCGAGCCGGTCACGGCGAGCGTCGAGCCGAGGACCAGCCTCGCCGACTTCGTACGCGACAGCCAGCGCCTGACCGGCACCCATCTCGGCTGCGAGCACGGCGTCTGCGGCGCCTGCACACTGGAGATCGACGGCGAGCCGATGCGTTCCTGCATCACCTACGCGGTGAGCTGCGACGGCGCGTCGATCACCACCATCGAGGGCTTCGACGACGACGACGTGATGGAGGATCTGCGCCAGGCCTTCACCGAGAACCACGGCCTGCAATGCGGCTATTGCACGCCGGGGATGCTGGTGACCGCCCGTGACATCGTCCGACGCCTGCCGGATGCCGACGAAAAGCGGGTAAGGCTGGAGCTTTCGGGCAATCTGTGCCGCTGCACGGGCTATGTGGGGATCGTCCGCGCAATTCTCGCGGTACTGGAGAAACGGCGGGGGTAGGGCTTTATTCCCGCGTGAAGAGGTTCGGATAATGCGGTCGATCCTTGCCGCCTGCGCACTGGTCTTTCTCGTTTCGGCGCCGGCGGCCGCGGATCTGGCGCGCGAGCTTTCGTGGCGAGACCTCGCGCCCGGCGGAGAGTCGCTCGTCGACCCCCTTGCCGATCTGACAGGCGACCAGAGGCTGGACCTCGAGGCCGTGGCATGGGCGCGCGCCGCGGAGCGGCGAGGCGAGATATCCGCCGTGGGCGAGGAGTACGAAATCGCCGTCGAGATGGCGAGCGGGCTCGCGCAACAGGGTCTCGACGTGGACGCGCTGGTGGCGAAGTACGAGAGCTTCCGCGCGCAGGTGGACGCGTTGAACCGGCGGGTCGACGACGGGCTGGACGGCGAGCTCGTGCGCATTCCGGGCTATGCGCTGCCGCTGGAATTCGCGGGGATCGCGGTGAAGGAGCTCTTGCTGGTCCCCTATTTCGGGGCGTGCATTCATGTTCCGCCGCCGCCGCCGAACCAGATTGTGTTCGTCACGCTCGACGAGCCCTATGTGGTGAACGAGCTGTTCGCGCCGGTCTGGATCACCGGCCGGATGAGCGTCGAACGGAGCACCAAATCGCTTTCCTACGTCGACGGCCGGGCCAATCTGGTCACCGGCTATACCCTCGCCGGCACCGGGATCGAACCCTACAAGCGCTGACCCGCGCGATCGGATCGACCGCACGGCAGCGCTTCACCGCAATTTGTAATGTTATATTGTTGAAATCGGCGGCGACCGAGAAGGAGGGAACGAAATGCTCGCAAAACGGCTTGGCACGGGGATCGGGTTCTGTGTCGCGGCCGCTTTCCTGTCAGGCGGTGCATGGGCGGCGGAGGGCGGACACAAGGCGCATGTGCACGGCGAGAGCAAGGTCAAGCTGGCGATCGAAGGAAACGTCGTGGAAATCGAATTCGAATCGCCAGCCCACGATATCGTCGGCTTCGAAAGTATGCCGAAGACAGCCGAGCAACGTGCCGCGGTGGAAAGCGCCGTGGCCGCGCTCAAGAAGGGAGAGGCGCTGTTCCGTCTGACGCCCGCCGCGGGCTGCAAGCTTGAGGAGGCGGAAATCGAGACGCCGCTCGCGGAAGCGGATCACAAGGATGAGCACAAGCGCGCGGAGGAAGAGGAGCATTCGGAGTTTCACGCCCATTACCGGTTCCGCTGCGCGCAGCCCGGGCGCCTGAAGGGTATGGAGGTTCTTCTGTTCGATTCGTTCCGTACGATGCGGGAAGTCGAGGTCGGCGCTATCCTGCCGGGAGGCCAGCGCGCGGCCAGCCTGAAGCCGGGCGCGAACCGCTTCGACTTCTGACCCCCTGCCGGGACTTGTCCCGTCTGCATGATCCGCCTCGCCGATATCCGCTTCCGCTGGCGCAGCCGGGATCCGCTGGTTCTCGACATTCCGGAACTCGTCGTCGACGACGGCGAAAAACTGTTCGTCAGGGGGCCGAGCGGCGGCGGCAAGACCACGCTGCTCAACCTGCTCGGCGGGGTGATCGAGCCGGAGGCGGGCACGGTCTCGATCCTGGGGACCGAGATCGCGGATCTTCGCGGCGGGGCGCGCGACGCGTTCCGCGCCGATCATATCGGCTTCGTGTTCCAGATGTTCAACCTGGTCCCCTACCTGCCGTTGATCGACAACGTGCTGCTGCCGTGCCGGTTTTCGGCAAGGCGAAGGGGACGGGCCGGCGCGCGCCCTGATATCGAGGCCCGGCGGCTGCTCGCCCATATGGGCCTCGACGTGGAACGGCTCGCCGGACGCCCCGTCTCGCATCTCAGCCAGGGCGAGCAACAGCGTGTCGCCGTCGCGCGCGCCCTGATCGGAACGCCGGAGTTGGTCATCGCCGACGAACCCACCTCCGCCCTCGACGAAAATGCAAGGGCAGCGTTTCTCTCCCTCCTCATGGAAGAGGTCGACAAGGCGGGTTCGACGCTGATCTTCGTCAGTCACGACGCCCGGCTCCAACCGGCCTTCGGGCGCAGCCTCGCCCTCGGCGAAATCAACCGCGCCTCGCCCGGGGGCTGAATTGCCGATCGTAAGCCTGGCGCTGAAGAGCGTTCTGAACCGCGCGGCGACCGCAGGTCTCGTCGTCTTCGCGATCGGGGTCAGCGTCGCGCTGCTGCTCGGCGTCGAGCGGGTCCGAACGGAAGCCAGGGCAAGCTTCGCCAACACCATTTCCGGCACCGACCTGATCGTGGGCGCGCGGAGCGGCGCGCTTCCGCTCCTGCTCTATTCGGTTTTCCGGATCGGCAACGCGACCAACAACATCTCCTGGAAGAGCTACCGGACGATCGCGCGGTCGCCCGAAATCGCCTGGACGATCCCGCTATCGCTGGGCGATTCCCATCGCGGCTTTCGCGTCCTGGGCACGGATCGCGGCTATTTCGAGCACTACCGCTTCGGCCGCCGGAACAGGCTTTCCTTCGCGGCCGGCGCGCCGTTCGACGACGTGTTCGACGCGGTGCTGGGCGCCGAAGTGGCCGACAGGCTGGGCTACCGTCCCGGCGATCCCATCGTGGTGAGCCACGGGCTGGGCGCGTCGGGCATCTCGGATCACGCGGACAAGCCGTTCCGCGTCGCCGGCATTCTCGCCAGAACCGGGACCCCGGTCGACCGGACCGTCCATGTCAGCCTTCAGGGGATCGAGGCGATCCACGTCGATTGGCGGCACGGCGCACCGATACCGGGGCTTGCGGTGACCGCGGAGGCGGTGCGGGGGATGGACCTCACGCCGAAGACGATCACCGCCTTCCTGGTGGGGCTCAAGTCGCGCCTCGCGGTGTTCGGGCTGCAACGGCGGATCAACGAGTACAGGGCCGAACCGCTGCTGGCGATCCTCCCCGGCGTCGCGCTGCAGGAACTCTGGGACCTGATGGGAACGGCGGAGGCGGCGCTCTCGGCGATCTCGGTCTTCGTCGTCGCGACCGGTCTCCTCTGCATGATGGCGACGATGCTGGCGGGCCTCGGCGAACGCCGGCGTGAGATGGCCATCCTGCGCTCGGTCGGTGCCCGTCCGGCCCATGTATTCGGGCTCCTGGTCGCCGAGGCCATGGCGCTGACGATCGCCGGCATCGCGGTCGGGCTCGGCATCTTCTACGCGGCGCTGGCGCTCGCCCAGCCGACGGTAAGCGCCTCCTACGGCCTCTACCTGCCGATCGCCCCGCCGACCGGGCGCGAGCTCGCGTTTCTGGGGCTCGTGATCTTCGCCGGCGCGCTCTCCGGAGCCATCCCGGCATGGCGCGCCTATGCCCAATCGCTCGCCGACGGGATGACGGCTAGGACTTGAGGGGGTGGGCGGCTGCTACAGCTTCTCGGTGTTGCGCTCCGCGCCGGCGTAGAGAACCTCGGTAACCGCCCGCGCGGCGCGAGCATGGAAGGCGACGGCGGTCTCGTCGAAATCCCTTCGCGGAACCGGGGTGTGCTCGAAATAGCCGAACGGATCGGAGCCCCGCACCAGCGCCGCCGAGTCCCAGTCGCCCACCACCTGCGCCGTTTCGGGCGGCATGAAGTGCATCGAGATGCCGATGCGCCGGTCGTCCGAGAGGTTGGGCCCCGAGGCATGCGCGAGCCGGTAGCTGTGAAGCGACATCTGGCCGGCCTCGAGCGGCATATGCACGGCCGCCTCGTCGTCGACCCCGTCGACGATTTCCTGCCCCCGGGTCAGCATGTTGTCTTCGTGATAGCTGTCGCGATGGACGAGCGTGTCGCCGGTATGGGTGCCCGGCATCACCCGCATGCAGCCCGCTTCCATGCTCGCCTCGGACAACGCGAGCCAGGCGCTCACCACCTTCTCGCTGGAGAGGCCCCAATAGCGCGAGTCCTGGTGCCACGAAACGAAGCTCCGGGAGCCCACGTCCTTGATCCAGAAGATCGTGTTCCAGCAGAGGATATCGGGGCCGATGAGCTGCTCCACCGGATCGAGGATCCGGGGGTCGCGGATAAGGTCGTCGAGCCACTTGAACAGGAGGTGCGACTTGTTGCGCTGGCTGCTCTTCAACTTGCCGCCGTTCTCCGCCTCGAACGCCTCCAGCCGCGCGCGGAGCGGCGGGATCTCGTGCGGCTCCAGCACCGGCAGCGGGAATACATAACCGTCGCGGCGATACTGCTCGATCTGTTGCGGGGTCAGCGGCATGGCTCGCTCTCCGTTCGCGCGATATGATCCTCTCACAGCGGGAAGGCGGGGGAAAGCCATGGTGGAAATCCTGAACGACGACCGGGTCGAAGCCGCGCGGCGCGAGGGGTTCGTGTTCCCGGTGCCGGTCCTGAGCCGCGAGAAGGCACGATACTATCTCGACCGGTTCGAGGACTACGAGCGCGAATATGCCGGCCGCGGTCCGCGCAAGCTGATGGTCAAGCCGCACGTGCTGTTCCCATGGATGGTGGAACTTGGAACCACGCCGGCCCTGCTGAACGCCATCGAACGGCTGATCGGCCCCGACATCATGCTGACCAGCTCGGCGATCTGGGTGAAGAACGGCAACGATCCCTCCTTCACCACTTGGCACCAGGATTCGGCCTATTTCGGATACGAGCCGCTGGAGGTCTGGGGTGCCTGGATCGGGCTCACCGATTCCCTCGTCAGGCACGGCTGCCTGCGCTACAAGCCCGGTTCGCATCTCAGGGACGAGATGGACCATACCGAGACCTGGGCGGAGGACAATCTGCTGGCGCGCGGCCAGATGATCCCCGAATTCGACGAGACCGGCGTGGTCGATGCCGAGGTCCGGGCGGGCGAGGCGACGATCCACCATTTCCGCACCGCCCATTCGTCGAAGCCCAACACCACCGGCGACCGGCGTATCGGAATCCTCTTCGTCTACTGCCCGCCGCATGTGCGGCCGAGTTTGGGGCGTTTTCCGGCGATGCTGGTGCGGGGCGAGGACAGGTACGGAAATTTCGAACGCGACCCCATTCCGGACCGGGTGATGGACCCGGCGATGCTCGACTATCTCAACGGCTTCCTCGACGGCTATTTCGACCCGGAGCTCAGGTCCGAGGCCGAACGCAAGACGGCCACCGGGTAGCCCGACCCGACACACCGTAACCGCCGGGGTGACAGGCCGGGCGTTCTAGATACACTCCCGCGCGGCTGGGGCTCGAACGCGGGGGAAAGCAATGAAAGCGGTCTATTTCGAACGGCACGGCGGACCCGAGGTCCTGCGCTACGGCGACCTGCCGGACCCGTCGCCGGGGCCGGGCGAGATCGTCGTCGATATCCATGCCGCCACCGTGAACGGCGCGGACTGGAAGGTGCTGGCGGGGCGCTACAGCGAACTCACCGACTTCCCCTACGTGCTGGGTCGGGATTTTTCGGGCACCGTCGCGGCGCTCGGCGAAGGCGTCGTCGAATTCTCGCCGGGCGATGCGGTTTTCGGCGTCTGCGCACCGGGCCAGGAAGGCACTTACGCCGAGAAGATCGCGATGAAGTCGGCGCTTTGCGCGCACAAACCGGACGGCGTCGCCCATGTCGATGCCGCGGCGCTGTCGCTGATCGGCCTCACCGCGCTGGTCTCGATCGAGGACACGTTGAAGCTCCGGCCGGGCGAGAAAATCCTGATCCAGGGCGGCGCCGGCGGGGTCGCCGGGTTCGGCATCCAACTCGCCAAGCATATCGGCGCTCATGTGGTCGCGACGTGCAGCGCCCGCAATATCGATTACGTGCGCGCTCTCGGCGCCGACGAAATCGTCGACTACAACGAGGCGGATTTCACCGAAGCCGTATCGGACTGCGACGCGGTGTTCGAAACCGTCGGCGGCGACGTGACCCAGCGTTCCTTCGCCGTCCTCAAGCCGGGCGGCCGGGCGGCCTTCATCGCTTCGGGCTCAACCGCGCCGGAACCGCCACGCGACGACGTGACCTCGCTGCGTCCCCGAGTCGGTCGCGACCGCCCGCATCTGGTGCGGATTCTCGAACTGTTCGAGTCCGGCGCGGTCAGCGTGCCCAAGATCACGATTTTCCCCCTCGCCGATGCCGCTTCCGCTCTGGAAACCAGCGCGTCGCGCCACCTGCGGGGCAAGCTGGTCCTGCAGGTGCGTTGATCGGATCGAACCGAAGATCTTGATATACCCAATTCGAGTACTAAAATACTCACTATGGGTACAGAGGGTTCGACACTCGCCAACGCGTTGTTCACCTCGACGCAGCAACGCGTGCTCGCGCTGCTCTTCGGGCAGCCGGAACGGGAATTCTATGTCACCGAGCTCATCGCGCTGGCGGGGTCGGGGCGCGGAGCGGTGCAACGGGAGCTGGCCCGGCTCGCCGGAAGCGGTCTCGCCTCCGTCTCCCGCGTCGGCAACCGCAAGCATTACCGGGCGAACCCCGAATCGCCTCTCTTCGACGAGATTTGTGGCATCGTCCGCAAGACCGTCGGCCTGGAAGAGGCGGTTCGAGGCGCGCTGGAACCGTTGGCCGGCAGAATCGTCCTGGCCCTGTTGTTCGGATCGGTCGCCCGGGGAACGGAGACGGCGGCCAGCGACGTGGATCTGCTGCTCGTCTCCGACGACCTGACGCTGGAGACGGTCTATACCGCCATGGCGCCGTTGGAAGACCTGCTCGGCCGGCGCGTGAACCCCACGATCTACACGCCGGTCGAGTTCGAGGAGCGGCGCCGGACCGGGGCCGGGTTTCTGACCCGCATCCTGCAAGGGCCGCATATCGTCGTCGCGGGAAACCTCGATGGCGAATGAGCATCTGGACAATCTCGCCGCGCGTGGCCTGTTGAAGACAGAGGCGTCGACACGCGACGAAGTATCGGGACTGATTCGTTCTGGAACCGCCCGACTCGCGGACGCGAAGAATGCGGAGCTCAGCCCCGAGTCACGGTTCGATCTGGCCTACAACGCCGCGCATGCCTTGTCGCTGGCGGCACTGCGGAAAGCCGGTTTTCGGGCCAAGAATCGTTATCTGGTCTTCCAATGCCTGGAGCACACGGTCGGTCTCCCCAACGAGAATTGGCGTGTGCTCGATCAGGCGCATCGCAAAAGGAATCTCGCCGAGTACGAAGGCGTGATCGATGTTGACGAAAACTTGGTGGAGGCGCTGATCCGGGCGGCCGAGGAAGTGGCGTCGCGGGTCTCAGATCGAAGTGGGACCCGACTCTGACGGGGAGCGAGCCGATCAAATCGGCAGCGCGGCGGCCTCGTTCTCGTAGCCCAGCACGTAATTCCAGTTGGTGTGGTCGGGATTGCGGTTGACCAGCGGGCGGGCGTAGAGCGGGTGGGTCATCGAGCGTACCTCGTGCTCGAGCGTGAACAGCACCTCGCCGCTTTCGGGATCGATGATGTCCTTGAAGCGGTACTGGTGCTGCCCGTCCTCCTGGCTCACCAGCCCGCGTTCCATAAGCCGCCCGTAAGGGCCTGAGAAATCGGCGACATAGACCTGGATGTGGTGGTTGTCGTAGTCGGGGATCGGGTCCTCGGTCTCGCGGAACACCAGCGTCTGGTTGTGCCCGACGGAGACGAACGCCGCCGGCGCGCCGTCCTCATCCCCAAGCTTCGCCGGCGCGCCGACGATCTCGTCGTAGAAGCGGGCGATCCCGGCGGCGCTGCCGACGGGAACGTCGGGGCGGACATAGGCCATGCCGAGGCGCATCCGACCGAAGCGCTCGCCAGGCTCGTGCAGCCTGATCCGGTTGCCCCACGGGCTGGTCGCGTCGACATGGTCGTTCGCGGGGCTGTAGTCGAACTCGGTATCCTCGAGCTGATCGCCCACCTTCTTGAGCCGCCGGACCAGCCCTTCGAGATCGGGGATCACCAGCCCGACCGTACCGCGCAGGCGCTGCGGCTCTCCGGTCGGCAGATGGAACTGGCTGCGACCGATATTGACCCACATGTTGTTGGTGCTGGTCATCAGATAGGGGTCGCGGGTGAGCCCGAGCCCGGTGACGTAGAACAGCGTCGACAGGCGCTGGTCCGGTATCTGCACGTTGACGTGTTCGAGCGCGACGATATTGCCGAGATCTTCGGTCGAGCGGTCGATTTGCTGCGCCATGTCTCCCTCCGGGTCGGATCGCGGACGAAGGCTAACCCGTGCGCGGCCGGGAGAACAGGGGCAATCGGTTCAGGACCCGGCGCGGCTCCGGATCGCCTGCAGCACGGCGCCCGCTTCCGGCCGATCGCGGTAGCCTTGCGTCGAGAAGCGCTGACGCACCACGCCGTCGGCATCGATCACCACGATCATCGGTTTGGCGATGCCGTACCACGGGGTCGATCGGGCGGGACCCGGATCGAGCAGGTCGAATGCCTGGATGATCTTCGATCCCTCGTCGGAAAGGAGGGGATAGCCGATCCCGGACCGGCCGGCGAAGCGTTCCAGCACGGGCACCCCGTCATAGGTGACCGCCGCGAGCCCGTAGCCCAGCGCCCCGATCTCTTCCAGATGCCGGTTCCAGGCGACCGCCTGGTTCTTGCAGAAGGGTCACCAGTCGAAGGAGCGCGAGAACAGGAGGATCAGCCCCTTCTTGCCGCGCAGCGAGCGGAAGTCCCGCGCCGTCCCGGTCTGGTCCGTGGCAACGACCAGCTCGCCCACCCGCGCACCTACCGCCGGCCCGTCGAGCCGCTCGTCCACGGCGCCCGCCGCGCGCGCGTCCGGGACGAGCGTCACGGCGAACAGCGCGAAGGCGAGAAGCGTTGCGATAGCCGGACTGCGCATCGGCCCTCCGATCGATGCCGGCCATTATACGGCTTGCAACGGCCCGGCGGGAGGGTTAACCCCCCTCGTCGATCTCTTGAGAGAGGAACGCGGCCGTGACCGGGCGCAATTTCGTGAGCGACAACGTAGCGCCGGTGCACCCGGTCGTGATGGAGGCCATCGCCGCCGCAAATTCGGGACCCGCGTCCTCCTACGGCGAGGACGGGATCTCCAGCCGGCTCGACGACCTTTTCGGCCGGATATTCGACGCCGATGTCCGGGTGGTTCCGGTCGCCACCGGCACCGCGGCGAACGCGCTCAGCCTGGCCGCGATCGCGGAGCCGGGCGCGCGGTTCTACTGCCACGAGCAGGCCCATATCGCGGTCGCGGAGGAAGGAGCGCCGGAGTTCTATGTCTCGGGCGGAGAATGCATCGGCGTCGCGGGCGAGCAGGGCCGGATCGATCCGGCGGCTCTCATGGCGGCGCTGTCGAACGGGAGCCGCGGAATCCTCAGCGTCACCCAGGCGACGGAGCGGGGGACGGTGTATACCCCGGCCGCGATTGCCGAGCTCGCCGGGATCGCGCGGGATGCGGGGCTTCGCGTCCAGCTGGACGGCGCGCGGTTCGCCAACGCCGTCGCCTGGCTCGGTTGCCACCCGGCCGACATCGCCCAGCGCGCGGGCGTCGACGCGCTGGTTTTCGGAACCTCGAAGAACGGCACCCTCAACGCCGAGGCCATGCTGTTCTTCGACCCGGACTTCGCCGACGAGCTGTTCCCGATGAGAAAACGGTCCGGTCACGCCTATTCCAAAATGCGTTATCTGAGCGCCCAGCTCGAAGCCTATCTGGCGGGCGGTCTCTGGCTGGAGCTTGCCGCCCACGCCAACGCCATGGCGCGCCGGCTGGCCGACGGGCTCGCCGGGCACCGCGACATCTCCCTGCTGGAGCCGGTCGAAGCCAATCTGGTCTTTCTCGACATGCCGCCCGTCGTCCTCGAAGGGCTGCGCGCCGAGGAGTTCGACATTCACGCCGCGCGGGGCGGCGCTTCGGTGCGGCTGGTGCCGAGCTACGCGACGACGCCGGACGAGGTGGACCGGCTGATCGAGACGGCTCTGCGTTTGCCCTGATCGCCTATTCCGGCAATTCCCGCGCGCGGTCCTTCAACCCGACCCGGTCGATCTTGCCGGTCGGACCGACAGGGAGCGCGTCGAGCGCGACGATACGCGACGGGCGCTTGTAGGGCGCCAGTTGCCCGGCCGCGTGGACCGCCAGCGCGGCAACATCGATGCCGCGGCCGGGAACCGGTTCAACGAAGGCGATCACCTCCTCGTTGCCCTCGACGTCGCGGCCGACGACGGCGGCCTGGGCGACGTCGCGGTGGCTGCTCAGAACCGCCTCGACCTCGGGCGGATAGACGTTGAAGCCCGAGCGAAGGATGAGCTCCTTGAGCCGGCCCACGACGTGAATCTGGCCGTCCTCGTCGATCCGCGCGAGATCGCCGATCGACACCCACCCGTCGGAATCGATCGCCGCCGCGGTTGCCTCCGGATCGCGGAAATACCCCGCCATCGCGTTGGGGCCGCGGCACTGCACTTCTCCCACCTCGCCGTCGGCGACCTCGGCACCGTCGGCACCGACAAGCCTGATCTCATTGCCCGGCCAGGGATATCCGGCGGCGCCCGAGTTCGGCCTTTCCCCGGGCGGGCTCGAGGCGATCGGCGCGAACTCCGTGGCGGCATAACCGGCGCCGAGCGGCGTTCCGAACGCGCGTTCCGCGGCTTCGCGCAAGGCCGGATCGACGGGTGCGCCGCCGGCCAGGATCTGCCTCAAGCGCGGTGCCTGGATCGCGCCGCCGCTCGCGTCCGCCTTCGCGACCAGCGCCGCGAACACCGGCGGCGCGCCGAATACATGGGTAAGGCGCCCGGCGGCAAGCCCCTCCAGCACGGTGTCGGCATCGAAACGCGCGTGGAACTCGAAGGCGGCGCCGACATGGATGAGCGGCACGACCAGCCCGCAAAGCCCCAGGATATGGACGAACGGCGCCACCACATAGGGGCAGTCGCCCCGGACGAAACGCCCGGCGCCGACCACCGCGCCCTGGTAGAGCATGGTCCGGTGGGACAGCATCGCTCCCTTCGGCCGTCCGGTCGTGCCCGACGTGAAGAGCAGCGCGGCGATCCGCCGGGCGGGATCCTCCTCGACGGGTTCGGGCGCGGCCCCGGGCCGGACGACGGCCAGGGCAAGCCCGCCGCGGCGAAAGCCGGCGAGAGTCTTCGCGCCCCGCGCCTCGGCGTGGGCTCGGGCCTCGGGGGAAACGGCCTCGGCGAAGACCGCGAAACGGGCATCGGCGCAATCGATCGCGACGTCGATCTCGCGGGGCGACAGGCGCGCGTTCGCCATCGCCGCCCACGCGTCCAAGGCGGTGATGGCGTAGAAGGCACAGAGGGCCTCGAAGCAGTTCTCCATCACGAGGAGAACGCGGTCGCCACCCCGGACGCCGGCCTCGCCGAGGGCGGACGCCGCCTCGTCGATACCGGCCGCGAGATCGGCATAAGTCCGGGTTCCGGAACCTGCATGGACGACCGGCGCGGCGGGGGTCTCTTCCGCCCAGCGCGTCGGGACGTCGGCGATGCGGGACGGCAGCCGGGCGAGCGTTTCCGCGCGAAAGCGGTCCACCTCGCGCATGGCGCGCGAGTCGCTCAGGATTTCTTTCCGACCGGTTCGAAGCCGGGCCGATAGGTCTTGTTGTCGAGAAACTCTTCCATACCCCGGCCGCGCGTGTCCTCGGTGTCGGCGAATCTGAGCGCGAGAGACTTTGCGCGGAGATATTCGTAGGCCATCTCGACATCCATCGTGCGGACCGCCTTGACCGCCTGCTTTGTGTAGCCGAGGACGACCGGGTTTTTCTCCATCAGTTCGCGGGCGAGCGCCCGGGTCTCCTCCTCCAGCCTCTCGCGCGGCACCGCGATATTCGCGAGCTTCATTTCGACCGCCTTCGTGCCGTCGAACGTCCGACCGGTCATGGCGTAGAAGATCGCGTCGCGCTGCGCGAGGAAGTCCTGAATCACCTTGCTGACGATGCCGCCCGGCAGGATTCCCCAGTTGATCTCGGAGAGGCCGAACACCGCATCTTCCGCCGTAATCGCGATGTCGCAGGCGCAGAGCGGGATGAACGCTCCGCCGAAACAATAGCCGTTGACCATCGCGACGGTCGGCTTGCGCGACATCGACAGGATCTCCCAGCTCCAGTGCTTGTTCGCCGTAAACGAGCGAAACTGCGCGGTGGGATCGTTGTCGGTCTCGCGGAAATACTCCCGCAGGTCCATCCCCGCGCTCCACGAATCGCCGGCGCCGGTCAGTACGGTGACCCTGACCGACTCGTCGGTCTCGATCTCCATCATTACGGCTTCCATGTCGTAATGGAGTTGCGGGCTCATCGCGTTGCGCTTCTCCGGCCGGTTGAACGTCACCCAGGCGATGCCTTCGTCGTCGATTTCGGTCGTGACGCAGGAATGCTCGATTCTTCTGGTCATCTCGGGGTTCCTCGGTCTCCGTTCGGGATTGGCGGGTTCGGGCCCGGCTGCCGAGAACGTATTTTCCGATGAGGGCAGGGCCCGGTCAAAGCGGCCGTGGCGAGGCGGGAGGAGACCGAGAAGCAGCTGTCCGTCAGCCCCGATCGTCGAGCCTGCGCCGACGGCGAGTCATCCTCTCGGCCAGTTTCGGGGCGGTCCCGGGACGGCTCCAGGGGCAGACGGCGATGCAGATGCCGCATCCCTGGGTGTCGTTGAAATACGGGATGCATTTGTCGAAATCGACATACCAGCGCTCCACGCCGCGTACCCATTCCTTTTCGCGCGAGATCGCATCCGGCGGGCAAGCATCGGTGCAGACCTGGCAGCTCGTGCAGAAATCGTCGGCCCCGAACATGTCTTTCGCGTCGGCGATCAGCGGCAGGTCGGTGAGCACCCCGGCAAGGCGGAAGGACGACCCGTAGGTCCGGTTGATCATCGAGCCGTGCTTGCCGAGCTCACCCAGCCCAGCCTCGATGGCGGCGGGGATCAACGTGACCGGCCCCGCCGCCGGCCCGCCATGGGGCCGCGCGCGGTATCCGACGGACTGGATGAAGTTGGCGAGCGCACGCGCCGCGCGGGTGCCCCGGTTGTACTGCGTCATGGTCTCGACAGCGGCGGGAATCGTCGGCGCCTTGGCGAGCTCGCCATGGTCCATCGCCACCCCGATGACGACGATCCAGGGTTCGGGCGCCTCGTAGCCCTCGAACACCCATTCCGGGTTCACCCGTGCGATCCCGACGAGATCGCCCTCGTGCGCGAGCGCATAGTCCTTTACCCGGCGCGACCAGTTCCCGGGCGTATCGGCCTCGGGCGCCTCCGGCTTCTCCGGCGGCTTCCTCTGTCCGCGCCCGCCGTATTTGAGGTGGAAATCCTGAAGCTCCGGGAACGCTTCGAAGCGCTCCATGTAGTAATCCTGCAGAGCCTTGTGCGGGATATCGACACCGTAATGCCAGAACAGCGGTCTCGGCCGGCGGGATGCGCGCTCGCCGCGTCCGTTGACGTCGTTGCCGGAGATGTCCGGAAACAGGGCCCGTTGTTCTTCGGGTGTCCGGTAAACGGGGAGCTTCCGCATATCGCCTACTCCTTCGGCTTACACGATCGCGCGCCGGATCAGGTTGGCGCCGATCAGGATCAGAAACCCGAACACGCCTTTCGAAAATACCTCTTGAGACAGCCGCTCGCCGATTTTCCGACCGGCCCACATGCCGGCGAAGGAAGGCAGCAGCGCGACGGCGCCGATGGCGGCCGCCTCCACGGTGAGCGCGCCCTCGGCGATCAGCGTTCCGCCCCAGGGCAGCGCGGTCAGGAAGAAGGCGAGGCTGACCGCCCGCAGGAACGTTTCGCGTTCGAGCCCGAGGGCCTGGAAATAGATCGCGACGGGACCGCCGACGGAGCCGGTCAAGCCGGTCAGCAATCCCGACAGGAGCCCGACGCCAGGCGAATACCAGCGCTCGTGGCTGTCCGGAATGCGGAACCTGATCGCGAAGATGTTGACCAGCGAATAGACGATGATCACGACCCCGAGAAGCGCGCCGACCAGGGTCTCGTCGATGGAGAAGAGGAGGACCGTCCCCAACCAGGCGCCGATCCCGAGCGGCACGATCATCGTCCAGAACCGCTTGAACACCGAGACGAGCAATCCGCCCCGGGTCATCTGCCAGGCGTTGGTGATCAGTACCGGTACGATGATCAGCGGGACCGCCTCCCTCAGCCCGATCGTAATCGTCAGCACCGCGATCGCCGTCAGGGGCAGGCCGAGCCCGATCACGCCCTTGACCATGCCGGCGGCGGTGAACGCGACGGCTGCTGTCGCTATCAGCGCGGAATCCATCTCCATGCCGAGCGGCACGTCCTTTCGACGGCGGGCAGGGAGCCCGCTTGCGCGCTCCCAAGGCTTTCATTAGCAATGCCCCGTCGCATCGAGTCCAGCCCTCACCCGGAGTATCGCTCCATGGCGATGAGCCCGCCCCTCCGCCGGCTGATCGAGTCCGCCGCCCCGCTGTTCGCGGGCGAAGCCGAAGTGGTCCGCACCTACTGGGATTCGCCCGTCCGTACGATCGAGACCGACCTGCGTTGGCTCGAATTGCAGGTATTCAAGGAGTTCAAGGGGTCCGGCGTCGGCGACTACGGCAACCGCGGCGTGATCGTGGGACCGCTGACCGAGGCGCTCGAAGTCCTGCCAAAAATGGACATCGAGGTGCCGCGCCACCGCATCCGCGATCTGCTCGAAGGGCTATACGAGGAGTTCACCCATCTGGTCGCCTTCGCGGACGTCTACGACGCGATCCGCCCCGAGGGCACGCCGAAGCTGGACCCCCATCGCTGCCAAGGCTGGGAGGAGGATACCGTGCTCACCCGGCTCCGTTACGAGATACTGGCCGAGCATGGCGAGATCGGCGCCCGGGCGTCGAAATTCTCCGAGGGCGGCTACTGCACGCTGTTCCGCGAGGGCATGCGCATTGTCGACCGCGGCGGCAACGACGCGCTGATCGCCGATGCCTGCGCCAGGGTCTACGACGACGAGTTCGAGCACATGCTGGGCGGCATCGTCGGCCTCGATGCCGAGGGAATGACGGACGCCGAATGGGCCCGGATGGAAGCGCTGGTCGGGGAACTGCTCAAGGCCCGCGTGGTCATGCGGAACGGGCAGTTCTCCAACCCGCTGTCTTCGGAGCGCGTGGCGGAAATCCACGCGGGCGAAATCGACCCCGTCGCGTTCGATTACGACAGGGCCGAAGCGCTGATGGCGGCGTAGCGCCGCTTCCCCTCAGTCGATACCCTCGACGACCCGCAGGTCCCGCTCGACGGCTCCTTCGAGCTTCGCGAGCGCCGCCTGATAGGCTTCCCCGTCATGGGTCGCCAGTGCCTGCTCGAAGCTCTCGAACTCGACGACGACGGTGCGTTCGTTCACGCCGGCCTCGAAGGCCGCCACCCGACCGCCGCGGGCGAGAAATTTCCCGCCCCCGGCCGCGATCGCAGGCCCCGCGAGCTTGGCGTACTCCCCGAGCGCGTCGGGGTCCTTGATCGCGCGGTAACAACTCACCCAGTAGCCCTTCGCCATTGCATCCTCCTTTCGGCGTTTCGTCGTCAGATTATCCCAGCCCGTCGTCGACCTCGACGTTCTCCGCCACCAACTCGTGTCCGGCGCCTTCGGCCTCATGCTGTAGCAGGATAGAGAAATCGATGTCGGTATGTCCCTTCCCCACGACCGAAGACAGGATCTCCCGTGTGAGCGCCGTGACCGGCATCGGCACGTCCAGCGCTCGGCCCAGCGCGAGGCCGAGATCGAGATCCTTGCGCAGCAGCGGTGGCGTGAAGGTGGTGGTGTAGTCGAGATTGACCAGGGCCGGCGACTTGTAGCGGGTGAAGGTCGATCCCATCACCGATGCGTTCATGAATTCGAGGAAGGCCGAGCGCGGCACGCCCGCACGTTCGGCGAGAACGGTGATCTCGGACAGGCACTGGATCACCACGCCGAGCATCACGTTGTGGCAGATCTTGCAGGTCCGGGCGAGATCGCCTTCCCCGACCCAGGTCACGCCGGAGGGCGCCATGACCTCAAGCAACGGCCGTACCTCGTCGAACACGTCCCTCGGACCGGACGAGACGATGGTGAGCTTTTGCGCCTTGACCACCTTTCCGTTGCCGCTGACCGGCGCGGCGAGGAACTGGACGCCCCGTTCGGCGAGCGCCCGGCGTACATCCTCGGAAGCTTCCTCGTCCACCGAGGAGCAGTCGACGACGATGCGGGGCGTCGCGGCGGGATTGGAGAGCAGCCCGTCGGGACCCGCGATCACCGCGCGCAAATCGTCGGGCCCGGCGACCATGGCGAACACCACGTCCCGTTCGGCGAGTGCGGCGGGGCTCCCGACGATGCTGGCGCCATAGGCCGTCAGTGGTTCCGCCTTGGCCGCCGTCCGGTTGTAGACCGTCACCTCGGCCCCCGCCTTGAGCAGCAGCTCGGCCATGGGGAAGCCCATGCGCCCGGCGCCGATCCAACCGACGGTGTTCCTGGTTACGGCATCGCTGGTCATGACGGGTCCCTCCTGCTTGATGTCGGCGGACATGTTGCGCACGGCGCCCGCTCAGGCAAGGCCCAGCCCCTCGAGTTCGTCTGCGCGAAAATCGGGCGTGGTCGGACCGAAACCTTCCGGCTCGCCGGATGGCGGGGCGGGCGGCCTGGCGAGCGCCGCCTCGGCGGTGAGGACCATTCCCGCCACGGAAGCGGCGTGGCGCAGCGCGGCCGAAATCACGTCGAGCGGATCGCTTATGCCCGCGGCGCTCATGTCCCTGATCTCGCCGGCGATCGCGTCGAATCCGCGTTCCGGATCGTCCATCTCGGCCAACCGGGCGGCGATCGCCCTGCCGTCATGTCCGGCGTTGTCGGCGATCTGGCGGAGCGGCGCGGCGAGTCCCGCCCGCAACACGAGGCGCGCGTGGGGGCCGGAGGCCGCGCGGTCGAGGACCCTCGCGGCGTGCAGCAGCGCGGCGCCTCCGCCGGCCACGACGCCGTTGGCAAGCGCCGCGCGGGCGGCGCGGGCGGCCGTGCGTGCGCTTTCGGAGCGGGCGGCGATTTCCGCCTCCGAATCGCCGCCGACCCCGATCGACGCGACCCCGCCTGAGATCCGCGCGAGACGCTCGGTCAGCAGCTCGCGGTCGTAGTCGGTCCTGGCCGCGGCAATCGCGTTGCGTATCTCGTGCCGGCGGTTCTCGATCGCCGCCGGCTCGCCGGCGCCTTCGACGAACAGGGTCTCGCTGCCGGAGATCACCGTGCGCCGGGCGCCGCCGAGGAGGCCAGGGCCGGCATTCCGCAGGGCAAGCCCCTTGTCATCGGCGATGACGGTGGCGCCGGTCAGCACGGCCGCATCCTCGAGAGCGGCGCGCCGGCGGTCGCCGAAATGGGGGGCCCTGGCCGCGACCAGCCTGAGGCCGCCCCTGACCTTGTTCGTCGTCAGCGTCTGGAGCGCCTCGCCTTCCACCGCCTCGGCCACGATCGCCAGCGGGCGGCGCATCCGAACCGCGGCTTCCAGCAGCCCGAGCAGGGGTTCGTGACGGTCGAGCTTCCCGTCATGGAGCAGGATCAACGGCTCGTCATAGGTGCAGAGCAGAGTCTCCGGATCGGTCATGAAGTAGGGCGACACATAGCCCTGGTCGAAGCGCACGCCGGTGACGATCTCGTATTCGACGCCCCGGCCGTGGCCGTCCTCGACATCGACGACGCCTTCGGCGCCCGTCGCCGCGACCGCTTCGGCGGCGATCCACCCGATCTCCGTATCGCCGTTCGCGGCCAGCGTCGCGATCCTCGCGAGCGTATCGCCGGGTTCCACCGGGCGCGCGGACCGGCAAAGGGTATCGAGCACGGCGAGCACGCCGCGGTCGATGCCGCGCTTCAACTCGGCCGGATCCGCGCCCGCCGCGACGGCCTTGATCCCTTCTTCGATCAGCGCGGCCGCGACGACCGTAGCGGTGGTCCGGCCGTCCCCCGCCTCCTCGGCGGTGCGCGCGGCCACGCCGCGGACCAGCCGCGCCCCCATATCCGCGAACCTGTCGGCAAGCTCCATTGCCTGCCCCACGCGGGCGCCGTCGCGGGTGAAGAACGGCGGCTTGCCGTCCTCCTCGATCAGTACCGCGCGCCCCGCGGGTCCGAGCGTTACGCGCACCGCGTCCGCGAGCACCCTCACCCCGGCGTAGAGCGCCCTGCGGCTTTGGAGACCGAAGGCCGGATATGAAGTCGTCACCTTCGCATGCCGTCGTTCAGCGCCCGACGCGCCGTCAGGCCATCGACGCCAGCTCTTCCAACAGATATCCGCGGAAGAGGTCGTAATTCTCGACCATCGGGAAATGCCCGATACCCTTCATCACGGTAAAGCGGCATCCGGGGATCGCCTCCGCCGCTTCGCGCGTCATCTCCGGCGTCGCCGAGTAGTCGTATTCGCCGGTCAGCAGCGAGACTTTGCAACGGTCGGTATCGATCCGCTTGATGTCCTCGCGCGCATCCCAGTCCTCGCAGTAATAGTAGACGTCGCCCTTGTAGACCCCGGGGCCGGACTGGCTGTAGTACCACCAGTTCTCGCGACAGCCGGCTTCGGGCGAGTCCGGGCCGTTGAGCCCGTAGGTATAGCAAGCGGCAAGCTCGCCGCCGTGGATCGCCGGGTGGTGCAGGAAATCGTTGTCGCGGCCCTCGGCGAAGGCGGTGCTCTCCAGGCCGACGATCCCGGTAATCTCGTCCTGGTGGTCGGCGGCGACCTTGAGCACGATGGCGCCGCCCATCGAACAGCCCATCACCACCGGGCGTTCGACACCGAGCGTTCGCCAGAAATCTCGGATCAGGCCGAGATAGACATCCGTGGTGAGGCGGTATCTCTCCAGCCACCATTTGTCGGGCGGGTTGGAGCGGCCGTGGAACGGCAGATCGAAGGCGAGCACGCGGAACCGGTCGGTAATCTCGGGATCGTTCAGCACATGCCGGAACTGCCGGCCGTCGGCGCCCGCGGTGTGCAGGCAGATCAGCGGCCGGCCCTCCCCCGCCTCCTCGTAATAAATCCTGTAGCGGCGCCCGCCGCTCTCGAGGTTGAGATAGCGGCCGACCACCGGCTCAAGATCGGCCATCGAGCGGCTCCATCGTCTTTAGGATGTTCATCATGCGGTGGAGTGCGCGGGCGTTCTGCATGGCGGCGAGGGAATCGCCGTCGATCTCGAACTCCGGCACCCGCATCAGCATGGCGAAGAAATCGTGGTAGAGCGGTTCCGGGTCGGGCCGGACGAACCTGGTCCAGACCCGCATCGGCGCGGAGATCGTGAACCGTGCCGGCCGGTCGAAGCGCGGGTTTTGGACGATTTGGACGATCCGCCCCTCGCGCACGGAGAGCAGCCAGGCCTCGCCCTCGAAAGCGAGCTTGAAGTCGAGCGAGAACCAGTCGCCGATCACCTGCATTTCCGGGTCGGCGTTGACCCTCTCGCGGTAGCGCTCCATCCACTCCGGGGTCGGCGGCGCGCTCATCGTGGCCTCAGGCGGCGAGCCCGTGCCGCGCGAGGAAGCTCTCCATCGCGCGGACGCAGGCTTCGGGTTCTTCGAGCTGCAGCATGTGGCCGGTGCCGGGGATCGCGACATAGTCGTAGCCGCCCTCTTCCGCCATCGCCTTGTTGGCGGTCGCGGTGGGCGAGGGCCGCTCGACGTCCGGATCGGCGCCCACGAGGAGAACGGGACCGCCGAATTCCGACGCCTTGGGCCAGAGGTTCATCGGAATATTGGCGACATAGGTCTCGGCCTCGATCTCGCCGGGATAGCGAAGTTCCCAGCCGTCTCCGGCGGGGCGCAGGATGGACCGGGCCATCAGCCCGTGCGTTCCCTCCACCCATTTCCGGGCCGCGCGCCCATTGGCGTATTCCGCCTCCTGCCCGGACGGATCGGCGAAGCGCGAGGGCCGGGATTTCGCCCAGTCGGCGAGCCGGTGCTCGAACCTCACCATCATGTCGAACAGCTTGTGCCCTTCGGGCGGAATGTCCGGCGGGTCGAACAGCACCAGCGCATCCCACCGCCACGCGGTCTCGACCGCGTCCTTCATGGCGGCGCGGCCCGACATCGAGTGGAAGGCGCCGACCGATGGTTTGGCGCCGAAGCGTTCGGAGATCCGTGTGTGTATCTCCCCCATGTCGCGCGCCATGTGGTCGTAGTCATGGTTCGGCACGGCGGAAGGCGGGTTCCGGCCATGGTTCCGCATGTCGAACACGACGACTTCGTAACGCGGGCAGAGGAGTTGCCAGAACGGGAGGTAGCCGTCGATGGCGAACCCGTTGCCGTGGCTCGCGAAGATGCGCACGCGGGCGTCCGGGTTGCCGTGACGGCGCACCGCGATGTTCGCTCCGTCGGCCATCGTCAGATCGACGACGGCGACGGGCTTCGGGACTTCGAGAATGCTCAGCGGACGATACTCCCTGACTCGCTCGGCCGGCGCGCGCGGGCCCTCTATACCCAAACGGCGCCCGGCGGCCAAACCGGTCAGGTCGTCACGGACAGGAAATTCTCGTTGAGCTTGCGGTCGTAATAGAAGATCGCCCGGCCGATGTCGTCCTCGGTCCAGGTCAGCGCCGGCCGGTCGGGATAGAAGATGTAGCCGCCGCAGAATGTCTCGTTGCGGTTGCCCGACGGGTCGAAGAAGTAGATCGTCCCGCCGCGCGTGATCCCGTGCCGGGTCGGCCCGATATCGAGCGGCACCCGGTGCTTGGCGATGAGGTCGGCGCAGACCTGGATGTCGTGCCAGGATTCGATGAAGAACGAGGCGTGGTGAAACCGGTCCTTCTCCGGCGATCGGATGAAGGCCACGTCGTGCGGCTTGGTCGCCGCCGTCAGGAACGCGCCGATCATCGTCTGCCGGTCTGGGGTCACGATCTGTTCGGCGATGTGGAAGCCGAGCACCTCGGTCAACAGCCTCACCGTCCCGTCGAGGTCGTCGCCGTAGAGCAGGCAATGGTCGAAGCGGGTGGGCTTCATCCCCTTCAGATCGTCGGGCCAGACTTCGGGGTTGTCGAGCGACATGCCGTTGCCGACCTGCTCCATCTCGGCATAGAGCTCGATCGTGTGGCCGGTCGGCACGACGAATTGCAGCCGCTCGCCGGTCGCTTCGTCCTGGCCTTCCGGAATGCGTGTCACGGTGACGCCGGAGTCTTCGAGTCTTCGTTCGAAGTCGTCGAGCGCCGCGTTGTCCGAGACCTTGAATCCCATATGGTCCATGCCCGGGCTTTCGGCCTCGCGCAGGACGACGCTGTGGTGGTCGTGCTCGTCCCATGCCTTGAGATAGACCCGTCCGTCCGACCCCTCGGCGGTCTGCAACAGGCCCAAAATATCCTTGTAGTGGCGCAGCGCCGGCCCCATCTCGGTGACCCGGATCTGCACCGCGCCGGCGCGCATCACCCCGGTGATCGCCATTTTGTTCTCCCGCTGAAGAGCCCTTGTCGGTTGCTTATTCTTCCGCCCCGACACTTTCGGCCCGGCCCGGGGCGACCGTCAAGGCGTACCGCATGTCCGGAATACCATTTGCCAAAGCCCACGGGGCGGAAGGATATTCCCGACCGTCATCCGGCGGGAACGGAACGAATGTCGAGACGCTGCCTGATAGCGGCAATCTGCGCCGTGGCGATATGCGCGGCGGCACCGCCCAGCGCGCGGGCGGAGCCGAAGGTCCTGGTCTTCGCCGCCGCGAGCCTCAAGACCGCGCTCGACGAGGTCGCTCGTCAGTGGCACGCAAGCACCGGCACGAGACCGACCGTCTCATACGCGGCGACGTCGACTCTCGCGCGCCAGATCCTGCGCGGCGCGCCTGCCGACATATTCGTGTCCGCCAACCGGGACTGGATGGATGTGCTGGAAAGGAAGGGCTCCATCCGGCGCGAGTCCCGCCGGGACCTGCTCGGAAACCGGCTGGTGCTGATCGGTCACGGACGAAACCTGCCTTCGATGAGGATCGGGGATCTGCCGGGCCGTCTCGAAGCCGGGCGATTGGCGATGGCGCTGGTCGACTCCGTGCCGGCGGGCATATACGGCCGTCAGGCGCTGAAGTCTCTCGGCGTCTGGCAAGGCGTCGCCCGACGGGTGGTACAGGCGGACAACGTTCGGGCGGCGCTCGCATTCGTCGCGCGCGGCGAGGCGCCGTTCGGTATCGTCTATGCGACCGACGCGGCGGCGTCCGACAGGGTGAGCGTCGTCGCCGCGTTCCCGGCCTCGAGCCACCGGCCGATCGCCTATCCGGCTGCGCTGACCGCCGGGCCGGAGAACCGAAAGGCGGCGGCGTTCTACGCGCATCTCTTCTCGGCCGCGGCCAGGCCGCTCTTCGAACGCCAGGGCTTCACGGCGGTCGAATAAGGCAGCGATGATCGACTGGCTGTCAGCGGAGGAATGGACGGCGGTGCGGCTTTCGATCCGGGTCGCGTTCTGGGCGACTCTGGCGAGCCTCCCGTTCGGCGTCGCGACGGCGCTGCTGCTGGCGCGGGGGCGGTTCTGGGGGCGGCAGATACTCAACCTCCTGGTCCATTTGCCGCTGGTCATACCGCCTGTCGCCACTGGCTATCTGCTCCTGATCCTGTTCGGACGGCAGGGGCCTATAGGCGGGTTTCTCATGGACAGCTTCGGGATCGTCTTCGCCTTCCGTTGGACGGGCGCGGCCCTCGCCGCGGCAATCATGGCATTTCCGCTGATGGTGCGGGCGATATGGCTCGCGATGGAGGCGGTGGACTCCCGTCTCGAGGAAGCCGCCGCCACGCTCGGTGCCAGCCGGACGTGGACGTTCCTCGTGGTCACCCTGCCGCTGATCCTGCCGGGCATCGTCGCCGGCGCAATCCTCGCCTTCGCCAAGGCGATGGGCGAGTTCGGCGCCACCATCACTTTCGTCTCGAACATACCGGGCGAGACCCAGACGCTGCCCTCGGCGATCTATGCCTTTCTCCAGGTGCCGGGCGGGGAATCGTCCGCCGTCAGGCTCGTCGTCGTCTCGATCGCCGTTGCGATGGCGGCTCTCCTGGCCTCGGAGTTCGTCTCCCGGCGAATCGCACGTTGGGTGGCCGCGAGATGAGCCTGGACGTTTCTCTCCGGCATCGCTTCGAGGGATTCGCGCTCAACGCGGAATTCTCCGCGCCCGACGGCATCACGGCGTTGTTCGGGCGTTCGGGCGCGGGCAAGACCACGGTCGTCGAAGCGATCGCGGGCCTGTTGCGGCCGGACGAGGGAAGGGTCGAGGCAGGCGATACGGTCCTGCTCGATACGGGTCGCGGAGTCGCGCTTCCGGCGCATCGCCGTCGGGTCGGCTACGTATTCCAGGAAGGGCGCCTGTTCCCCCACCTCACGGTCCGCCAGAACCTTGCGTTCGGCCGCTGGTTCGCACCGCGCGGCGCCGAGACGGAGGACATCGGGCAAATCGTCGAAATCCTCGGGATCGGGCACCTGCTCGACCGCCGGCCCGGACGGCTGTCTGGCGGCGAGAAGCAGCGCGTCGCCATCGGCCGCGCGTTCCTGAGCGCGCCTCGTATCCTGTTGATGGACGAGCCGCTCGCCTCGCTGGATCAGCCGCGCAAGGCAGAGATTCTGCCCTATCTCCAGCGCCTCCGCGCGGAGACGCGAATACCGATCCTCTATGTCAGCCATTCGGTCGCGGAAATCGTCCATCTCGCGACCACGGTGGTGGCGATGAGCCGGGGACGCGTCGCTCGCTCGGGCCCCGCCGCGGAGGTGCTGTCCGATCCGGAGGCGGTTCCGTTTATCGGCATCGACGAAGCCGGCGCGCTGCTGTCGGCAACGATTCTGGGCCATGACGCGGCGACCGGGCTCACCGTCCTGTCGGTGAGCGGAGGGCGGCTGCAGCTGCCGCATATCGACGCAGCCATCGGCGCCGCGCTCAGCCTTCGCATCCACGCCGAGGACGTGATAATCGCGACGGAGAAGCCGACGGGGCTGAGCGCGCTCAACATCCTTCCCGCGACCGTGAGCGCGATCCACGAAGGCGAGGGCCCGGGCGCGGCGGTCGGGCTTCAGTCAGGCACCGACCGGCTGCTCGCCCGCGTCACGAGGAGATCGGTGCGCGCGCTGGGCCTTGCCCCCGGCAAGCCGTGCTACGCGATCGTCAACTCGACAGCGGTGGCACGGAGCGACATCGGCGGTCTGGAAACCGGCGGTTGGGCGTCCCTCGATACGGCGCCTGCGGCGCCTACTCGGGATGAGGATGGGATGAAGAATCCCTCACCCTGAGTAGCCGCGAAGCGGCGTATCGAAGGGCGTCCAAGCAACCTCACCCCATCTCCTCCCGCTCCCGCGTGCAGGTGTCGATCAGGGCGTGCAGGTAAACCCGGGTCAGGCGTTCGAGATCGCCGATCCGGCAGGCATCGAACATCGGCGGCCAGTCGGGCTCGGGTTCGGCCATGCCCGGCAGGCCGATCCGCGCGGTGGCGATGCCCGCATTCCTCAGGATCGCGCCGTCGGTAGTGCCGCTGAGCCCGCTGACGACGATGGGCCGCCCCTCCACCGCCTCGATCGCTGCCGAGGCCGAACGCACGATCCAGTTGTCGGGCTCGGTCCGCGATCCCGGGGTCGAGAGCAGCATCTCGACGCCGATGTCGATGCCTTCGCGCTTCGACCGGATGTCGTCGATCAGCGCCTCGAACTCGCGCCGGACCTCGATGGGACGGGTCGCCGAATTGGTGTGGATGTTGACGTAGAGCACGCAGACGCCGGGAATGAATTCGGGCTTGAACGGCCACCCCGCCTCGATTCCGCCGACGGTTCCCTGCGGCGCGATCTGGCCCATGGTGTGGCGTTCGGTGTAATCGGCGATCCAGTCCTCGATCATGGGAACGACCGCGGCGGCATCGACAATGGGGTTGCGGTTAGGCTGGATGTGGCGGAGGCCCGAGTAGCAGAGCTCGCCCGTGATCGTGACCCTGAACCAGCACTCGCCCGGTTCCTCCCAGACGATGCCGTAACCGGGCTTGGTGCTGACGCAGTAATCGGCGGCCAGCCCGTGCGTCAGCATGTATTCGCACCCGACCCCGAAGCCCTGGTAGCGGCGGCCGCGATAGGAATGCATCAAGCCCTCGACCGGCCCCTTGTGAATTCCTCCGGCGGCAATGCCGATGCTGGCGGCGCCCTTGAGCGGAACGCCGGCCCGCGCCGCCGCGTCTAGCGCGGCGATGGCGCAGACCACGCTGCCCTTGGGGTTCTGCACGCCGAGGCCGTAAAGCAGATCGCCCTCCCGCCGCATACGCGGTTCCAGGTCGGGCCGGGGGCGCCCGCCGGTCATCTGGGCGTCCTCCCGCGCATCGGCGCTGAAGGTAGTGTCGAGATGGCCGTAGAACAGGAGGTCCGCGCCGCCGCCGCCGGCGGCGAGCCGCCCGATGCTGTTGCCGCGGTGCTCGTCGATGGGCTGGTAGAACGCGTCGATCCCGCGCGCGTTCATGGTCCCGGCGAAGAATTCTCCCAGCGCGCGCTCCTCCCCGGTGCGGCTCGGAATCCCGACCGCGCGCTCCAGCGTGGACAGCATGAAATCGAGGTCGATGGCCTCGTTCGCTTGGGCGATCCATGCTTGCTGTTCGGACGAGAGCGGCGCCGGCGGGCCGGGGTTCTCGGCGTCTCCCGTCATGGCCGCATGACCGCGAAGCACTTGTTGGAGTTGAGCACCCAGCTTTCCATGTAATCGACGATCTCGACGCCGGCACCGAGCTCGGTCATGGCGCCGGCGAGGCAGATCCAGTTGCGGAACTCGTGCTGCCCGGCGTCCTCGATCTCCTCATGGGTGAGGTCGCGCCATTCCACGAACCGGCCCTCGCGCAGCTCTTCGAGCCGCCTCCGGTCGCCCCCGTGGTCGGGATAGATCCAGTGGTTCTTGGCGGTCAGGAAGGCGTGCGACCAGCTCGAAGACGCGATCAGCGCGACCCGCCAGGGCGAGTCCGCGAGCACCCGGGCGATGCCGCGCCCGAGATCGAAGCAGGCCCGCGCCGACGGCGCCGGGGGATCGCGGCGGATGTCCTCCTCGCCGGGCACCAGATGGCCTCCCCGCGTGCGGATCAATTCGCCGCCGTAGCAGTTCACGTGGAACGGAACCAGCGGGTGGGGAAAACCGGTCCGTTCATGGTCGATAAACAGCAGCGTGTTGATGAACGCGTGCGCGAGGCCCTTTCCGTGCCGCAGGCGGTAGGCATAGGGAATGTCGATGCCCTGCTCGCTCAGCTTCTCCACCAGCCAGGCGCCGCCTTCCGGGTGGCCCTTGTGAACGAATTCCGTGTCTTCGGGCTCGCCCCAGGCGTTGGGCGGATCCGGCCGGCCGGGGAGATCGAGGTACGGGGTCGAGACGAACTCGTCGGCGATGTAGGCGCAGAACGGCGGCACGATGTCCTCGACGAAGTTCTCGTACTGGTCGTCGCCCCACATGACGACGAAGTCGGGTGCGAACGAATCGAGCTCGTCCTTCATGCGGGTGAAGGCGTCCCAGTGGCGCCTGCGGTGCGCGGTCGCCGCAGCGGCGCCCCGGTCGTCGGCCCATTCCTCGCGCATCGCGTCGGGCCAGTTGGCGGGATCCTTCATCTCGTCGGGCACGTCGCTTCCCCTGAGCGTCCGCCTCAGGAAGATGCTCATCTCCTCGTCGACGAAACGGAGCCCTGTGTAGTGGGTCATGCCCAGACCGAGGATTTCCGCCATTTCACCCCCTCCCCCGGGGCCGTTATCCGCCCGCCGGCGGATCGCGCGGGTCGGGCATTCCGCGCGCGGTCAACAACAGCCGCCGCCAGCGCACCAGCTGCCCGTCGCTGGCCGACAGCATCTCCGGCGCATCGTAGTCCTGGGCCGCCATTACACGGTAATCCTGAGTCGAGAAGTTGATGTTGAGCGCCCAGTTGCGGAAGAGGTGATAGTAGGCGGCGCGCAGCGCGCGGCCGAGCCGCGTCTTCCGGCGGGCGGCATGGATATAGAAAACACGCGTGGTGTCGGCATCGATGGGAACGCAGAAGCGGGTGAACATCTGCCCGCCGAAATCGAAGCGGAACATGCTCGGCAGATGATGCCCGGCCGAGCGCACGTAGCGGCCGTCGACCATGGTGTGCATACCCCATTCCTCGTTGTCTTCGAGGAATGGCCTGCTGTTGCGGATACGGGCATTGCGCCAGGCGAAGATCCAGAGCCACAGCCTGCGCCACTCGGTCTTCGGCCAGTAATCGTCGAGACCGGGATAGAATTCGCGTCCGGTGCGCGGCGGATCCCTGAGATAGCCGATCGCCGCCCTGCCGTTGACGATGCGCGGGGAATACCCGGTGCGGCCGAACTGCTGGTAGGGCTCCATGAGCTGCAACAGCGCGTTCCGGTGAACGTACATGACGTGCGAGTCGAGCGAGTTCTCGAGTGCGACCCTCCAGTTCACGTCCCACCGCCGGGCAGAGATGAAGAGCGCGGTTTCCCTCCCTTCGAAGAACTCGGGCGGGATCTCGTTCTCGACCGGGACCGGCTTGCCGTTCCCCATCCAGACGAAGACCAGCCCTTTGTATTCCGCGGTCGGATAGATCCGGAGCCTGACCTTGCCGGGCATCGCGCTCTCGGGGCCTTCGGAAAGGACCGCGACGCATTCGCCCCGCTCGTCGAACACCCATCCGTGATAGGGGCAGGCGACGGTGCCCTTGTAATGGCAGACGCCGTGCATCAGCGAGCCGCCGCGATGCGGGCAGGTATTGGAGGCGGCGGCGACGTGGCCGTCCCTGCCGCGGAACAGCACCAGCGTCTCGCCCAGCATCCGGACGCCGACAGGGCGCCGTTTGACTTTTTTCGCGAAAGTCGCCGGGTACCAGTATTCCGTCAGGCCGAGTTCGGGAATCTGGGTCTTGATCGCGGACGAACGGCTCTGGCTGTCGCTCATCGTCGGTCTCCGGCGCGGCGCGGCGGCGCCTTCCGCCGCAGTTAACCAGCAAACGTACGTCTTGGACAGGCTCGCGCCGGGGGATTGCGTCCGCTGGACCGGGTTCCGAGCCTGGCCTAGTGTCGCCCGACCTCGAACGGCGGAAGGCATCCATGGCGGCGGCCCGGTCCCGCTGGCTCCTGATCGCGTTCATCGCTCTGTCGCAGTTCGCCAGCGCATTCATGCACGCGATCGTGGGCGTGCCGCTGCCGACGATGGCGCGCGAGTTCGGGGCGAGCGGGCTCGAACTCAGCCTCCTCGATACGGTGTTCCTTGGCGCCGCGGCCGCGCTTCTGATGCCGATCGGTCGGTTCGCCGACGCGACCGACAAGAACTCGTTGTTCAAGTGGGGACTGATCGGGCTCGGCATCGCCACCTTCGCGATCGGGCTGCAACCCTCGATGCCGCTGGTCATCGTCATGCGCTTCCTGCAGGCGGTTGCGGCGGCCTTCCTGATCGCGACCTCGATGGCGATCGTCGCCGACATCGCCCCGAAGGGCCAGCTCGGACGGCTGATCGGGCTGGCGATCGGGGCGACCTATATCGGCCTCGCCTCGGGACCCTATTTCGCCGGGCTGGTGACCACCCATTTGGGCTGGCGGTGGGTGTTCTACCTCGCCGCCATACCGCCCTTCGCCGCCTACGCGCTTTCCCGCTTCACGCTGCCCAGCCGCTGGCGACCGCCGACCGCGTCGATAAACATGGTCAACAGCGCGCTCCTGGTCGTTCTGATCGCCACCCTGATCGCGGGCTCCGCGATGCTCGGGCGCGGGCTCCTGGGCTGGATTCTGATCGCCGCGACGGCAGTCATCGGCGCCGTCTACTTCGCGGCGGAGAAACGTTCGGCCAACCCGCTGATCAATTTCGGCGCGATCGGCGCGAACCGCCGCCTGTCGCAGGCGCTCCTGGTGCAGTTCCTCATCTATTGCGGGACCGTCGGGACGACCTTCCTGCTTTCGATCTATCTCCAGGTCATCCAGGGCTATTCGCCGGAAGGGGCGGGCGAGATCCTCATCGTGGGTCCGGTGGTGATGGCCCTGTTCGCGCCTCTCGGAGGGCGCCTCGCGGACCGCTTTCCGGCGCACCTGATCACCTTCACGGGCGGGACGTTCATCCTTTGCCAGACGGTGCTGGCGGCGTTCCTCGACGTGGGATCGGGGCCGGTTCACATACTCGCGGTGATGGTCTTCCAGGGGCTAGGCTTCGCCTTCTTCTCGGCGCCCAACATCTCCAACATCATGACCAGCGTGGTCCCGGCCGAGCGCGGCATGGCCTCGGCATTGTCGGCCGAGATGCGCTCGCTCGGCATGATGGTGTCGATGGCGATCGTCACCGTGCTGATCTCGGTGCGGCTCGGCACGGCTTCGGTCTCCTCGGTGCCGGATCGCTATCTCTCGGTGATGACGCTGGTGTTCGTCGCGTTCTCGGTGCTCACCGCGCTCGGCGTGGCCATCTCGCTCAGGAAACCCCCGCCCGCTCCCGCATGAACCGCGCGGCGTCCTCCAGCGCGTCTTCGACCGGCCGCCTGTGCAGGTCGGGCGGGAAAATCTCGAACTCGTAGAACCCCGAATAGCCGTCGGCCTCGAACCCGGCGATCAGCCCGGCGAGATCGACCAGCCCGGCGGACAGGAATTCGCGCCGCGGGCGGGACGGCTCGGGTTCGACCACGTTGCACAGCTGGAAGAGGGCGACCCGGTCCAGACGGTCGCGGCAGATACCGGGAAGCGCCGGATCCCACCAGGAATGGTTGATGTCGAGGATCATGCCGACCCCCTCGATCCCCTCGATCAGGGCAAGCGTATCGGCGATGGAATTGACGCAGCCCTTGGTCATCAGGTCGACGGGATGGATCGGCTCGACGCCGAGCCTGACGCCGGCCGGGCGCGCGATCGCGGCCAACGCCTCGAGCCCGTCCCGGACGCGGGCCTGCGCCGCATCGACCGAACGGTCCGCGCCGCGCCCGCCCGCGATCACGCAGACCGCGCCGGCATCGAGGATCGCCGCCGCCTCGACCATCCGGCGGTCGTGGTCGTCGACGAGCGCTCCGTCCTTGTTGGCGAAATAGCCCGCGCTGTTGACCGAGGACACGGAGAGTCCGCGGTCGTCGAGCATCGCCTTGAGCTGTTCCGCTCCTTCCTCGGCGATGGCCCGCGCGGTGAGACCCACCGCTCCGGCGCCGACGGCGACCGCCCTGTCTAGGAAGGCGGGCACGGTCATCCCGGCCGGGCAGATGTAATGGTTGATGGACAGCCTGTTCATGACACCCTCGTTCCTCCAGACTCGGCCGAACATAGGGAGGAAAGACGACCATGGGCAGGCTGGACGGAAAGGTTGCGCTGGTCACGGCGGCCGCGGGCGGAATCGCGGGCGCGTCGGCGCGTCGGTTCGCTGCCGAGGGCGCTTCCGTTCTCGTCTGCGATATCGACCTGGACGGCGCGGAGCGGACCGTGGCCGATATCGTTGCGGCGGGCGGAACGGCTCGGGCGCGGCATTGCGACGTCGCCGACCCGGAGTCGACAGAGGGGGCGGTCGAGGCCGCCATCGACGCGTTCGGCACCATCCAAATCCTGATGAACGGCGCCGCCGCGCGCGAACCGGTGGCGAACGTCGTCGACCTTCCGCTCGCCGAGTGGGAACGGGCGATGCGGATCAACCTGACGGGCATCTTCCTGATGTGCAAATACGGGATCCCGAAGATCGCGGCCGCCGGCGGCGGCAGCGTGATCAACGTCGCCTCGCAGCTCGGCAGCGTCGTCGTCCCGAATCGCCCGGCCTATGTGACGAGCAAGGCGGCGGTGATTCAGCTCTCGAGGTCGATGGCGCTCGATTTCGCGAAGGATAACGTGCGGGTCAATTCGCTCTCGCCGGGTGCGACGGAGACCGGGAGGCTTCTGGAACACTACGACACGATGGAGGACGTGCGCCGCGCGCTGGTGCCGCTCCACCCGATCGGGCGGCTGGGACAGCCCGAAGACCTGGCCGACGCGGCGCTCTTCCTCGCCAGCGACGAATCGGCCTTCGTCACCGGCCACGACCTGATCGTCGACGGAGGCTACACGGCGGTTTAGGGCGTCCCTCGATACGGCCCTCCGGGCCTACTCGGGATGAGGATGGGTTCTTTTGGATCGCCAAGCCTCTCCTCATCCTGAGTAGCGGCGAAGCCGCGTATCGAAGGATGCGTCCCCCACGGCCGATTTATGCGGAACCCTGCTCCGCCTCCAGTTCGTCGAGGATGCGCCAGATGCGCTCGACATGGGCCTCCTTCTCGGTGCGCTCGTAGAGGAAGCCGGCGGCGCGGACGAGGTCGCCCGCGAAATAGCGCTCGTAGAGCTGCTGACGGCCCGAGAAGCTCGACATCGCGGCGTCGTAGGCGAGCCGGAACAGCTTGATCCGCGCCCGCGAATCCGCGCCCGCGGCCTGGTAGTAGGCCTCCACGTCGGCGCCGACCGGCCCGTCGAGCTCGGCGAAGGACGGCACCATCACGAGCCCTCCCGCGCCCATGACCTGAATGATTTCGCAGCTTCGGCGGAACATCTGCGGGTAGAGGAAGCGCACCGCATCGAGCGGCCCCATCGCCGGCAGCAGCGTCCCGTTCGGCCCCTCGCGCGGCTCCGCCTCGCTCGCCGTCAGGCAGGATCGTACCACCTCGGTGTAGTTGATCAGCTCCGCCAGCATCCCCTGGATGTGCTGGTGCACGTCGATCTTCGTTGTGCGCACCAGGGTGAAGCCGAGCGCCATCATGAACTCGGCCTTCGCGAGATTCTTGGTGACGAACTGGTGCGCCATGCCCGCGCCCGCCCCGGTCCTCGGGTATATTGAGTTGAACGCGTCGACGTCGCGATAGAGGAAGACCCGCTCCCACGGCACCTCGACATCGTCGAACACGACCATGCAATCGGTCTCGTCGAGCCGGCTCGACAGCGGGAAGTCGAGCGCCGAGCCGGCCTCGCGATGGACCACCGCGGGACGGGAGATCAGCCGCATGCCGGGCGTCGCCACCGGCACCGCGAAGCCGATCGCGAAGGGTTTCGCCTGTTCGGTGTCGGGCAACGGGTAGGACGGCGCCGGCATCACCACCAGCTCGTCGGAAAAGGCGCCCAGCGTCGCCAGCATCCGCGCGCCCCGGATCACGATGCCGGAATCGGTCTCGCGCACCGCCTTCGCGGCGAGGTCCATCGGACCCTTCTGCTCGGAGACGTCTTTCGAACGGTCGACCTGCGGGTTGGTGAGCGAATGGGTGGTGACGAGATCGCTTTCCCGCACCTTCTCGTAATAGCGCCGGACGTTGTCGCCGAACGCGCCGAAGGCCTCGGGGCAGGCGCCGAACCCGGCCAGCATCGCGTTCATGAAATCGGGCGCGCGGCCATACATGCCGAAGGTGCGATCGTGCCAGTGCTTGACCATCACCCGACGGCGGACGAGGTCCTCGCGGCTCCGGGGCTGGATGAAGGAGAGCCCGACCCGTTCGCCCGAGCTCGGCGAGACATAGGTCATCTCGTCCGTCAGCCCGTCCTCGTGCTGCATGTCGTAGAGCTCGGCCAGCGTCCGGAGCCCGCCGGCGAAACGCGGATCCCCGGCCAGATCGGCGACCCTCTCGCCGTCGATATAGAGCTCGCGCCCGTCTTCCAGCCCGGCGATCAGCTCCGCGCCCGTTCGGATACCCACGCGGCGGCCTCCCCTCAACTGCGCCGGGCGCAATGATAATCGGGGGTCCGGCGCGGGTCGAACCGCCGGACGCTTGTCACCCGGTTTGACCGCGGCCCATTATGGGCGCTCACCGGGATGGGAAGAGATGACGAAGAAAGCGTTCCGCGACTTCCTCCAGGACCTCGATGCGGCGGGCGAAATTCAGCGCGTGACCAGGCCGGTCGATCCGCGCGACCTGTCGGGGCTTGCCTCGCAGACCGACAAGGCGGTGCTGTTCGACGAGATCGAAGGCTATCCGGGATGGCGGGTGGCGACGGCGCTGCTCTCTTCGAGGCGGCGCCTCGCGATCACTCTCGA
>JAJEHI010000078.1 GCA_022823775.1 Defluviicoccus sp. | reverse complement strand
GACTTCCAGTTCAGGCTGCCGCACCGCGCCTTCAACCGACGTATCGGCAACTTCGCCGACGTCCGGGTCTCGCCCAAGGGCAAGATCCTCTCCGAGGCGGAGTGGACCCGGAGGCACGGCGAATGGCTGCCCGACGAGGAGGATCGCGCCTTCGTCCAGTCGCTGATGAAGCGCGTCGTCGAGCCCGGCAAGATCGCAAGCTGGGTCGCGCCCCCGGCCCGCGGCATCAACCACGAGGACCCGTCGAGCTTCGAATACGTGCGCTTCAGCTAAAGGCGTTTCCGGTCCGTTTTGTTTTCTTGGCCAACCGCTATAAAAAACTCGTGGATGGCCGGCCTTCGCCGACCGTGACGAAATTGGATTGGCCATTAACGAAGCACTTAACGAGCTCGACGCGACCGATGCCGCCGCGCGGATCGCCGACGGCGGCATCGCGTCGCGGGACCTGGTCTCGGCCTGTCTGGAGCGTGTCGCCGCGCGCGACGGCGAGATCGGCGCCTGGGCTCACCTCGAGCCCGCCCACGCCCTCGGCCAGGCCTGCATGTCGGATGCCGCCGGGCAGGGGCCGCTCAGGGGGATTCCGGTCGGCATCAAGGACATTTTCGACACCGCCGACCTCCCGACCGAGTACGGCTCGCCGATCCACGAGGGCCACCGCCCGGCGCGCGACTCGGCCTGCGTCGCCGCCCTGAGAAAGGCCGGCGCGGTTATCCTCGGCAAGGCCACCACCACCGAGTTCGCGAGCCCGGTCCCGGTCGGGGTGAAGAACCCGCGCGATTTCTCGCGGAGCCCCGGCGTTTCCTCTTCCGGCTCGGCCGCGGCGGTCGCGGACTTCATGGTTCCCGTGACCCTCGGCAGCCAGACCGGGGGCTCGATGATCATGCCGGCCGCCTCCTGCGGCACGGTGGGCTACAAGGCGAGCCTCGACGGGATCGACCGGGGCGGGCTCCGGCATGTCCGGCCGAGCCTCGACACCATCGGCATTTTCGCCCGCTCGGTCCGCGACATCGCGCTGGTCCGGGCGGCGATGACGGAGACCCCGGTCGTCCCCCTCGAGGATATGCCGGCCGCGCCGCGCGTCGGCGTTTGCCGCGCCCCGAACTGGGAAGACGCCGGTCCCGAGACGGTGGAAGCGGTCGACACGGCCGCCGCGGCGCTGGAACGAGCGGGAGCGTTCGTCGCCGACCTCGACCTGCCGCCGGTCTTCGACACCGTCGAGGACGCGTTCTCGGTCATCACCGCGGTGGAGGGAGGCCGCTCGCTCGCCTGGGAAATCGCCAACCGCCGCGACCGGTTGAACCGCTGGATCCAGGACCAGGTGGCGCTTGGCGAAAGCTGCTCCGAGGAGGACTACGCGGCCGCCGGAGAGACCGCCGGGAAGTGCCGCGAGGCGATGGCGGGACTCTTCGAACGCTTCGACTTCATACTCACGGCGAGCGCGCCGGGGGAACCCTCCGACGATCTCACCGGAATCCAGAAATCCTCGTTCAACCGGGTGTGGACGATGATGCACGGACCCTGCATCACGCTGCCCGCCTTCTCCGGCCCCAACGGGCTCCCGGTCGGCGTGCAACTGGTCGGCCCGACAGGCGGCGACGACCGGCTGATCCAGCTCGCCGGCTGGGCCTGGAAGGCGATCGAGGCGCGTTAGCGCGGCCGAAACAGGGTCAGGCCGCGCTCTGCTTCCTCATCAGATACGCGGCGGTCAGGTGCTCGGCGCAGAACTGGCGCCCCGGCTGCACCGTCTTGCCGCAGATATAGAGCCCGAAACGGCCCGGGTCGCCGGTCTGCCAGCGGCACATCCAGCTCTTGACCTCCGGCATCGGGGTGATCGGGTAGTCGATCCGGGGCGGCGGAGGCTCGGGCGCCGGCTCGGGCGCGGGCGCGCCGCGCTGAAGGTTGAGACGGTGTGCCTTGCCGATGACGGCGTTCCGCGTAACCCCGCCGAGCTTCTCGGCGATCTGCCGCGCCGACAACCCATCCGACCACAGCCGTACCAGGTTATCGACCCTCTCCGGTGTCCAGGTCATCGATCCTTCCCTTCGAGCACGCTACATCTCGTGTCTTATGAGAATATTGCAACTATATGTCGGGTTGGGGCGGGGGGAAAGGGAATTTCTTCGGAATTCTCCGAAACGCCGGCGCGACCACTGCAAGGCGCTTCGCGACACTTCTCGGCGGGGGCCGAAACGGGGTAGTTTCCCCGCGACCCCAGCGGAGGATTTCAGGCCATGCAAGACCGCATCGTTCCCAAGACCCGCGCGCTCGCCGAGCGGCTGCGATCGGGCGAGTTCATCGCCGCCCCCGGCGTCTACGACATGATTTCGGCGCGGGTCGCGGACTCGATGGGGTTCCCCGCGATCTACATGACGGGGTCGGGCGTGGTCGCGTCCCATCTCGGTCTGCCCGATGCCGGGATCGCGACCTACACCGAGATGGTGTCCCGCGCGGGCCAGATCGCCGCCGGAACGAGGACGCCGCTGATCGCGGACGCCGACACCGGCTACGGGGGAACGGTCAACGTCCGCCACACGGTTCGGGGTTACGAGCGGGCCGGAGTGGCGGCGATCCAGATCGAGGACCAGGCCTTTCCCAAGAAATGCGGCCACACCGAGGGGCAGCGCCTGATCCCGCTGGAGGAGATGGTGCGCAAGATCAAGGTCGCGCTCGATTCCCGGCTCGACGACGACTTTCTCGTCATCGCGCGCACCGACGCCCGCAAGGCCGACAGCAAGGACGAGGCGCTGCGCAGACTGGAAGCTTTCCAGGAGGCCGGCGCCGACATCCTGTTCTACGAGGCGCCGGCCTCGGTCGAGGAGATGGAGGAGGCCGCGCGGCTACTCGACGGACCGCTGATGGCCAACATGGTCGAGGGCGGGCTGACGCCGGTTATGACGCCGGACGAGCTCGCCGCGATCGGCTTTCGCGTCGCCATCTTTCCCGCCGCCGGGTTCCTCGCGGCCACCGAGGCCCTGAGCCGGGTCTACCGCGCGCTGCGCGACCACGGGTCCTCCGGAGCGGCCGACACGACTCTGCACCCGTTCGGCGATTTCAACGAGCTGATGGGCTTCCGCGAGGTGATCGCGTTCGAGGACCGTTTCGAGGGCCCCTGAGGGCGAGGTCAGCTGAGGCGCCGCCGGGCGAGCACGCTCGCCTGCTCCACCAGCACCACCATGGCAAGCACGACGAGGGTGAGCGTCGCGACCTTCTCGTAGTGGAAGGAGCGGGCGTAGAGCTGGATGTAAAAGCCGATCCCGCCCGCGCCGACCAGGCCCAGCACCAGGGATTCGCGCAGGTTGAGCTCGAAGCGGAACAGCGTGTCGCGGGCGAGCTCGGGCGCGATCTGCGGCAGGACGGCGAACCGGACGATCTGCGGCCACGCCGCGCCGGTGGTCCGCAGCGCCTCGATCGGGCCGGGCCGGGCGGCCTCGAAAGCCTCGGCGTAGAACTTCCCGAGCATGCCGGTGGAATGGAGCGCGATCGCGGCGATCCCCGGCAGCGGGCCGAGCCCGTAGGCGCTGACGAACATCAGGGCGAGCAGGATGACGGGCACGCCTCGGATCGCGCCCAACGCCCATTTGACGGGTTGATGGACCCAGCCCGGCGTCAGGTTGGCCGCGGCGAGCAGGCCGAAGCCCACCGCCATCGCCGCGCCCAGCACGGTGCCGAGCAGCGCGATCTGGACGGTCTCCAGCATCGCCCGGAAAACCACGCCGGCGATGGAGAGGTCGGGAGGCGCCATGCGGGCGAGAAACTCGCCGAGCCGGGGCAGCCCGATACCCAGCTTCGCCGGGTCGAACCCGGTCCCCGCCCAGGCCCAGGCGACCAGGAGGACGATGCCGAGCAGAACCGCCGCGCGGGCGAGGCTGCTATGCCACGTTGCGAGGGGAGCGTCTCTCTTCATCGCCGCTCTCCCGGGCGTCGACGTTCGGGACGATCCGGGGCGGCAGGCCGCGCCCGTAGATCCGCCGGAGCGCGGAGGCGTCGAGCGGCGTTCCGTCGGCGCCGTCATAGACGATGCGTCCCCCCGCCAGACCGATCACCCGGTCCGCGTGCGCGGTCGCCAGCGACGGGTGGTGGACCGCGGCCAGGACGGCGATTTCCCGTTCTCCTGCCGATCCCATCACCGTCCGCAGGATGTCGTCGGCGATGACGGGGTCGAGATTGCTCACCGGCTCGTCCGCGGTGATGAGGTCCGGCGCCTGGGCGAGCGCCCGGGCGACCGCCACCCGCTGGCGCTGACCGCCCGACAGCGTATCGACCCGCCGCGGCGCGAACTGCATCAGCCCCGTCGCCTCGATCGCGGCAAGCGCCGCCGCGCGGTCGTCGGCGCCGAACCGTCCCAGCAGGCTCCGCATCACCGGCGCATGGCCGAGCCGCCCGCAAAGGACGTTGCGCAGCACCGAAGCCCGCTCGACCAGCTGGAATTCCTGGAACACGGCGGCATGGCGGCGCCGGAAGGCGCGGCTCCGCGCGGCCCTTGAGACGGTCTCGATGCCGTCCACCGTCACCGAGCCCTCGCTCGGCGCGACCAGGCCCTGGACCGCGCGGAGCAGCGTCGTCTTGCCCGAGCCGCTCGGCCCGATCACCGCGACCCGTTCGCCGGACGCCACCGATAGCGCGTCGACGGAAAGCGCGGGATCGTCGCTTGCGTCGTAGCGGACCCTGAGGCCCGATATGCGGACCGCTTCGCGCTTCATTCGATCAGCCCGTATTTGCGCGCCATCGCCGCGACCCCGTCATAGGCGGTGCGGTCCGGCCTGACATAGCCGTCCGGCCCGTAAAGATGCTTGAGCAGGTGACGCTTCGACGGCGCGTTGAGCGCGAGCATGGCCGCGACGAAGGCCTCGCGCGGTTCCGGTTCCAGCCCGCGCCGGGCCACCACGACGTGGGACGGGATCGGAGGCGTCCGGGCGATCGCCGTGACGTCGCCGCGCCGGTCGGCGTCGAGAAGAAGCGTCGCGTAGATACTCACCCCCGCGGCATCCACCAGCCCGTTCGCCACCGCCTGGATCGCCTGCTGATAACCGCCCGCGAAATAGACCTCGCCGAAGAACGCCTTGGGATCTCCGCGCGCCGCGAGATGCCCGTCCCGCACGAAAAGGTCCAGCGGGTAGAGATAACCCGATTCGGAGATCGGATCGGCGAACGCGATGGACCTGCCCTTGAGGTCCTGGAGACCGGCGATCCCGCTTCCGCGCCGCACGAAGACCGCGCCGCTGTAGCTCGGCTTGCCCCGGTAGACCTCCGACAGCAGCGCCGCGGCGCCGATCCGCTCGCGCGCCATGACGTAGGGCAACGCGCCCATGAAGGCGATGTCGGCCGCCCCCGCCGCCAGGCTCTCGACGGCGGCGGCGTGGTCCGTGGTCATGCGCGTTTCGATCCGCCGGCCCATCGCGGCTTCGAGGTATGAGTCGATCGCGCGAATGTCGCCCAGCAGCTTCTCGGGGTTTTCCTGGGGCACGAAAGCGAGCACCAGAGGCTTGTCTCCCGCCGCCGCGTTCGCTCCGGCGGCGACCGCGAAAAGGGCGGCCGCGAACGCCATGCGGAGGCGTTCAGTAGATCTCGGCCGCATGGCGCGCCTCTGTCCGCTTGTATTCCGCCCACAATCGTTCCGCCGTCGCCCAGTCATCCGTCGAGACCGCGTCCGAAATGCCATCGAGCCTTCCGGCCAGCTCGACCACGCGGGCGAGCGCGCCGGTGTTGGCCATCCCCGCGGCGTCGGCGCGGAGGTCGCGGCCGACCGTCTTGAGGAGAAGCAGCGCGTGCCGCCGGTCGCGCGCGGGGATCAGCGTTTCCAGGGCCGACAGGAAGGTGGACGCTTCGTCGAAACCGAGCCGGAACCGCGTCCTCTTTCCGTCGAACGCCTCGTGGGGTTCTTCGCCCGTGCCCACCGCTTCGAGATAGGCGGTGAGATCGGCCTTCCCGCCCGCGTCGAGGCCGAGCCCGTAGCGGCGGTCGAACCAGTCGACGACCGCGGCAAGGGTGGGCAGCGAGCCGTCGTGGAAATAGGGCGCGGTGTAGAGACCCCCGAGGAGCGTCGGGGTATCGAGCGCGCCGTCCCGCGCGTGCGGCGAGGACGGCGCGACCGAGCCGATGTCGTGGCGCCGCCCGTCGACGAAGTTGCCGTCGGGGATATGGCACGAAGCGCAGGACCGGCCCGCCATCCCCGCGAAGGGGCGGTTGAAGATCGCCTCCCCGCGCTTCGCGGCTTCGCTCGCGCGCTCGTTGAGCGTGCCGTCCCGCGCCAGCAGCGGCGCCGGCAGGAAGTCGAACTCGTTCATGTAGGCGACCAGCGCATCGAGCATCAGCGGCGACGGTTCCGGTCCGCCGAGCTCGCCCACGATCACGTTGCGGGCGAACTCCCGCAGGCTGGCGGTCCTGCCGTTCCGGCCGTACGGCGCGGTAAAGCGGATGCCACGCAGGCTCGGCGTATCGAGCGGGTCGAACAGCCCATCGTTGCCGCGCGGGTTGAAGAATCCGTTGTCTACGTCGATGCCGCCCGCGCGGCGGCTCAGCCCCGGCACGAACAGCGCCCGGTTCGCGTCCCCCCGGTTGTGGCAGGACGAGCAGGCGAAGCCGAGCGCGCGGGCGCGCGGGCCCAGGATCTCGGGCGAATCGAACAGCATGTCTCCGTAAGCCACGAGAAAGAGCCGCTTCTCGTCGATCCCCCGCTGCTCGAAGTTGAGCACCAGGCGGGGCAGGGGTTCCTGTTCGCGCAACGCGCCTCCCGGCGGAAGCCGGTCCGCGGGCGGCAAGGGCGGAGTCCCTTCTTCGAAACGCGCGCGGATCGCGGTTCTCAGCGTCCCGATCAGCCGTTCCGCCCCGCCCCTGTCGCCCGCGCGGGAGAGGATCGTGGTCAGCGAAAGCCAGGCGAGCCCCAGCCGGCGATGCGCGTTCCGGTCGCTTGCCAGGAGGCCGGGCTCGAACCCGCGATAGATGCCGCGCGCGATGCCGAGCTGCGCAAGGGCGGCGCGCGGCCGATCGAGCAGGCCGCGCACTTTCTCCAGCCGGGCGCGCAGCGCGATGGCATTGGCGCGGGCGGCCGCGACCCTCAGCCCCCCGGGGTCGCGCCTCGCGATCGCCCGGCGGATCGGCGCGGCCGGATCGCTGCCGGCGAAATCCGACAGCCGCTCCAGGCTGGCAAAGGCGGGGGCCGCGCCGACATGGCGGTAAGCCGGGTCGGTCTCCGCATAGCGCCGTTCGATGCCCCCCCAGTCCACCGGGTCGAGCCGGCTCGCGAAGACCGCGTCGAGATAGGCCGCGGCCAGCGGATGCCACCGTTCCCCGCTCGCGACATGGGCGGTCGCCGCGTTCCCGGCCATGACGGCGAGGCAGAGCGCGGCGGCGGCCCATCCGGCCCGCCCGGCTCCTTCCCGGCACCCGCTCCGCCCCAGCAGCAATCTTGCCCCGCGCTGAAATATTTAACACTGGCTAACTTATTTGGCCTTGGCCAAGAATTGTCAAGCCGCCCGGCATCCGGCATAGTCGAAGCGAGGCGGATCGAAGAGTTGCGGGGGATCCGGGTGGCAAAGGACACGCGCGGAAGGGCGGCGAAGGTGGCTCCCGTACTCGTCGAGCCCGACGAGCAGGCGGATCATCACCGCCAGACCCGGCTCGCGCGGCAGACCGAGATCGCCGAGGACTATGTCGAGCTGATCGCCGACCTGATCGACTCCACCGGCGAGGCGCGCTCCGCCGACATCTCGCGCCGGCTCGGCGTGACCCATGCCAGCGTCACCAAGATGGTCGCCCGGCTGCAGCAGAGCGGCCTGGTCACCACCCAGCCCTATCGCGCGATCTTTCTGACCGACGAGGGGCGGCGCATCGCGGAAGAGTCGCGCCGCCGGCACCAGATCGTGGTCGCCTTCCTCCAGGCGATCGGCGTCAGCGAGGACGTCGCCCGCGCCGACGCCGAAGGCATCGAGCACCATGTCAGCGAAGAAACCCTGGCCGCGTTCGAACGCGTGGTGACCGAGCGGGGGCGGAGCCGCTGACCGGCACGCTGATCGGCAAGCCGATCGCGCGGCTGGAGGATCCGGCGCTGCTGCGCGGCGCCGGGCGTTTCGTCGACGACATCCACCTCCCCGGAATGCTCCACGCCTGCTTCGTCCGGAGCCCGCTCGCCCACGCCGAAATCGGCGGCATCGACACCGCGGCGGCCAGGGCGGCGCCGGGCGTGGCGGCGGTGCTGACCCACGCCGACCTCACCCCGCATCTCGCCGTCAAGCGGCTGGTCACCGCGCTGCCGAGCGATGCATATCGTCACATTCTCGACCGCCAGATCCTCGCCGGGGACGAGGTGTGCCATGTCGGCGAACCGGTCGCCGCGGTCATCGCCGAGTCCCGCTACGCGGCCGAGGATGCCGCGGCGCTGGTCGAGATCGATTACAACGCCCTTCCCGCCGTCTCGGATTGCCGCGATGCGCTGGCACCCGGCGCCGCGGCCGCGCACCGACATCTCGAAGACAATCTGCTGGCCGAATACGAAATCGGCTACGGCGACGTGGACGCCGCTTTCGCCACTGCCCCGCACCGGGTCGCGGTGTCGCTCCGCCAGCACAAGGGTCTCGGGCTCGCCATCGAATGCCGCGGGGTCGTCGCCGTCCCCGACCCGCTCGACGACCGTCTGACGGTCTGGCTGTCCTGTCAGGCGCCGCACGGCGCGCTCCGCGCCTTGGTGGCGGCGCTCGGGCTCGACGAACGCCGGATCGTCGTCCGCGCCGCCGACCTCGGCGGCGGATTCGGGCCCAAGCTCGTCGTCTATCCCGAGGACATCGTCGTCGCGCACGCCGCCCGCCGGCTCGGCCGGCCGGTCAAGTGGATCGAGGACCGGCGCGAGCACTTCACCGCCACCACCCAGGAGCGCGACCAGTACTGGGACATGGAGGCGGCGGTCGACGAAGAGGGTCGGCTGCTCGCGGTCCGGGGGACGATGATCCACGACCACGGCGCCTATACCGCGCGCGGCCTCAACCTCTCCTACAACGCCGCGACCGTGGTTCCGGGACCCTATCGCCTGCCCGCCTACCGTCTGACGGTGCGGGTGGCGGTGACCAACAAGGTGCCGACCACGCCGGTCCGCGGCGCCGGCCACCCGCAGGGCACCTTTGCGATGGAGCGGGTCGTCGACCGCATCGCCGCGTCGCTCAACCTGCCGCGCGAAGAGGTGCGCCGGCGGAATTTCGTCGCGGCGGAAGAGATGCCCTATGCCCGCCCTCTCAGGGCGCGCAGCGGCACCGGGATCGTGCTCGACAGCGGCGACTACCCGGCCTGCCTGGAAGCCGCGCTCGAAGCCGCCGGCATGGCGGATTTCCGCGCCAGGCAGACGGCCGCGCGCGCGCGGGGGCGCCATCTCGGCATCGGGCTCGCCAACTACGTCAAGGGGACGGGGCGCGGCCCGTTCGAGGCGGCGACCGTGCGCGTTTCGCCGTCGGGACGGGTGAGCCTGATCACCGGCGCCACCGCCATCGGGCAGGGGACGCGAACGATGCTGGCCCAGATCTGCGCCGACAGTCTCGGTGTCGAGCCCGGATCGATCGAGGTGGTCATGGGAGACACCGGGGCCATCGCCATGGGCATCGGCGCCTCGGCCAGCCGTCAGGCGGTCAATGCGGGCTCGTCCGCGCTGCTGGCCGCGCGCGAGGTCGCCGACAAGATCAGGACTCTCGCCGCCGGACGGCTGGAAGCGGCGCCCGACGACATCGAGCTCGTGGACGGAAGCGCGCGGGTCCGGGGGGTCGCCGAGCTTTCCGTCGCTTTCACGGAACTCGCCAATTCGGTTTACGGCACGCCGGGCTATGCCCTGCCGGCCGGCGCGGCGCCCGGTCTGGAGGCGACCGCGGCGGTCCCATTCGACGCGCTGAGCTACGCCAACGGGTGCCATGTCGCGGAGGTCGAGGCCGATCCCGAGACCGGCCGGGTGACGATCCTCCGCTACGTCGTCGTGCACGACAGCGGACGCATGATCAACCCGAAGATCGTCGACGGCCAGGTCCAGGGCGGCGTCGCGCACGGCCTCGGCAACGCGATGCTTGAGCGAATCGAGTTCGACCGCGAAGCCCAGCCGCTCACGACCACGCTTGCGGACTACCTGATCGCCGGTGCCTGCGACGTGCCGTCGATCGCCATCGTCCACCTCGATTCGCCCACCGACCACAACCCGCTCGGCGTGAAGGGGGTGGGGGAGAGCGGCACCGTCCCGGCGGCGGCCGCGGTGGCCGCGGCGGTCGAGGATGCGCTCGCGCCGTTCGCGGTCGAGGTGGACGAAGTTCCCCTGCGTCCCGATCGGCTGGCCCTCGCCGCTTCGGACTGACGACGGGATCGTTCGGAGGGGAGCCACCATATCTGGTGTCTATCCCCGCGATTCACGCAATTCGAATCGCGAACGGACCGGGAACAGGTGTTGGAGCCAACGAACGCAGGCGATACAATTGCCAAACGTAACGAGAACATTATATTGACGTGGGCGGATTTTCCCCGGCTCCCACCACCATCCTTGGTGGGTTTGTTCTTGCTAGACCACAATTTGTTGTGCAAGGTGAAGGTTCGTGGTGCTTCGGCAACCGATTCGCTGTCTGGGCCGTTTCAGGGATTCGGCGGTAGACCGGATTAACGCGGGGGGTGACGGGTGCTAGATCTGGTTTCTTCGAAGCATGATTTGCTTCAGTCCAAGCGCGAGGTCACGGTCGAGATCGACCGCGGCCGGGATGCCTTGCTGACCGAGTTCGGCAAGGCGGTTCTCGACGACCGCTATCTGTTGCCGGACGAGGGGTACCAGGATCTTTTCGCCCGGGTCAGCTCTTATTACGGCGACGATTCGGCGCACGCGCAGCGGCTCTACAACTACATGTCCCGGCTCTGGTTCATGCCGTCGACGCCGGTGCTGTCGAACGGCGGCACCGATCGCGGTCTGCCGATCTCGTGCTTCCTGAACGAGGCCTCGGACAGTCTCGACGGCATCGTCGATTTGTGGAACGAGAACGTGTGGCTCGCCGCGCGCGGCGGCGGCATCGGCAGCTACTGGGGCAACCTCCGCTCGATCGGCGAGAAGGTCAGCGCCAACGGCAAGACCTCGGGCATCATCCCCTTCATCCGGGTGATGGATTCGCTCACGCTCGCGATTTCCCAGGGTTCGCTCCGGCGCGGCTCGGCGGCGGTCTATATCGGAATCGACCACCCCGAGATCGAGGAGTTCATCGAGATCCGCCGTCCGACCGGCGGCGACCCCAACCGCAAGGCGCTGAATTTGCATCACGGCGTGGTCATCACCGACGCCTTCATGCGCGCGGTCGAGAACGACGAGGAATGGGCGCTCATCAGCCCGAAGGACAAGACGGTGGTTCGCCGCATCGGGGCGCGTTCGCTGTGGATCCGGCTGCTGACCAGCCGGGTCGAGACCGGCGAGCCCTACTTCATCTTCATCGACCACGTGAACCGCGCGGCGCCCGAGCACCACAAGCTCGCCGGGCTCCAGGTCCGGATGTCGAACCTGTGCAGCGAGATCACCCTGCCGACCGGGCCCGACCATCACGGCGAGGAACGCACCGCGGTCTGCTGCCTGTCCTCGCTCAACCTCGAGACCTATCTCGAATGGCGCGGCGATCCGCTGTTCATCGAGGACGTGATGCGCTTCCTCGACAACGTGCTCGAGGACTTCATCGAGAAGGCGCCCGGCAGCATGGAGCGCGCGCGCTACGCCGCCATGCGCGAACGCTCGGTGGGCCTCGGCGTGATGGGCTTCCACTCCTTCCTCCAGAGCCAGGGCGTGCCGATCGAGTCGGCCTCGGCGAAGGCGTGGAACCGCAACATATTCCGCCATGTCAGGGGCCATGCCGACGCGGCGTCGCGGGCGCTCGCCGCCGAGCGCGGCCCGTGCCCGGACGCGGCCGATTACGGATTCGACGAACGGTTTTCCAACAAGCTGGCGATCGCGCCGACCGCCTCGATCTCGATCATCTGCGGCGGCTCCTCGCCGGGTATCGAGCCCAACGTCGCCAACGCCTTCACCCACAAGACCCTGTCGGGCTCGTTCAGCGTGCGCAACAAGTACCTGAAGGCGCTGCTGGCCGAGAAGGGGCAGGACACCGACGACGTCTGGACTTCGATCGTCGTCAACGAGGGCTCGGTCGCCCATCTCGACTTCCTCGCCGACGACGAGAAGGACATCTTCAAGACCGCGTTCGAGGTCGACCAGCGCTGGCTGATCGACTTCGCCGCCGACCGCGCGCCGTTCGTCTGCCAGTCGCAGTCCCTCAACGTCTTTCTGCCGGCCGACGTGCACAAGAAGACGCTGCACGAGATCCATTTCCAGGCCTGGAAGAAGGGCGTGAAGTCGCTCTACTATTGCCGCTCGCGCTCGATCCAGAGGGCCGACAAGGTGGCGAACAAGGCCGACGTCGCGGTGATCGGAAACGGTGCCGTGGCCGCCGCCGTCGCCGAAGCCCCGATCCCGCTCCAGGCGGCCAACGGGGCCGCCGCGGAGAGTCCGGCCAACGATTACGAAGAGTGTCTCGCCTGCCAGTAGGGTCCAGTAGGAACGCCGATGTCGCTGCTCGATTCCAGAGGGGTCTACAAGCCGTTTCGCTACCCCTGGGCCTATGACGCCTGGCTTACGCAGCAGCGCATCCACTGGCTGCCCGAGGAGGTTCCGCTCGCCGACGACGTCAAGGACTGG
>JAJEHI010000121.1 GCA_022823775.1 Defluviicoccus sp. | reverse complement strand
TCGAACCCGTAGGCCATCGCCTGGTCCTGCAGGTCGCACTCGCCGCCCTGGTCGCAGATCGGGCAGTCCAGCGGGTGGTTGATCAGCAGGAACTCCATCACCCCCTGGCGGGCCTTCCGGACCATCGCGGTGTTGGTGCGGATCACCATGCCGTTGCCGACCGGCATCGCGCAGGACGCTATCGGCTTGGGCGAGCGCTCCATCTCGACCAGGCACATCCGGCAGTTGCCGGCGATCGACAGGCGCTCGTGATAGCAGAAGCGCGGAATCTCGATGCCGGCCTCCTCGCAGGCCTGAAGGACGGTGATCCCGTCCTCGACCTCGATCTCGACGCCGTCGATGGTCAGTGTCGCCATGGGTCTACGCCGCCGCTTCCCGGCCCGCCTTGCGCGCGACGATGCGGCTTTCCACCTCGTCGCGGAAATGCCGCATCAGTCCCTGGATCGGCCAGGCGGAGGCGTCGCCATGGGCGCAGATCGTGTGGCCCTCGATCTCGTAGCTGACGGCGAGCAGCATGTCGATTTCCTCGACCTCCGCGTCGCCGCGCACCAGCCGCTCCATCACCCGCCACATCCAGCCGGTGCCCTCGCGGCATGGCGTGCACTGGCCGCAGGACTCGTGCATGTAGAATTTGGAAAGCCGCGCGATCGCGGCGACCACGTCGGTCGAGCGGTCCATGACGATCACCGCCGCCGTGCCGAGCCCCGATTTCAGGTCGCGCAGCCCGTCGAAATCCATGATCGCGGTGTCGCAAAGGTCCTTCGGGATCAGCGGCACCGAGGATCCGCCGGGGATCACCGCCTTGAGGTTGTCCCACCCGCCGCGCACGCCGCCCGCGTGCTTTTCGATCAGCTCGCGGAGCGGGATCCCCATCTCCTCCTCCACGTTGCACGGATTGTTCACGTGGCCCGAGATGCAGAACACCTTCGTCCCGGTGTTGTTCTCGCGGCCGAACCCGGCGAACCAGGACGCGCCCCGGCGAAGGACGGTCGGAACGACCGCGATGGTCTCGACATTGTTGATCGTCGTCGGGCAGCCGTAGAGCCCGGTATTGGCGGGGAACGGGGGCTTGATCCGCGGCATCCCCTTCTTGCCCTCGAGGCTTTCCAGCAGCCCGGTCTCCTCGCCGCAGATATAGGCGCCGGCGCCGCGATGGACGACGATGTCGAAATCCCACCCCGATCCGCAGGCGTCGGAGCCGATCAGCCCGGCTTCGCGCGCTTCCTCGACCGCCGCTTCCAGCCGTTCCGCCTCGCGGAAGAATTCGCCCCGGATATAGATGAAGGCGGTATGGGCTCCCATGGCGAAACCGGAGAGCAGCGCACCTTCAACCAGTTTATGAGGATCGTTCCGTATGATATCGCGATCCTTGCAGGTTCCGGGTTCGCTCTCGTCCGCATTGATGACCAGGTAGGACGGCCTGCCGTCGGATTCCTTCGGCATGAACGACCATTTCAGCCCGGTCGGGAACCCGGCTCCGCCGCGGCCGCGCAGGCCGGAATCCTTGACCTCCTGGACCAGCGTATCGCGGCCCCTCGCGAGCAGCTCCCGGGTGCCATCCCAGTCGCCGCGCCGTCTCGCTCCGGCGAGCCGCCAGTCGTTCTGCCCGTAGAGGTTGGTGAAGATGCGGTCCGTGTCGGCGAGGCCCATCAGGCGCCTTCCCCCGCGCCGCCGGGCGCGGCGAATTCGGTGAGCGCCGTCCATTCGCCCACGGGTTCGGAGCCCTGGCGGCCGATCTGCGAGCCCGGCTCCGGACGTTCGCCGGCGCGGAACGCCTTCAGGATCGCGACGGTTTTCTCCGGGTCCAGGTCCTCGTAATAGTCGTCGTCGATCCAGACGATCGGCGCGTTGACGCAGGCGCCGAGGCATTCGAACTCGGTCAGGGTGAACTTGCCGTCGTCGGTCGTCCCGCCCACCTCGACGCCGAGTTCGCCCTTGCAGGCATCGAGAATGTCGGTGCTGCCGCGCAGCATGCAAGGCGTCGTCGTGCAGACCCGCACCATGTGCTCGCCCACCGGTTCGGCGTGGAGCATCTCGTAAAAGGAAATGATCTCGTAAATCCTGATCTGGGCCATGTCGAGCATGTCCGCGACGTGTTCGACCGCCGCCGGCGACAGCCAGCCGCCGTTCTGGCGCTGGGCGATGTCGAGCACGGCAAGCACGGCCGAAGCCTGCCTGCCCTCGGGATAACGGGCGATATGGCTGTCGGCCCTGGCCTTGTTCTCCGGCGTCAGCGCGAAGGAATCGCTCACCGGTCGATCTCCCCGAAGACGATATCCATCGAGCCGACGATGGCGACGAGGTCCGCCAGCATGTGGCCCTTGCTCATGAACTCGGTCGCCTGGAGGAACGCGAAACCGGGCGCGCGGATCTTGCAGCGATACGGTTTGTTGGAGCCATCCGAGACCAGGTAGACGCCGAATTCGCCCTTGGGCGCCTCGACCGCCGTATAGGTCTCGCCCGCCGGAACCTTGTAGCCCTCGGTGTAGAGCTTGAAATGGTGGATGAGGGCTTCCATCGAGCCTTTCATCTCCGCACGGTCGGGTGGCGAGATCTTGTTGTCCCGCGTCTTGACCGGCCCGTCGGGAAGCTCGTCGAGGCACTGCCGGATTATGCGGAGCGATTGCCGCATTTCCTCGATCCGGACGAGGTAGCGGTCGTAGCAGTCGCCGTTCTTGCCGACCGGAATGTCGAAATCCATCCGGTCGTAGACATCGTAGGGTTGCGATTTCCGCAGATCCCAGGGCAGTCCGGAACCGCGCAGCATCGGCCCCGAAAGTCCCCAGTCGAGCGCGTCTTCCTGCGAGATAACGCCGATATCCACCGTGCGCTGCTTGAATATCCGGTTTTCCGTCAGCAGGGTCTCGGTGTCGTCGATGAATTTGGGGAAGGTCTCGCAGAACGCGGCGATCTCGTCCGCCAGCCCGGCCGGCAGGTCGCGATGCACGCCGCCCGGCCGGAAATAGGCGGCGTGGAGCCTGGCCCCCGAGACCTTGTCGTAGAACCCCATCATCTTTTCCCGCTCCTCGAAGCCCCAGAGGAACGGAGTCATCGCGCCCACGTCGAGCGCGAAGGCGCAAACGTTCATGATGTGGTTGAGGAGCCGCGTGATCTCGCTGAACAGCACGCGCACATACTGTCCGCGCTCGGGCACCTCGATGCCGAGCAGCTTCTCGGTGGCGAGCGCGAAGGCGTGCTCCTGGCACATCGGCGAGACGTAATCCAGCCGGTCGAAATAGGGCACCGCCTGGGTATAGGTCTTGTGCTCGATCAGCTTCTCGGTACCGCGGTGCAGCAGGCCGATATGGGGATCCGCGCGCTCGATCACCTCGCCGTCCATCTCGACCACGAGCCGCAGCACCCCGTGCGCCGCCGGGTGCTGCGGGCCGAAATTCATCGTCAGGTTCTTGATTTCGCTCTCGGCCAAGCGTCTAGCCCCCGGTGCCGTCTTCCCCGGCCTTTTCGTCGCCCGGCAGGATGTACTCGGCGCCCTCCCACGGGCTCATGAAGTCGAAGTCCCGGAAATCCTGCGTCAACTGCACCGGCTCGTAGGCGCAGCGCTTCTGCTCGTCGTCGTAGCGCAGCTCGACGAAGCCGGTCAGCGGGAAGTCCTTCCTGAGAGGATGCCCCTCGAACCCGTAATCCGTCATGAGCCGCCGGAGATCCGGGTTGCCGGCGAAGTAGATGCCGTAGAGGTCCCACGCCTCGCGCTCGTACCAGCCGGCGGCCGAGAACACGCCGACCGCCGACGGCACGGGGGTGTCGGCGTCGACCGCGACCTTGACGCGAATGCGCTGGTTGTGACGCAGGCTGAGCAGGTTGTAAACGACCTCGAACCGCTTCTCCCGATCAGGATAATCGACCCCGCAGATGTCGAGCAGCACCTTGAACAGGCAGTGCGCGTCGTCGCGCAGCCAGGTCAGCGTGCGCTCGATCTCCGCCGCGGGCACGGTCAGGACGAGCTCGTCGTTGACGCCGGCGGTCCCGGCGCCCTCGACCGTCAGGGCCGAACCGATATATTCGCCGAGTTCGGTGAGCGCCTGGTTCATCCTGTGCCTTGAACGGGTTCTCGACGGTCAGCGGGCGAAGGTGCTCGTCCGCTTGATCTTCTTCTGCAGCTGGAGGATTCCGTATACCAATGCCTCCGCGGTGGGCGGGCAGCCGGGAACGTATATGTCGACCGGGACGATGCGGTCGCAGCCCCGCACCACCGAATAGGAGTAGTGGTAGTACCCGCCCCCGTTCGCGCAGCTGCCCATCGAGATCACCCAGCGCGGCTCGGCCATCTGGTCGTAGACCTTGCGCAGCGCCGGCGCCATCTTGTTGGTCAGCGTTCCGGCGACGATCATCACGTCCGACTGGCGCGGGCTGGGGCGGAAGATCACCCCGAACCGGTCGAGGTCGTAGCGGCTGGCGGCGGAGTGCATCATCTCGACCGCGCAGCAGGCGAGGCCGAAGGTCATCGGCCAGAGCGACCCGCTCTGCGCCCAGCTCATCACCTTGTCGACCTGGGTGACGATGAAGCCCTTGTCCGACAACTCCGAACCGATCGCCCGCATCGCGGCGTCGGTATCGGCGGGGTTGACGCTCACTCCCATTCGAGTGCGCCCTTCTTCCATTCGTAGACGAAGCCGACGGTCAGCACGGCAAGAAAGACCACCATCGACCAGAAGCCCAGCATCCCGATCGCCCCCAGCGAGATCGCCCAGGGAAACAGAAACGCGATTTCCAGATCGAAGATGATGAACAGGATGGCGACCAGATAGAAGCGTACGTCGAACTGGCTCCGCGCGTCGTCGAAGGCCTCGAAGCCGCACTCGTAGGCGGAGATCTTCTCGCTGTCGGGACGTTGCCGCGCGACGATATAGGACGCGGCGACCGCGGCGACGGCCATCGCCGCGGCGATGCCGAGGAAAATCAGGATCGGCAGGTATTCGAGGAGCATCGCGTCGAGCGCCATCTGCCTCTTCCCTGTATTCCGCGGGCGGCTTCCCGCCGCCCGCCGCGTCCGTGGGTAGCCGCCGCCGGAGGCGGCAATCCGGCTGCGGGACTTATACGGGCATGACGATGGAAATTCAAACGAATGCGCGCCCGCCCCTTCCCGCCCGACGGCCGGTTCGTCTTGACGTAACCCGCTTTCGCTACGTAGCCTTCGGTACCTGAATTCGTACCCGAAGGATTCGGGCGAACGCATCCCGAGGCGTGCGGAGAGGGACCCGACAGCAATGGAGAAATCATCATGATTAAGAGATTGGGAGCCGTCGCCGCCGTGGCGGCCGCGACCGGGCTGGCGATGAGCCTGCCGGGTTCGGCGGACGCGGCGACGAAACGGCAATTCATCACCATCGGCACGGGCGGTCCGACCGGTGTCTACTTCGTGGTCGGCAATACGATCTGCCGTCTGGTCCACAAGGAAGCCGCGGAAGGCCGCAAGAAGGGCCGCAAGCACGGCATCCGCTGTTCGGCGCCCTCCAGCGGCGGGTCGACCTACAATATCGGGCAGATCGCCGCCGGCGAGTTCGACTTCGGCGTCGCCCAGTCCGACTGGCAGTACCACGCCTACAACGGCACGTCCGACAAGGTCACCAAGTTCAACAAGCTACGCGCGGTGTTCTCGGTCCATCCGGAGCCTTACCACATCATCGTGGGCAAGGATTCGGGCATCAATTCCTGGGCCGACCTCAAGGGCAAGAGGTTCAACATCGGCAATCCCGGTTCGGGCCAGCGCGGCACGACCGAAGTGCTGATGAAGGCCTACGGAACGAAGGTCGGCGACTTCAAGCTCGCGACCGAGCTGACCTCGACCGAGCAGTCCAAGGCGCTGTGCGACGGCAAGATCGACGGGTACGGCTATACGGTCGGCGTGCCCAACGCCGGCGTGGCGGTCGCGACCGACGGCTGCGGCGCACGCATTATCAACCTGGCCGGCAACGTCGAGAAGAAGCTGGTCTCGGAGAACCCCTTCTACGCGTTCGCGACCATTCCGAAGGGGACCTACAAGAGCACGACCGCCGACGTGACGACGTTCGGCGTGATGGCGACCTTCGTCACCAGCGCGGACGTGTCCGATCAGGTGGTGTACGAGGTGACGCGGGCGGCGCTCGAGAACATCGCCGATTTCCGCAAGCTGCATCCGGCCTTCCGCAACCTCGATCCCAAGCGGATGATGAAGGACGGGCTGTCGGCGCCGCTGCACAAGGGCGCGGCGAAGTACTACAAGGAAAAGGGCATGATGTAGCCGGTCGCCGGCTCATCGGCTTAAATTCCAACCGGGGCGGGTTATCGCCGGCATTGCCGGCGTGACCCGCCCTTTTGCTTCGGGGTGACGGATGGCGGATCGCGAACGCCGCGACGCGCAGGAGCCAACGCCGGACGATCTCCGGGAAACGCTCGAGGACCTCGAAGACGGCGGCCGCCCCATGGGGCCGGCGTTCGCGGCCATCGTCGGCGGCATTGCGGCGCTCTGGTCGTTGTACCAGCTCTGGATCGCCTCGCCCCTGCCGTTCGCGCTGGGGTTCGGCATCATCGTCGACGTGCCCGCGCGCGGCGTGCATCTGGCCTTCGGGCTGGTTCTCTGTTTCCTGCTGTTTCCACTCTCGAAGCGGCTCGGGCGCTCCGGTGGACTGCCGCTCTACGACCTCGCGCTCGCGATCCTCGGTTGCGGCGCGGCGCTCTATCTGTTCCTGGGTTATGACGGTCTGGTGGCGCGCCAGGGCGTGCTGCTGAACTACGACGTCTCGCTGTTCGGCTGGGAATTCGTCCTTCCGGTCGAAGCGATTCTCGGCGGCATCGGCATCCTGCTCCTGCTGGAGGCGACGCGCCGCAGCATCGGGATCCCGCTGGTGATCGTGGCCGGGGTATTCCTGCTCTATTCCATCTTCGGCCAGTCGATGCCCGAGATCGTCTCGCACAAGGGCGTCTCGCTCGAGCGGCTGATCGGTTATCAATGGATGGGCGGCGAGGCGATCTTCGGCATCCCGATCGACGTTTCGGTGAGCTTCGTCTTTCTGTTCGTGCTGTTCGGCGCGCTCCTGGACAAGGCGGGCGCCGGCCAGTACTTCCTCGACCTCTCCTTCGCCATGGTGGGGCGCTACCGCGGCGGGCCGGCCAAGGCGGCCATCCTCGCCTCGGGCATGACCGGCATGATCTCCGGTTCGTCGATCGCCAACGTGGTGACGACCGGCACCTTCACCATCCCGGTCATGCGCAGGATCGGCATGCCGGCGACCAAGGCCGGTGCGATCGAGGTCGCGGCGTCCACGAACGGCCAGATCATGCCCCCGATCATGGGCGCGGCAGCGTTCATCATCGCGGAATTCATCGGCATCAGCTATTTCGACGTCATCGTGGCGGCCGCCATCCCGGCGGCGATCAGCTATATGGCGCTGCTCTACATCTCGCACCTGGAGGCGCTCAAACTCGGCCTGTCGGGGTTGCCGCGCGCGGACATTCCCCGTCTCTGGCGGACCTTCGTGCGCGGCGTCCATTTCCTGATTCCGATCGTCGTCCTGATTTACCTGCTGATGGTCGAGCGCTGGACGGCGGGGAGCGCGGTCTTCTGGTCTATCGTCCTGCTGATGGCGATCATCGTCGCGCAACATGCGTGGGAGGCCGCGCGCGGCGGCGGGCGGAGCGTCGGACGCGCCATCGCCGACGGATTCGTCGAAATCTACGACGGCCTGGTTTCCGGCGCGCGCAACATGGTCAATATCGCTGTCGCTGTCGCGACCGCCGGGATCATCGTAGGCGCGGTCTCCTCGACCGGGCTCAACAACGCCATGGTGGGCGTGGTCGAGGCGATCTCGGGCGGCGACGTCTACGTGTTGCTGCTGCTCACCGCTGTGGTCTGCATCGTTCTCGGCATGGGGCTGCCGACGACGGCGAACTATATCGTCGTGGCCTCGCTGATGGCCGGCGTCATCGTAGAGCTCGGCAACGCCTCGGGGCTGGTTCTGCCGCTGATCGCCGTCCATCTGTTCGTGTTCTATTTCGGTCTGATGGCGGATTCGACGCCGCCGGTATGCCTCGCGGCGTATGCGGCCTCGGCCATATCGGGCGCCGATCCGCTCCGCACCGGGGTCCAGTCCTTCCTCTACGACATCCGGACCGCGATCCTGCCGCTGGTTTTCGTGTTCAACCCGGAACTCCTCCTGATCGGCGTCGAGAGCGTCGGGCACGGGGTCATGGTGTTCGTCGTTTCGCTGATCGCGATCCTGTCCTTCAGCGCGCTCACCCAGGGTTGGCTGCTGGTCAGGCTCCGGCTCTACGAAGCCATCCTCCTGATCCTGGTGATCGTCCCGCTCTTCCGGCCCGATTTCGTACTCAACCTGGTCAAGCCCGAGTTCAGCTCGGTCGGCATCGCCGAGGTGGAGGCGGCTCCCAGCCGGATTCCGGCGGACCGCACGGTCAGGCTGCACGTGGTGCGCTCGACCGATTACGGCGACCGCTTCAAGCTGTTCACGATCTCGCCGCCGCCGCCGGAGGGCGGGCAGTCGCTGGCGCAACGGATCGGTGTCGAGATCGCGCCGGCCGAGGGCGGCGGATACGAGGTCGACAACACCGCATTCGACGGCCCGGCCGAAAAGGCGGGACTGACCTTCGGCGACCGCATCACCGACATCGACATCGAGCAGATCGACCGCCCGCCCAAGGAGATCGTCTACCTCCTTGGCCTTGCCGCGCTCGGTCTCGTCCTGCTCAGCCAGTACCGGAGGCGCCGCGCCGCGGGTTGACGCAATTTTCGACCGCGCGCGATCCGGGCCGGCCGCCAGCCGGGAGGCCCCCTCACTGAGCAACCGGGCACATAGGTAACAGTTCTGACCGGGGGCATGGGTAACAGTTTTCTTGTTTTGTTCAGGTCTGATTTCAATCGGGTTTTTGCTGCCGGGCCGGTGGGGTTGTGGGTAACCCGCTTGGGTTATCCACAAC